>CAYXGV010000009.1:3846-14210 GCA_964464685.1 uncultured Gammaproteobacteria bacterium | reverse complement strand
TATGCGCATATCTCGCAAAAAAAGACCGGATAAACCACTTATTCTAAACTACCGTTTGAATAATAAAATAAACGCATCAGAAGTCCGTTTGCTTGATAGTGAGAGCAATAATATCGGCGTATTTTCTATTCACGAAGCCATTAATATGGCGATGGAACAAGAAAAAGATTTGGTTGAAGTCAATCCAAAAGCCGATCCACCAGTTTGCAAAATTATTGATTTTAGTCATTTTAAATATCAAAAAGAAAAAGAAGTCCGCAAGCAAAAACAACAAGCCCACGAAACCGAAACCAAAGGAATTAGACTATCTGTCCGAATTAGTGAGCACGACATGGAAGTACGTCTAAATCAAGCTGAAAAATTTTTAAGTCGTGGCGATAAGGTAAAACTGGAGTTAACACTCAGAGGTCGAGAAAATGCCAAACCAATGATCGCCTTTGCTGTTATAAACAAATTTTCCAAATTATTAGGTGAAAAAATAGAAATTCGCTTAGAACAACTCCCCACCAAACAGGGCAACAAAATTACTGCCATAATCGCCAAAAAGTAATTAACAATGGCTCACTTGACAAGATTGTTAAAATATATTAAAATAATCACGTTTTAACATCCAGATAACTCCATAAACAAATATCAGCCAAAGGCTGACCAGCTCTTGAGCCAAAGGGCTCATCCGTCCTCTGGCGGAGGCTGGGAGCAATAAACAAATTTATGCCAAAAGCAAAAACACACAAGGCTACTGCCAAACGTTTTAAAGTAAAAAAGGGTAAAAAAGGCATCCAGATTATTAAACGTACCTGTGGCCAAGACCACTTCAACTCAAGAGAATCTGGTAATACCAAACGAAATAAACGTAGTGATACTACCATGCACAAAAGCATGAATGAGACTATTACCAAAGCCATCAAAAATATTTAAATGATAGCCATACTAATGAAATAATAATATCAAATATGCCAAGAGTTAAACGAGGTGTTGGACATGTAAAAAAACGTCGCAATTTACACAAACGTGTCAAAGGTTTTGAAGGTGGACGAAAAAACCTGATCAAAGTTGCCAAAACTGCTGATACCAAAGCTGGTGCTTATGCTTATGCCGACAGACGCAAAAAGAAAAGAACTATGCGTGGTCTCTGGCAAGTTCGCATCAACGCAGCTGTCCGCAAATTTGATCTGAGCTATAGCAAATTTATGGGTGGTCTAAAAAAGAAAAATATAGAATTGGATCGCAAAGTACTTTCCGAAATCGCTGCCAAAGAACCACAAGTTTTTGCCAAGATTGTAGAAGCGGTAAAATAATAATATACGATATTTAAAAAACCGTTCTCAAAAGACCGGTTTTTTGTTTCTATAAAAATATCCACATAACCCCTCTTGACAAAATAACTCAAATATGCTATTATGATATAACAATCTAGCAATCACCAAAGACCTTTAAAGTGTTTGGCTGATGGCGGGACACCCCCTCCTTTGTCCCAATACCATCACCGAACACTTCGAGGGTCTTTTTATTTTGGCGCAAGCCAAAATAACCCAGTCGGATGACTGGGTATCTTACTGTGGTTATTATCTCTTATTGACATATTTTTCAATATAGTGTATTATATTATCACTATTTAATACTAAAATTACTAATATGGGAATGAGAAAAAAAAATAACGCTAAATTCAAAATTGAACGAGAAGAAGCCAAAATCAGACGCGACAAAAAAAAGCTGAAAAGAACACTAAAAGCTAAGGCCGAAGAGAAAAAATAAGGCTTGAAAATATGAAAAGATTGTGTTATAATCTTTTCATCATACGGACCCCAGTAGTTTCCGGTCATGCGACCGGACCAGGTCGGATGACCTGGCAACTGGTGTCCGTAATCCAAAAACAATTCAAACCAAATTAAAAAGCTCTGCGGACCGGTAGTTCAACTGGTTAGAGCACCGCCCTGTCACGGCGGAAGTTGCGGGTTCGAGTCCCGTCCGGTCCGCTGAGCTTTTTATAGGCTCCGTCGCCAAATTCTCTTTTTAATTTAGAATGACAAAAATGAGATGAAAATCTAATGATTTTCACTTCACTTGTGTCATTCTATTTAATTAATAAAATCGGACAATCTAGTTGAATTTTACTCTTAATTTTATCGCTACCACGCATCACACTCACGGGATAATCAACTTTTAATCAACTTTTTTATAATCCACTAAATTTTCCAACGGCATTGTTATTTGATCAGGTACTCCCCGCCTTTGGCCAGTCTTAGTATCAAAAGCATTTTCTGCTTCCATTACCACAAGTTGCCCACCGTCACCACCACTTTTAAGTTCAATAACTTTCATTACCACCGGATTACCATCTTGCTTCGACTTAATTTGATATAATTCTCCAATTTGGGGTTGGGGTAAATGTTTGTTTTCCTTACGTAGATCTTCTGGTGCTCCAAATCCACGGACGTAATTCCAATGATCTGGTCTTTCCATATATTTCAAATTTAAAAATTAACTTAAAAAGGTTCCGAAATCATCTTTGGTAGTTGATATTTTTACCACTCGTTTTTTATCCCACAAATAAACCTCAACTAAATTATTTTCTCCGCCATGAATACCTCTAAGCCTTAAAATTCTTTCCATTTCTTTGGCAATTTCAGGGTCTTGATTGTCCAAAATCTTAAATTCCTCGTCAGAGACAACTGGATATTTTTTACCATTAAGTTCAAAAGATTCAGGATGAGAAGAAATTATTGACTCAAAATCAAAAGCTTCTATTTTGGTTTTTTCTAAAATTTTAACTATCTTTTTTTCTCCATTTGGAGTCACAATTTCAGCCATTTTATTGCCTCCATCCGAAGAAAAAGATAACACTTTCCCCTCTATTCTTTCGTTGGTTTCTGGGTCAACAAAAAAATCTGGTCTAGCAAAATCATCTTTTGACCAACCAAAAGCCGAATGTTCTAAATTTGCAGGTTTAGCCATAAAATTATATTTTATAACTTAATTATTATCACAAACCTCCCAACTATCAGGTACGTCGCACGGTGTGCTAAACATCTGACAGTCCGCCGTCTTATTTATTCTAGCATAAGTAATCATCTGAACGCAAATCCGTTTTTCTTTTACATCCCAATGGGTCAAGGCTCGATCAGGTGTATCATTTTGTGTAAATGTTAACGTACTCAAAATATCTTGAAATTTATCGGTTTTACCATTAATTTCTAAAATAATTTTTTCAGCATTCAAATCAAATTCAACAATCTTAAATTCCCCATCTTCATAATAAATTCCTTTTTGACCACTAATTTCAATATTTTTAGGTTCATTTCCTCCCATTGGATGAGAGACTAATTGTTTAAAAATACTTATATATTCTCCAGTCTCATCATTTTTCATTGTCAATCCCCCGTTCCAATTTTCAACTGACCAACTGACCGGATATTTTATTTCAAAATTAGCAAAAGTTGATTCTCTTAAATCATACATTTTTAATGCAAATTCATCATCCTTGGCTTGCATAACTTTTTCTCTCACTTGGGCCGGAGTCAATTCATTATTATTTATTTTGGGAGCCGTATTTTTTATAACTTGATTGGTACAGCCAGCACCCAAACTCATAATTCCAAAAGCCAACACACCAAAGGCAATCACCAAACTCAAAAACTTGGCACTAGTTTTTTTACCTTTTTTACCCAAAGTTTTTTCAGTGTAAGCAATGCGCTCACGCGTAGCCACAACTGTATCGGGATTAAGAGATATACTATCAATTCCTTCTCTTACTAACATCTCGGCAAATTCTGGATAATCAGAAGGGGCTTGACCACAAATACCAATCTTTCGTTTATTTTTGTGAGCTATTCTAATTACATCACGAATCAAAGTTGTGACGGCTTTATTTTTTTCATCATAAACATGACTAACTAATGTAGAATCACGATCAACTCCCAAAGTTAATTGAGTCAAATCATTGGAACCAATTGAAAAACCATCAAATATTTTGGCAAACTCTTCGGCCAATATTACATTGGACGGAATCTCACACATCACATAAACTTGTAAACCATTTTCACCTTGTTTTAAACCAAATTCTTTCATCGTGTCCAAAACTTTTTGCCCCTCTTCGGGAGTTCGGCAAAATGGTACCATTACAATCACATTTGTCAATCCCCAATCATTGCGAACTTTTTTAATTGCCTCACACTCTAATTTGAAAGCCTGTTTGTATTCTTTGGAATAATAACGCGAAGCCCCGCGCCAACCCAACATTGGATTTTCTTCTTTTGGTTCAAATTCTTTTCCACCAATCAAAGTAGCATATTCATTGGTTTTGAAATCTGACAACCGAACAATGACATCATTTTTATATGATGCTGTTGCAATTCTAGCAATTCCTTCAGCCAATCTACTCACACAATAATCAGACTTATTTTTGTAGCCCTTGGTCATTTCAGCAATTTTTTTCTTAGCTTTTTTATCTTTTAATTTATTATAATTTATCAAAGCAAGTGGATGAATGCGGATAAAATTAGTAAAAATAAATTCTTCTCTTGCCAAACCGACCCCATCATTTGGTAAAAACGACAAAGCAAATGCATTGTCAGGATCACCCACATTCATCATTATTTTTGTTTTGGTTGAGGCAATTTCTTTTATCTCGGTCTTTTTTACTTCAAACGGTAAAATACCATTATATACAATACCTTCATCGCCTTCGGCACAACTAACAGTTATTTTTTTACCAGTTTTGAGTAATTTTCTAGCATTTTTTGCCCCCACCAAACAAGGTACACCCAACTCACGCGAAACAATCGCAGCATGAGAAGTTTTTCCACCTTGTTCAGTAATAATAGCACTGGCAATTCTCATTATTGGTTCCCAATCAGGATCAGTAATTCTAGTCACCAAAATTTCACCTTTTTTAAAGGTCTTCATCTGGTCTGGTTTTTCTATTACTCGTGCCTTACCCGCCCCAATCTTTTGTCCAACTGCTATACCTGATAACAAAATTTTTCCCTTTTTATTTAATTTGTAATTTTCAATTACCGAATGATTGGAGCGAGCCTTGACTGTCTCTGGTCGAGCTTGCACAATATATAATTTTCCAGTCTGGCCATCTTTGGCCCATTCTATATCTTGGGCTTTTTTATAATGTTCTTCTATCTCCATCCCCCACTTGGCCAGTTGCAAAACATCTTCATCAGTTATAGCAAATTTATTTTGCTTATTTTTTGGCACCAAGGATTGTTTAGTACCTCTAGTTTTGGCATAAATTAGTTTCACTTCTTTGCTACCCAAAATACGACTAATAATAGCTCTTTTACCTTGTTTTAAACCTTCTTTGAAAACGTAAAATTGGTCTGGCGTTACTCGGCCTTTAACCACATATTCACCAAGACCATAAGCAGAATTTATCAAAACTACTCCGGGAAAACCTGATTCTGTATCTAATGTAAACAATACACCGCTTGCACCCACATCTGATCTTACCATTTGCTGAACTGTCACCGATAAAGCTACACTCATGTGTTCAAAACCCTTGGCTTCACGATAGGAAATGGCTCTGTCAGTAAATAGAGATGATACACATTTTTTTACAGCTAAAAGCAAATCTTTTTCACCCACGACATTTAAATAAGTTTCTTGTTGACCAGCAAAACTGGCATCAGGCAAATCTTCAGCTGTAGCCGAGGATCTAACTGCCACTGACAAATTTTTGGTTTTACATTGCTGGGATAATTCTTTATAAGCAATAATTATTTCTTTTTCCAATGATTTGGGAAACTTGGCTGCCAAAATTAAATTACGAATTTTCTTTCCAGTAATTGCCAAAGCTTTAACATCCTGAACATCCAATCCCTTGACCATTTTTTTTATTTTTTGTTCCAAATTGGTAATTTTCAAAAAATCCCAATAAGCTTTGGAAGTTACTGCAAAGCCGTTTGGAATGCTAATACCTTTGGTGGTTAATTTGGAATACATCTCCCCTAACGAAGCGTTTTTACCTCCAACCAAAGGAACATCTAAAATATCAATTTCATTGAACCACAGTATATTTTTTTGCTCTTTTTTCTTTGGCATAGTAAAAATTACCCTTTTGTGAATATTTTATATTATATCACAAAAAAATTATTAGTTAAATACCTCTAATCCACCTACCCCAACCAAAGCTTCAATATCTAATTGAATATTTTTATCCCAATCAACCATGGCTTGGGTTTTGATTGTTTTATCCTCTACTTTAATAAAAATCTGATAATCACCCGGATATTTAGCAAATATTTTTTTAAGATCTTCTGTCTTTTCTCTTAATTCTTTTTTTGATAAACTCAAAATTACACTCTTTTCCGTCGCCTGTTCAGTATTATCCAAAACTGACTGATTATGTAAAAATTGTCCACAGACCTGTTCGGCATTATCTTTTGTCAAAGTAAACACTTTTTCCACAAAAATTTTGTTATCGCCATCTTCTTTCGGAGTTTTTCCCACCACACAAACCACTTCACCCTCTTGCCAAAGTTCCTTAGTTGTTTCATAAGTTTTTGGAAAAACCAAAAGTTCCATCTGTCCATTAGTATCTTGAATTGACACAAACAACATAATTTGACCTTTTTTAGTTATCTTCTTTTCTACACTGTCTATCACCCCACCAATCACTACCCATTGATCACGTCCAGATTTTTCTAGCTGATCAAGTGGCACAAAAATATTGGCAAACCTGTCAGAATAATATTTAAAAGGATGCGAAGAAACATAAACACCCAATAATTCTTTTTCCCAGATCAATTTATCATCCAAGGTGGCTTCTTCGGCTTTTTTCAAAGTCACTTTTGTACCCAAATCTATTCCAGTTCCAGCAAATAAAGAATCTTGATTAGTCAAATTCTTTTCTTTATTCTGTCGGCTAAAAAATAAAATATTCTCAATATTTCCCAATAATAATCCTCGGTCTATTTCAAAACAATCCATTGCCCCGCATTTGATTAAACTTTCCAAAGATTTTTTATTCAAATCCTTGTCTTGCACTCTTTCCAACAAATCTTCCAAACTCTGATAACTACCATTCTGTTTTCTTTCGGTGTAAATAACATCACAAATATTTTTACCAACATTTTTGATGGCATTCAAACCAAACCTAATCACACCAGGTTCTCCGGGTTTGGAAACCATAGCAAAATTACGAAAACTTTCATTAATATTTGGTGGTAAAACTTTAATATCCATTTTAATACATTCATGAAAAATTTCCGCCACTTTATCAGCATCACCAAACTCAGCATGCAATACAGCCGCCATATACTGGACAGGATAATGAGCTTTCAAATAAGCAGTTTGATAAGCCACAATACCATAGGAAGCGGCATGAGCTTTACCAAAACCATAAGCAGCAAAAGGTTCAATAGCTCTCCACATTTCATCTATAATTTCTCTTTTAATTTTACCATAATTTTTACAACCATCATAAAACTTAATTTTTTGTTTGGCCATTTCTTGAGGAATTTTTTTACCCATGGCTTTTCTAAATTTGTCTGCTTCCATCCAATCATAACCAGCCAAATGAATAGCCGATAACATAACATCTTCCTGATAAACAAAAAGTCCATAAGAGGCTTCTAAATATTCTTCCATGCGTGGATCCAAATATCTAACAAATTCAGGATTATGTTTTCTTTTAATATATTCGGGAATAGATTCCATCGGACCAGGACGATACAACGCCACCATGGCCATAATATCTTCAATTCTATTTGGTTTAAGTTCTTTGAGCCACTTGGTCATGCCCGAACCACCAAGTTGAAACAAACCCATAGTTTCACCCCGAGCTAACATAGCAAAAGTTTCTTCATCATCCAAAGGTAAAGCATAAATATTAATATCAACACCGGTCGTGGCTTTAACAATTTCCACTGATCTTCCTAATATGGAAAGATTTCTAATTCCCAAAAAGTCGTACTTCAAAACCCCAGCTGATTCAACTGATTTCATTTCATATTGAGTAGTCAAACGTTCACCACCAGTTTCATGTTGTACTGGAGAAAAATCTGTCAGTGGTGTTGGAGAAATAACCACACCCGCGGCATGAATAGAAGTATGACGTGCGCAACCTTCTACTTTTTGGGCTAAATCTAATAATTTTTTTACATCTTCGTTAGTATTATATAATTTACGCAAATCTGGTTCTTCATCTATGGCTCTTTTTATAGTCATAGGAAAACCTTGCGCCCCCATGGGAATAAGTTTGGACACTTGATCACAAAAACTATAGGAAAGATTCAATGTCCGACCCACATCACGCACACTACCACGGGCGGCCATGGTACCAAAGGTAATAATCTGAGCTACTTTATCAACACCATATTTTTCCGTCACATACTTAATCATGTCATCACGTCTATCATCCGCAAAATCAGTATCAATATCAGGTGGACTAGGACGAAAAGGATTTAAAAAACGTTCAAATGGTAACTTAAATCTAAGTGGATCCACTGTCGTAATTCCCATAACATAAGAAATTAAAGAACCAGCTGCGGATCCTCTAGTTGTTTCTACAATCCCATTGACTTTGGCATATTCTACATAATCGGCCACACAAATAAAATATGGCGAATAACCTTTTTTACTAATAATCCCAAATTCATATTCAATTCGGTCTTTAATCTCGTCAGTTATTTCTGGATAAAATTTTGTCACTTTTTCATAAACCAAATCATGCAAATATTCATTAGCATCTTTATCCACTGGCAAATCAACTGGCGCAAAATGCCACTTATCTAATTCTATTTCTAAATTGATTCTATCTCTTATTTTAATAGTATTAGCCAAAGCCTCTGGCACATGACGAAAACGAGATATTATATCTGAAGCAGTATTGAGAGATCTATCTACTTGACGATAATCTTCTCGGTCAATCTGATCCACCTTCCGACCGTCGCGAATACAAGAAAGAATGTCCTGCGCCTCGGCCTCATCAATATTTAAATAATGAACATCCCGACTTACCACCAATGGGATGCCAGTATCTTTGGATAATTGAACAAGTTTTGTGTTCACATCCATTTGACCGACAATGGCCGGATGATCTTGTAATTCCAAATAAAAATTGTCTTGACCAAAAATTTCATTGTATTCCAAGGCCTTTGATTTGGCTTCCTCCAACTTACCCTGTTGCAAAAGTTGTGGTACTTCACCTCTAATACAGCCGGACAAAGCAATAACATTTTGGGAATATTTTTTTAAGGCCTCTTTGTCCAACCTCGGCTTACCATTAAAAAAACCTTCCAAATGTCCGAGGGACGATAATTTCATTAAATTTACATAACCATTATAATTTTCCGCAAGCAAAATTAAATGAAACAAATTTTTGTCATATTGTGGATCTTTATCTGACATTTTTCTAGGGGCGATATAAGCCTCAAATCCAATAATCGGCTTAATATCTTCAGCTTGACAAATTTGAAGAAATTTTATTGCCCCATACATTGATCCATAATCAGTCAAAGTGGCAGCCTTAAAACCACGTTCTTTGAACGCTTTTACCAGTGGTTTTAATTTGGGCAAACCATCCAACAAAGAAAAATGCGAATGGCAATGCAGGTGTTGAAAATCCATAGTACAGTTAAAAACAATAGGTTAGTATAAAATATATACGGATAACGGATAATGCGGATATACAGATTTAACGGTTGAGTCCGTAACATCAGTAAATCCGCATTATCCGTTATCCGTATATATCCTACTATATTTCCGAATTTTTATCAAATAAAAAAATATCTTAAAATAAACCCAGTGAAAACAAAAAACTCCCCCGCCAAGGGGAGTCAAATTAAACGGAGGGGGTCGAGGTAAACACAAAAAACAAACCACGACCCTTGCCCCCGAAATACAATGCGACGCCATGTTCACCTCCTCATCTGGCTGACCAGAGGTTGCCAACATGAATCCGGAAAGTTCCACCAACATCCAGTCGAACCCTTACGTAGCGAGAGTTGATCACTTCGCAAACTCGACCTCGACAACGGTGTGGAATTACCCACACATCCGATTCAACTGGAAACGGTTCTTCCCGACTGCCCAAAAGCACACTTTTCTGACCTCGTTCTACCGTGTTTGTCCCCATGTCGCACCTCCTTTTTTCAGGGGAAAACCTAGGCCGTATCACTGATACGGTTTTGGTATCTATTTATAGTATAGTTTTTTTACCATATAAATGAAATAGCTTGTCAACCCCCACAAGCGCGACACACAACCCACGCAACACGACACAAAAAACCCCCGACAAAAATCGAGGGTCACTTAATTACTAATTACTATTTACTATTTACTATTTACTATTTACTATTTACTATTTACTATTTACTATTTACTATTTACTATTTACTATTTACTATTTACTA
>CAYXGV010000009.1:0-3746 GCA_964464685.1 uncultured Gammaproteobacteria bacterium | reverse complement strand
ACATATAAAAGGTCGGTGCTTGATTCAAGCATATTTTTCCCCTCGTCAAAAGCGCAAGCATGGCGCGCTTATGATAATTAAAATTTAACAGGCAAATATATTATAACACATCTGTATCAAAATACAAAATACATGGATAAAAATACAATTGAAAACTACTTTCTAACCTCGGCACCAAATTCTTTCTCTAACATTTTAACCAGTCTATCATGAACCTTATCTACTTCTACTGACTCTAGCGTCTTTTCATCACTACGATAAGTAATACGATAAGCTAAACTCTTTTTTCCAGCCGGAATTTTGTTACCTTCATACACATCAAACAATTCTACTTCTCTTATCAATCCATCAATATTTTTTAAACCACTAATAATATCAGAATTTAAAACTTTTTTATCCACCAAAAAAGCCACATCACGCTCTACGACTGGGTAAGCTGGTAATCTTTGGTAATTATTTTTTTCTGTCACTTGTTCAACTAATTTGTTAAGATTTATTTCAACTAGCGCAGTTCTTTCACCAATACCAACTTCTTCCAAAATAGTCGGATGAATTTCACCAATCGTGCCGACCACATCATTATTTACAACTATCTCAGCAATTCGCCCCGGATGAATAAAATCGCCTTTTGTTTCTCCAACAATTTTGATTTCATATTCACAATTGAAGTGATCAAAAATTCCTTGTACCACTTCTGACAATTCATAAAAAGGTTTATCAACTCCTTTACTAGCAAAAGCTAGACCCAACATCAAATTTTGACGTGGTAATAATTCGTCACTATTATCAGCTATTCTCACCCCTGGATTATTTTTATCAAAGATTTGTCCAACTTCAAATATTTTTATATTATCAAATTCGTGTAAATTCTTTTCTACATTTTCTAATAAATTTGGCCACAAATTATGACGTAAATATGGACGATCTTTGGCAATTGGATTATCAAGTTTGATTAAATCTTTTTCATCCAAACCAGCAATTTCAATCCATTTGGGTGAAATAAAAGAATAATTATAAACTTCATCAAAACCAAATTCCAAACTCAAAATATCTTTTAATTTCCGCTCTAATATTTTTAATTCATTTCGCTCTGGTGGAACAATTGAAAAAGTTGGCAAAACAGTTGGTATATTTCCATAACCATAAATTCTAGCAACTTCTTCTACCAAATCTTCTGGAATAGAAATGTCTTTGGTCGCTCGCCAAGTAGGAACATGTACTGACAAAATATTTTTCTGATCTTTTATTTTGAAACCCAAACTTTCCAAAATTTTTATTACTTCTTTCTTCTCCAATTTAACACCAATTTTTTTATTCAAAAACTCAAGCGACAATTCTATCGGCCCTTGGAATAACGAAAAATTAGACTCATCAACTACTTTGCTAACTACTTTTGCACCATGGCAAAGCTCAAGTGTGAGTTCAACCGCCCGACGCAAAGCTAATTCACAATTATTTGGATCCAAACTTTTTTCAAACCGAGCCGAAGAATCGGTTCTAATTCCCAATCGTGTAGCGGTTCTTCTAATATTCAGAGCATCAAAATTAGCAGATTCAAAAACAATGGTGGTAGTATCGTCACTAACCCCACTCTCCAAACCGCCCATAACACCAGCCAGAGCAACTGCTTTTTCTTGGTCGGCAATCACCAACATGTCAGAAGATAACTCATGTTCTTGTCCGTCAAGTGTTATAAACTTCTCACCATCCTCAGCGTGTCGAACAACAATCTCGACTTTTAACTTTTTACTTTCAACTTTTGACTTATCAAACGCATGCATCGGCTGACCCAAATCAAACAAAATATAATTTGTAATGTCTACAATATTATTTATTGGTCTAAGTCCAACTGCTAATAATTTTTTCTGCAACCACTCTGGTGACGGTGCAATTTTGACCCCATCAATTATGACTGCCATATATCTTGGACAAAGTTTTGTATCCTCCACATCAACTTGTAATTTATAATTGATTTTTTCCTTATTCCTTATTCCTTTTTCCTTAACAGGATATTCTTTTAATTTTTTATGATAAAGAGCTGCCACTTCTCTTGCCATCCCATAATGCCCCCACAAATCCGGCCGATGGGTCATTGATTTATTATCAATATCAATTACAACATCATTCAAACCCAGCTCTTTTATAATTGGCGTGCCATTTTTTGTTTCTTTATCAAAAAATCTAATACTCACACCTTCTTTAGCAAGACCCATCTCTTGATCAAGACAAAGCATACCTTCAGACGCAATCCCACGCAGTTTGGCTTTCTTTATTTCTTTGTCGCCTGGCAATTTTGTAGGAGCCAAAGCCACAGGAACTTTAAAACCAACTTCCATTTCAACCATTTGTCCAAAAACAATTTGACGTGGCTTTTCCTCGCCAACATCTACTTGTGCCACACTCAATTTATCAGCATCAGGGTGTTTTTTTATTTCTAAAATTTCACCAACCACCACTCCATCCAACAACTCACCCTGCCTCTCTGTCCCCTCAACTTCCACCGTGCTCATAGTCAATTTCAAAGCCAACTCTTCTGGAGTCAGAGAGTCTGGTAGATCAACATAATTTTTTAACCAGTTATATGATATTAACATAAAAAATAGAACACTAATTAAACAGATTGGACTGATTTTGACAGATCTGTTCAAATCTGTTTAATCAGTTAAATCTGTGTGCTATCTAAAATAATTTAGAATTGCTTAAGAAACTTTAAATCTCCCGAATGTATATGCCTAATATCTTCAATTTTATATTTTTGCATAACGAGTCGTGTCATTCCAAGACCAAAAGCAAAACCGCTCCACTCTTTTGGATCAAGACCACCATATTCCAAAACTTTTGGATGAATTAATCCACATGGTAAAGTTTCTACCCAACCAGAATGTTTACAGGCACCACAACCTTCACCTTCACACACCAAACATCTCATATCAAGCTCAAAACCAGGCTCAACAAATGGAAAATATCCAGGACGTAAACGAACTTCCACTTCTCTTTTTAAAACTCCCTGCAATAATTCTTTCATAACCGCAATCAAATTGGAAACAGAAATATCTTTATCTATCACCAAACCTTCTAATTGATAAAAAGTATGGTCATGACAAGCATCGGTGGCTTCATTACGAAAACAACGTCCCGGAACAATCATACGAAGAGGTGCACCATATTTTTGCATTGCCCTGATTTGCATTGGCGAAGTTTGGGTACGCATCACCCAATCTTTGTTATCTTTTATATAAAAAGTATCTTGTGCATCCCTGGCTGGATGACTGGGAGGAATATTTAATGCCTCAAAATTATAATAATCACTTTCTAATTCTGGGCCATCTAACACCAAAAAACCCATCGAGGTAAAAAGATGTTCCAATTCATTTTGAACAATTGTATTGGGATGCAAATGTCCGCTTTCTTTTTTTGGTAATTTTGGTGCGGTCACGTCAATCCACTCAGTATCAGCCAAATCCCCCATTTTAGTTTTTTGCAAATCTCTTTTCTTTTTTGAACACATTTCTTCCAATTCTGTTTTTACCTCGTTGGCCAATTTACCAAATTCAGCTTTGGCTTCACCAGACAAACTTTTCAAGTTTTTCATCACCTCAGTAATTTCGCCAGACTTACGTGAAAAAAATCTCTGCTCCAGTTCTTCCAATTGCAAAGTCTCTTTGACTTCAGCCAAACCTTTTATAAACTCTTGCTTAATTTTTTCTAATGTTGCTTTCATAAATAATATTTTTATTTTTTAGGAA
>CAYXGV010000008.1:0-28127 GCA_964464685.1 uncultured Gammaproteobacteria bacterium | reverse complement strand
CGCTCAATCCCTTGCATCCAAGACCTGCGGTCAACAAAGTTATGAGTATGAGAGGAAGAGTAATTAGTTTTGTTTTTTTCATAGAAAATAAATAATAGATGATAAATGATATCAGCCAAAGGCTGATCCGTCCTATGGCGGAAACTAAGTCCCAAACGCCTGCATAACAAAATTAACAATTATATAACTAGACAGGATCATTATTATCCCCAAGGTGGACCAGACTAAGATACTTTTTGCTTTTAATATATCTTTCTTGGTTGCACCACCAGAAACGCTGGTACTGCCTGTCATCCAAAGTATTCCACCATAGACAAACATTGCCAAAGCAATACTACCAACAACGCCTAGGGCGGTTTTTATTAGGTTGCCGATAAGATCAGGCACACTAGAAATTTTTAATTGATTATAATCTGAGACTCTCTGTAAACCAGCCAAAGGGTCTGATGTAGCATCAACTACCACACCAAACCCAACTAAAACCAAAAAACTGAACAGGATTAAAGTGGTATAAATTAAAACTTTTTTTTTCATAAAATATAAAGTGATAACGAGATATTACTAAAATATTAATAGAATATTTATTCGTTAGATTTTTTTCCTAATTTTATTGTAAAGAGTAAAATTAAATTTATTAATGATACTATCTTTCAATTTATAATATAAATTTGGCTGACTGCACAACGATCATATTTCGTTAATATTTTTATAATATTTCGTTAATATTTTATTAATATTTCAAAATAATATTTTATCATCTATCATCTATCAACTATCAAAATTAAACTAGTAACAGCCGGATGCTGATCCGTCCTATGTCGGAAACTAAGTCCCAAACGCCTGCATAACAAAACTAACAATTACATAACTAGACAGGATCATTATTATCCCCAAAGTGGACCAGACTAAGATACTTTTTGCTTTTAATATATCCTTCTTGGTTGCACCACCAGAAACACTGGTACTACCTGTCATCCAAAGTATTCCACCATAGACGAACATTGCCAAAGCAATACTACCAACAACGCCTAGGGCGGTTTTTATTAGGTTGCCGATAATTTTTGGAAGATCTTTTTCATTGAGTTGGTTGAGCCCTCCTATTGAGGGGATATCAAATGACACTCCGGCATATTTTGATTCTGGAACCCAATCCCCAGGTCGGCAAACCTTAATATTCATACTAGCAGCTACTCCTACACATTTTTTATAAAACCACTGCATTGCATCAGTATCATCTCCTTTACAAATATTAGAAACATAAATAGAACTCCTTAAATTTTTTTCTAAATAATAATTAAATTGTTTAACTCCAGCATCTTGACACTTATAACCATAGCCTATACTTTCGCAATCTTCATCTGTCTTACAATTACCAGTTTTTGGAAGAAGTTCTTTAAAATCATCGTTATTGGGGCAGGCTGGTTCTAAACAAAAAAAACTTTCTCCTTCTCCATTTCCTACTGCCTGACGTAAAAAATATGGTGGACACTTAGGATCATAATCATTTGCAAATTTGTGTGCATTACCAGACAGCCCCCATGTCAACTCTGCCTTACACAGGCCATCTTCATCACAGGCTTTCATTAGACACCTCTCCCAACAATCTTTACTAGTTGAACAAGCCAGTGTATTTTTTTCTGTTTGTGATAAACAAATATTAGAATAGCAGGCATTAAAAAGAGTGCTTCCCTTCTGTCTATTGCAAAAAAAAGTTGGTATACAATTTTTTTGTCCCTGAGGACAAAAACAGGCATTAGAATTTGGATCTTTTTCTTTTTCGGTTAATTTTCTAGTACAAATACTTACTGTTTCTCCTGTATTTATTTCAACGCCTGAACATGTTTCATTTGCTTTACAACCTCCAGATCCACCACACTTGCGTATTTCGCAACCTTTTACCATTTTACCATTCCATGTTATTGGTTGGCAGTCTGTCCCGAAAGGACAATCGTCATCATTCGCACAAAAATTACCTCCTGAATCTAATACATCATGATTCTTATAAAAAAAATCACATGTCACACCATCAAAAAGAATGTCATACTCATTTTCTGTGCCTGATAATTTACCGGGCAAAAAAATAACCTCCCCACCAGAAACCACTTTACACTCAAGATATTTATGTTGTGAGCTAGATTTATTATCATTAGTAAAATAGTTTTTTTGTTCATCTAAACAAGTTACTGATATCTCTGTTGCTAAAGAGCCGCTGTCTATTATTGCTGCGTATTGTGCCGAATTTTGATAACAAACGTTTGAACTCATTTGTGTGTAACCTGTACCCATGTCGGAGCAAGATCCATCTTTCAAATAACACTTGTTTCCACCAGGACTACTAACTTTACAACAATTAAATACTGAACTTGGGGGGACAGAACCTCCTTCAACACACCTTAAATATGTGCCAGCACCACCAGTTTGACATGTAAAACCAGTAACGCAATCTGTGTCCCCACTACAAGCATCACACATTCCCGAACTACAAAAACCTGATGTGCATTCCAAGGCGCTGGTGCAGGACTCACCCGGATCCTTCTTGACTAAATTGATACAGATACCGTAGGTTGTTCCACCATTATTTTGTAATTCACATTTATTTGGCGCGGTACAAGTATCACCTAGTGTTTTATCTTCTCCACTATCGTTTTCTTTATAATCACAGGCAGAACATCTTCCCTTAAAACATCCTTGGCTATTACAATAACCACCAAAACATTTGTTTTCTTTACACTGACTATCAACATCACAAAATTCACCTTTTTCCAATGGCCCTATTTCTTCTATACAACGATAATAATAATTATCTTCTATTGAACACATTTTCCCATCGGAACAATTGTCGTCAACCAAAGAACAGTCTGAACACAAATTATTATAACAAATACTAGAAGAACAATCTGTATTTGTATTACATCCATCACCAAGTATTTTCTCTGCTCCTCTTGCCAACGAGGTTAAGAAAAACAAACAAAACACAATCATTACCCAAAACAAAAACATTTTTGTGCTTTTTTTTCTCATAAAAAATATCTCACGGTTTCTAATAATTTTTTATCATCGCCGGTGTCTAAATATTTACCCTCATATTCATAGGCGAAAAAATCTTGTTGTTTGGCTAAAGTGTTGGCTGAATCCGCTACCCAAATTTCTCCACTTCGTCCCCGAGTTTGTGTTTGCAAATAATCCCAAATATCTTTGGTAAAAACATAACGCATCCCACCAACAATCAGACCCAGCTGAGACACTTCTTCCAAATTCGGTTTTTCAACTAATTTTTCTACTTTGAAAACTCGAGTGCTTTTGGTTGGCTCACCATAAACATTGCCATACTGCGTCATAGCTTGGTGATCAGAAATCCGCTGAACACCGATTACTGGTGCTTGTTTTTTGTAATAAATTGCCAAAAGTTGCTTAGTGGCAGGTGTTTTACTAGCAATAATACTATCAGCATCGGAAAAAACAAATGGTTCTTTACCAACAGCTTTTTGAGCACAAAGCAGAGCATGACCATTGCCAAGTGGTTTGTCTTGATAAACAAAAGTAAATTTTACTTTTTTCAAAAGCTCTACCAGACCTTCTATTTGGTTGTATTTACCAATTTTTTTTAAATGTTTTTCCAAAACCAAATCGCGTTTAAAATATTCTTTTATTATTTCTTTGCCTCGGCTTATTACAATAATAATTTCTTTGATTCCGCTGTCAGCCATCTCTTCTACAATATATTGCAGTACTGGCTTGGCACCAACTGGCAACATTTCCTTTGGAATAGATTTTGTGATCGGCAAAAACCGCGTACCAAGACCGGCCGCGACGATTACTCCTTTGCGGACTTTAGAGCGTTTATTCATATATAGTATTATAACAGATTTTTGTTGTTTTGTAAAAACATTTTTCACGACACACTACCCACGTAACACGACACGTGTTTTAATACTCTCTTATCAACTGATATCATCCTGCTTACCTTTAAACAAAGAAAATAACATACCATTTATTTCGTCTATATCTTTAAGAAGAATTTTATATTCTTCTTCATTTATCCAACCGAGTTCGTAGGCCAGTACAATTAAATATTTTACCTCTTTTGATGAACCATAGGAAATTTCGTAGAAATTCAGCTGGACCTTCGGCTTAAATCTAGCAAAACCTTCCAAATAATTAAGCATTATTGAAACCACAGCTCTTCTAATTTGACTAACACAACCGTAAAGTTCTGATTTGGGAAATTTGTCTGTAGTTTTATATATTTTAATTATAAGTTTGTGAATTTTTTTTCTTAACTCTTTGTGAAAGTTACTATCTTTATTACTCATAATTATTTTTTACAAAAAAAGATTCTTTATGGTTGTGTGTCGTGTTGTGTGTGTCGTGTGTCGTGTGTCGTGTTACGTAATTTCGTATATTTCGTATTTAGACACTCCAGACCCCCTCTGTCACTTCGTGTCTGCTCCCCCTGATAGGGGGAGAGCATGTCGTGTTACGTGAGTCGTGTGTCGTGTCGTGTCGTGTTGCGTGGGTCGAGAGTCGTGTACTAAAGTTCTTCCCACGAAATCAACTCATAACTCGCTTCGGTCGGAAAACCAGGGGGTGGAAAATATTTCAAATTGGCGTCATAGCTGTGAAAAGTGTCTTCAAAACCAGAAATTACATTGCCCCAACCATTTACCCATTTCCAACCACCACCCTGATAAGAAATTTGTGAACCAAAAACCGACAAACTGCTTTTGATATCATCAGTATAAAAAGGTCGTGATATTTCACCAAACTGAGACAAAAGGGCTGAATTTATTTCCATATCATCTGGCACTTCGTAAGGGACAAAAATATTTCCCTGAGCCATTATACCCAAAACATCATCACTAGACTTGGCTTGATAAGTGAGATCACCGGAAATATAAGCCATATTATAGGGCTCTTCCACTGGAAATCTTCCCACTCCAATACTTACCCGCCCATCCACTATCCCTTCTACCCAGACATCATCTTCAACAAAAATTCCACCACTAGCTGGTATAGCATAATTAGCAAAAAAAGTTTCAGTACCAATATCATAACAATTAATCGTGCCATCCCAATACCAACCTGACCAACCCCGATTTTTCCATTTCCCTTCGCCATAATAACAATCACGAGTATTTACTTTGTACATATCAAAATTATCACCAGAAAAAACAATATGCCAACCTTCTACACCAGAAGAAGTAAAATGGGTCTCACCTTCATCAGCCAAATCTCTAATATCTGAAAGGTCTCCGGTAATGGAAGAAAAGTCTACAAATGGCACGGGATAGCGCCAAAAAGATTTTGGCCCACCACCACCTGAGACTCTAATATAACTGTCCACCCAAGAATCAGTCAAACCATCAAAACGAATTGCACCATTGGAATGAACCGCACCATGAACTTCGGTAGTAAAACTAAAATTCATCTCGGCATTTGATAAAAAAGTATAATCAGTCAAAGCTGGAAAACCCAATCTAATTTGAATTGTTCTTGTGCTCTGTGGTTGAGACACTAGCCAACCGATGGAACGAATTGTCACTACACTACTACCCGACAATGGTTCATCTATTTCCAAAGAAAAATATCCCAATAAATTGCCGTCTTTATCATTATATTCATGAACATACGGCCCAGCTTCTTGTTCTGTTCCATCCCAATAATCGGTTTGGTTGTGTGCCAAATGCCAACGATAATAATTTATCCCCGCTTCAGCCACATGCAAGGCCGAGTCTCGATTGTGTTTATAATTTGACGCCCGACTTTCCATAATTGCATAACTGGACACACCTATTATTATAGCTGACGTTAGGGCACCAAAAATTAAGGTGAAAATTAACACATTACCTCGTTGATTTTTTTTAACCTTTTTTAATTGTTGAAAAAGATTGATTAACATTTAATAAAGAACATTAAGAAAATATTAGCGAAATATGATCAACGTACAGTCAGCAAAATTTATATTATAAAATGAAAGATAATTTCATTAACAAATTTAATTATACTTTTTACAATAAAATTAGTAAAAAAATCTAACGAATAAATATTTTATTAATATTTTATTCATATTTCGTTAATATTTTTATCACCTATTACCAGCTATTTTATAAAGAAAAAAACCTTTTATTTTTACCCGCATTAAACATGAAACACTAGCTAATTATTTTTCAAATTTCTAATCTGCGCCATACTTTCAACTTGCAACGGCACGGGTGTTTTTTCTGGATCTTTTTCTATTTCCAGTTGAATTTTTACTATTCTAATATCAGCCACTTCGGCTGGGGTCTCCAAATGGCTTTCTGAACCAGTATAATTTTCATCATAATAAAAAAACAGTGGTGTATTTTTGGCAATATTAACTATATAGTGGGCTATTTCTACTATATCTTCTTCTCCAGAATAATTTAATGGATTACCACTTGGCTTGGTGATTCCCCGCTTAAGTGTCGTGCCGTCCAACCAAAATCTAATTTTTTCTCGATAAGAATCATTGTCAACATTAGCATACAAAATCAATTCATTATTCTCAGCCAAAACAATTGGAAAACCGCCCACACTAGATTCCTCAGCTTTTCTAATAATATCAGTGGCCTCTTGAACTGCCCGCCGGCCATCGGTTTGGCCTTGTAGTTGATCCCAAATAATAGTGTTATAACGCAAACCACTAATAAAAATCCAAGCCGAAGCCAAAATAACCAAAGAAAAGATGCCCATGGCGACTAGCAACTCTAGTAATGTAAATCCTGAATTGTTTATTTTTGTTTTAAACATACTGCGTGAAAAATATTAGGAAAATATTATTAAAATATTAATAAAATATTTATTCGTTAGATTTTTTTCCTAATTTTATTGTAAAGAGTAAAATTAAATTTGTTAATGAATTTCCCCGTAGCCAGCTGACGGGGTATCACCATAGGAAATTTTCGTAGCACTTGTCCGCCTTGGGTGGAAGCTACGCGGTATAAATCGCTTGTCCGCCTTCATGACCGCCTTGGGTGGTGGGCGGAATGAAATTATCTTTCATTTTATAAAGTAAATTTGGTTAACTGTACAGCGATCATATTTTATTAATATTTTAATAATATTTCGTTAATATTTTAATAATATTTTAATAATATTTTCAACTTTTTTATCATTCTTTTTTGTCTCTTTAAAAACCAAACTCTCGTCTAAAACCCTCAAATCGAAACAAGTTCAATCGAAAAAACCATATCACCACTCACAGTAATTGATTCAACTTTTGCTTGGTAATCAGGATGATCAACTGCCACGGTATATTCTAAATTTTCCAAATCACCAAAATAAACCTGACCGGGTGGAGTACAGCTGGTGGTAAAACTAATTGAAACGTCAGAAACCGTTGGCGTAAAAGTAGTTGAGGCTGTATTTAAAAATAATTTATAACGCAAATATCGTCCGCCATTGTTAGCCTCGCTAATAACATTATTTTCATTATTATAATAAGTATTTTCAGTTCCATCCGGACCCAAGTAATTCCAAACTTCTGGTGTACTGGTATTACTGCTAGCAATTTGAAAGCTGACGGAACTCTCGCCAGTCTCCACTGGTTGTGATAGCGGTTCCCAAATTAAATTAATTAAATTGGCACTAACACCCAAATCAAAAACTGACGATTCCAACTCAGCATTACTCACATAATTTTCTCCAACTAATTTTAATTTTAAATCTCCGGCTGGATCATTATTTTCTATTTTACCATCATCTGACCAATACCTGGAATCGTCAATAAACAAAAGCTGATCACCACCGCCTGACCAATCAGTTTGACGCAAAAAACCCACGCCAGTTGTTTTGGTCTCATCATCACCATTGCCATAAATATGAACCGATGCATTAGGTATCGGCTGTCCGGTAATACTATCTACTACATTTATTACCAAAGAATTGTCTGTGTTAGCACCCAAAACTAATCGCACTGGCTGGCTAGCCCCCGGCAAAAGAGAAATCGGCAAAGCCGGAATACTACCCAACAGATCATAACCCGAAACTTGAAAAGCATAACTGTCCCATTCCATATTAGAAAAAATATAATTACCACTGCTGTCAGTATTAACATTTTTATCAACTTTCAAAATTGGATCAGTGGCAATTAATTTTGTTCCGAAAATTTCTATAGGCACACCTGCCACAGCATTACAGTAATTATTGATTGTGCTAATTTCCATATCAGAAATTAAATCAATTGAGAAACTAATTTCGGTCACATCTTGAGCCACAACTGAAGCTGGTGGTTTTACTGGACTAAGAATAAATTCACTAGCCGGAACAGTTTCATCAGAAGTAAAACCTGCCTTGGAAACTGAAATTTGATAGCTAGCCATCCCGTGCCCCAAATCTAATAAACGCAACATCCCATCATTGCCAGTTGTATCAATTAAATTTATTGCTGGATCAACTCCGTCTGAAACCACATTTACTTCTGCCCCAGAAACCGGCACCCCTTCAGCATCAAAAACTTCTATAAACAAAGCCCCGTGATCCGGATCGCCTTCTAAAAATTTTGGCGATAAATAAGTAGTAAGTGATAATGCTTCCTGTTGGTTGCAGGTAGCACAAATTATTTCTATGTCCACCATTTTATAATCCGCCGGCGCAATATCATTTGGTTCGCCACCAATCAAACCATCATAAGGATCATCAATATTTCTGATAGTACGAGTAATTATAAAATCAATATTGTTTTTAGTGGTGGTGACCACTCTAGTCAAAACACCAGCCGGATTGCCTTCAATAATACCCACATCATAAAACGGCAAATTACGAATTATTTCTATTTGTTCATTCAAAATCGCTGTCTCCACAATCCGCAACCGCGATTGATAAACTACTTTAAAAACCAACTGAACACCCGAATAAATACCAACAGAAAAAATAACAAAAATAGCCACGCCGACCATGACTTCAATTAAACTAAACCCAGCACTACTTTTTTTCTTTAAAAAAAAGTAGTGCTGGGTAAACCATTTCTTTTTTTTAAAAAACTTGAGCATAATATTACAAAATACAATATACATGGAATAAAATACAAATTGTATATTATTCCATGTATCGTGTATTTTACTCTTATATTATACCACATTTAACACTAAACCCCACTACCCAAACTTGACAATTTTTATTTTTTTTGTCATAATAGAGCACATAAAATAAAAACCTCTAATCACCAATTACTAATTACTAATTACTTTATCTATGTCCTACACCACCAAAAAACTAGACAAGTCACAAATTGAATTAAAAATTACAGTGGAGCCAAAAGATTATCAAAAACACCTAGAAAAAACAGCTATTAGAATTTCTGAGCGAGTTGCTATCAAAGGTTTCCGTGCCGGCAAAGCCCCTTATAAAACAATAAAAAAAGAAGTGGGTGAGATGAAAATATTGCAAGAGGCTTTGGAACAAATTGTCCAAGACAGTTTTTTTCAAGCAGTCAAACAAGAAAAATTGGAAACAATTGGCATGCCAAAAATTAATATTGAAAAAGTTGCTCCTGACAATGATGTCATCTATACTGCTGTGGTTGCTTTGTTGCCAAAAGTAAAACTACCTGATTTATCCAAAATTAAAGTAAAAAAAGAAATTAAAGCTGTAGATGACAAACAGGTTGATGAGACAATTGATGCTGTCCGTGGTATGCATGCTGTGGAAGTAATAAAAACCGGCAAAGCTGTTGGCACTGACAAAATGGTAATAGACATGGATATGTTTTTGGATAAAGTCCCAGTTGAGGGCGGACAAGCCAAGGATCACCAAGTTTATTTGAGCGAAAAACACTATATCCCAGGTTTTAATGAACAAGTTGAGGGATTGAGCAAAGACGAAGAAAAAGAGTTTTCCCTTGAATTTCCCAAAGAACATTTTCAAAAACATTTGGCTGGTAAAAAAATAGATTTCAAAGTTAAAGTTAAGGAAGTCTTTGAACGCCAGTTGCCTGAAATTAGCGATGACTTGGCCAAAAAATTGGGCCAAAAATCAATGGCTGAATTACGAGAATTAATCAAAGGCAATCTAGTCCAGGAAGCTGAAAATAGAGCTGAACAAAAATTAGAAATTGAAATTTTAGAAAATTTAATTGATCAATCTAGTTTTGAAGATATTCCTGAAGTTTTAATTGACGCCGAAAGACAAAAAATGTTTTACGAATTAAAAGCTGATCTAGAAAGACAAGGAATTCCAATTGAAGATTATTTAAACAATGTAAAAAAGACCCAAGAAGAAATGTACGAAGGCTTCAAAGAACAGGCTGTAAAACGAGCCAAAGCCTCCTTGGTCTCTAGACAAATTTCAATTGAAAATAAAATAGAAGTTGATGAAAAAGAATTAAATGAAGAAATCAAAGTAATGGAAGCGATGTACGTTGATAATCAAGAATATTTAGACCGTCTAAAAAAACCAGAAGTACGCGACACCATTTCCCTAACTTTGCAAAATAGAAAAGTTATGGTTTGGCTGAAAGAACAGGTTTCAGATAAGAAATAGCAGATAGCGGATAACACTTAACATTTTACATCTGACAACTGACAACTGACACATGACACAAAACACCTGCTGGTAAAGCAGGTGTTTTGTGTTTTTAGAAACTAAGAGGGAGGGGGGGCGTTCCTCCTTTAGACCTCGGCTTGAGAAACTTTCTCGGCTGCTTGACGGAGTTGTTCCGCCGTAAAGTAGCCATCCTCGACGAACATACACAACAACCCGTCGGCGATCTGTTGATCATTCATGCGGGCTGCACGCGTAAGGCTATCTTTCAAATTCAACCAGTCAAACTCCAACAGACCACAATATGCTCTGACTGTGTGTGCTTTCTCCTGAGTGATTGTTCTAACCATGTCAACTCTCCTTCTGCCCCCCTCTTAATTTCTAAATCTATAGTAAGTTAAACATATCTAACACATTTTGTCAATGGTAAAAACCAAAAAAAACTTAATTTGGTGTGGATTATCCGATATTTTTTCCTTTCGTCCCCATCCAGACAGAACAAGAGATGTTGGGGGTTTGAAGTATTTATGATAGAATACTAAAGTTAGCGAAAGATTTGAAATAAAATATTATCAAAATACTAATAAAATATTGAAAAAATATTTATTCGTTAATTTTTTTACCATCTTTAATTATAAAAAATATCACCCAAATTTTATTCAATAAAATCTTTGGGTCAAAGATTGAATCGTTTGCAATATTGTTATAATATTTTACTAATATTTCGTTAATATTTTTTATAATATTTCGACAACTAGACAAGACTTTCAAAACACAAAAAGAAAAAATATGAAGATAAGAATAAAAGTGACTCCTCGATCCTCCAAAAATGAAATCGTCGGTGAACTCCCAGACGGAACTTTTAAAATAAAACTAAAAGCCCCGCCAGTTGATGGCGAAGCCAATGTTGAGCTGATAAAATTTTTAAGCAAAGAATGGAAAATACCGAAATCTAATATTAAAATATTAAAAGGACAAACGAGCAGAAATAAATTGATAGAAATTACAGACTAAACAAAAAAACTAGTCTGAATCGGCTATTTTTAAATTGTTAAATTAAAGATTACTTAATTCCAACCTTTTTTTACTCACAGAGCATCAACATTCTCTAAAAAATTAAAAATTTCAAATTAAAAATTAATTTGGCAAGTCCACCCCACCCTTACTCCACGGATTACATCGCAAAATCCGCCAAACTGCTTTAAACGAGCCAATGATTATGCCTCGTTTTTTTATTACTTGATAACCATATTCACTACAGGTAGGATAAAAACGACAGTAACCACGAGGGAAACGAGATTTAAATAGGCCGTGATCCGGCGAAATGGTTTTTTGGTACAATCGTATTAACCAAAGAAGAGGCAAACGAAAATAATAAATTACATTTTTCATATTTAAAACACAAAGACGAAACAATTATTTAAAAAATATCAATTATATTAAATAAATCCGTTCAAATCAGTTTGATCTGTTAAATCTGTGTTCTATTAATATCTCTTTCCTCGCTACCTATACATCTAACAATCTACTTTTTTCTAAAATACTCTTAATATCTTTCTCAATCTCTCCGTATTCCTTCCCAAAAACAGCTGGTTTGGCGATAAAAGCTAGATGAAAACCACTTTTTAGTGCGTCTTTTTTTAATAATAGGCGCACTACTTCTCGCATTTGACGTTTAATTCGGTTGCGTTTGACTGCGCTTTTGTGCACCTTTTTTCCCACAACAAAGCCAATTTTTAAATCTTTTGTGTCATATTTCCGCTTCGGATATTTGTCCGGCTCTGTTTTCCAGACCTTGGCTGTTAAAAACTGCCCACCAAAAAACCTACCCTCTTTGAAGAGAATACCAAAATCTTTCATGTGTTTTAATCGGTTTTCTTTTGGTAGCATATTTATTAGTTCATAAAGTTCATAAAGTCTATAAAGTTATAAAGGGCTTCTTTAGTCCAAACCTTGTTGTTTTATTAACTTTTAACTAAGCCCATTATACCACAGTATTGTGTTTTTAATAATTTATCAAGCGCAATCCTGATGAAATACAGGCTGGGGACGGATATTACAAAAACCTCACAAAAGCGAGGTTTTTGGCTTATTTAAGCTAAAAAATGCAATTCACAATCCGTATAATCTGCGTCATCCGCACCTGCCGGCAGGCAGGTATAATCTACGTATCCGCATCATTTTTATCTCGTCTTTCTAGTACGCTTTCCTTTTTTCTCATCACTAACGGTTAATTTTTTTCTACCTTTAACTCGACGTTTTTTCAAAACAATCCGGCCATTTTTGGTTTCCATTCTAGATCTAAAACCATGAGCTTTGGCTCGTTTGTTTTTCTTTGGTTGGTATGTTCTTTTTGGCATAAAATTAAATGTTTGAAATGTTTATATAATTAGTGAGGGCATTATACTGTATAATGCTATTTTTGTCAAGAGCTTAGCACCACACACGACCCACATAACACTATCCGCACCATATAACGACACCGTGTTGTGTTATGTGGGTCGTGTGTAGTGTGTTTGTATGTATTTATCCCCACAGTCCACAGTTTGTCCCCATATTGTACACTATTTAGCTTATTTTAGCCATTTTTTATTTTGCATTTTTGTGTTAAAATGTATTTAACGTATTAATATTCTTCTTTTTTCTAGAAAATTATGACAAATTATGAGATTTGGCAAGCAGTTTTAGCAGAATTTGAACTAAAAGTATCAAAAGCTAATTTTACTACCTGGTTTAGAAACACGGGTATTGCTAATTTTGAAAACGGACACATTATGGTCTGTGTGCCAAATACTTTTACCAAAAGTTGGTTAGAAAAAAAATATCACCCTGAAATTATCAAATCTATTGAAAGAATTACTAACAAACCAATCAAAAAAATAGAATATAAAGTAGAAAACATCAAAAATATTGAAGAACATGAATGTTCACCTTCTCAAATTTCAAATGTGTCTTCTGTCCAAACTCCGGTTTATTCTGTGCCAGTAAAAACTCTCGGATCTAATTTTGGCCTTAATTCTAAATACACTTTTGAAACTTTTATTGTTGGTAAGGGCTCTGAGTTGGCTCACGCAGCAGCTCAGGCGGTAGTAAACCGCCCAGGTGATGCTTATAATCCTCTGTTTATATATGGTGGCGTTGGTCTAGGTAAGACCCACCTCACTCAAGCGATTGGCCACGCCATGCTTGTGGCCAATCCTCAAACCAAAATTCTGTATGTTAGTTCAGAAAAATTTACCAACGAATTTGTTTCTTCAGTAAAAGAAGGCCGAGCCAAAGAATTCAAAGATCGTTATCGCAATGTTGATCTATTATTAATTGACGATATTCAATTTATTGGTGGCAAAGAACAAACTCAGGAGGAATTTTTCCACACTTTCAACGAATTACACCAACAAGGAAAACAGGTGGTATTAACTAGCGACCGACCACCAAAGGCTATCCCCGCTCTTGAAGATCGTCTCCGCAGTCGATTTGAATGGGGTATGATTGCTGATATTGCCGCCCCAGATTTAGAAACCAGAGTTGCAATTCTAAAATCAAAAGCTCAAGGGAAAAAATTTGAAATAAAAGACGAACTTTTACAAATGATTGCCACCACTATCCAAAGTAATATCAGAGAATTGGAGGGTGCACTCAACAAAGTTATTGCTTTTCATGAATTAAAAAATATTGAACCAACCAAAGAATCGGTCAAATCTATTTTGTCTACTTTTGAAGGACAGAGCCTAAAAAGATCTCTCACCCCAAAAGAAATGGCCAACACGGTCACTGATTTTTACGGGGTAGAAATAGAGGATGTGGTTGGCAAGAGTCGAGAAAAACGTTTGGCTCGACCAAGACAAATAATAATGTTTTTGATGCGCGATGAATTAAAACTTTCTTATCCAGCTATCGGCTCTGAGCTTGGTGGTAGAGATCACACCACAGCGATGCATGCCCATACCAAAATTGGAACAGAGCTTGAAAACAATCCAAAATTAAAACAAGAAATAGAGGCGATCAAACAGCGACTTTATGTGAATAATATATAAGATACCAATATACTAATTGTACTAATTATACTAATGGTATACCAATGTGTACTAAAGTAAAACTGGATTTAAATTAAAATTACTTTATATTATCTAAAATTAATTTTAAAAAATAATTATTAAAAAAGTATTAGTATTTATTTGTATCATTAGTACAATTTGTATATTAGTATCTACTATTAATAACCTGTTAATAATTGATAAAAATAAAAACAAACCTGTTAACAAATAACACACTTATCCACCCCAAAACACAGATAAAAAAATAAAAACAAACCATACACAAATCACACACAAACAAAAACAAATTATCAACAAAAAATATCCACACAAAAAACAGCTAAACAAAAATAAAAAAAAGAGTTTTCCACTGTTTCCACAGCCCCTATTACAATTACTGTTTCAATTTATATATAAAAACCAATAATACAATAGTAATAGAATAAATATGAAATTTATTTGCACCAAAGACAATTTGTCCTATGCTTTGGATCTGGTATGTGGTATCGCCAGCAAGCATATTAATTTACCAATTTTGAATAATGTTTTTATCCAAGTTGGCGAGTCAAAAGTAACACTAATGGCAACCAATTTAGAAGTTGCAGTTCGAGTTATTTTGCGAGCAAAAATTGAATCCCAAGGAGAGTTTACTGTCCCAGCCAAAACCCTAACCGACTTTGTTCATCTTCTTCCTGATGAGCAGGTTGAGCTAGAGCTGGAAGGAAATGAGGTGGTGGTAAAGTGCAAAAATTCCGCCACAAAAATAAAAGGTGCATCAGCCGAAGACTATCCGGTTATGCCAGAGGTGGAAGAAAAAAATTCCTATGTTTTGGGTGTAGATGATTTTAAAAATTCTTTATCCCAAGTGGTTTTTTCGGCTGCCAAAAATGAAATTCGCCCCGAATTGTCTGGTGTATATTTTGGTTTTTTTACTGAAAGATTTTTTGGATTACTTTTGGCTGCTACCGACTCTTATCGTTTGGCTGAGAAAAAAATAACAGTTGAACAAGGAAAAGAAAACTTTCAAATTATTGTTCCCGCCCACAGTGTCTACGAAATGATTCGTTTAATTACTTTAGGAAAGGCTAAACAAAATGAAAATAATGTTCGGTTGTGGGTAAGTGAAAATCAACTAGCTTTGCGTTATGATGATTTTGAAATGACGACCAGACTAATTGATGGTAAATATCCTGACTATTCACAAATTATTCCAACCGAATTAAAAACCAGTTCAACTTTACCAATAAATATTTTAATAAATAAAATTAAGGCGGCTAGCTTGTTTACAACCACTGGTGTAAATGCCGTTTCTTTTGATTTGAGCCCAGAACAAAAAACCATTAGCATTTCTTCTACCAGTACTCAAACCGGTGAACACGCTTCTGAAATTGAAGCCGAGGTAGTTGGCGAAGAAAATTCAATTTTGTTAAATCACCGTTATGTTTTGGATGGTTTGCAAAATATTAATACCGATGAAGTTGAATTCAAGGTTAATGGCACTGACGCCCCCTGTTTATTTAAACCAAAAGACAATGATGAATATCTTTATATTGTGATGCCGATTAGACAATAAACATTAAAACATTAAAACATAAAAACACCGCCGGAATTGGCGGGGTTTTTGTTTTAAAAATATTTTTAGGTTTTATGTCTAAATAACAACATCTCTCGCTCTTATATTTTTGTGGTGGGACAAGAAGAAATAAACATCTCCCTGTCCCACCCGTGGGTTTGTTTGGTTTACTCATCTAAACAGATTAGGGTCATCCCCAAGGTTTCGGCCATTTTCAGCTCCTTGGAGCACCCCAATGATTTTTCGCTGTGTGCCTTTCTGTAGTAGAACCGCTTCCCTTTTTTGCTCATCATAACTAACACAAGCGTCCACAGCACCATTACTTCGGTTGGACTCCACATCCACCAGTGTGGGGATGGAACCTTAACAGGATAGTTGGCAGGATTGAGCACCTTCATCCCAACTTTTTCTAGTCTGTCTTGTTGTTTTTTGGCTTGAGCAATGTTTCCTTGGGTTGTTGTGTCAAGTTGACAGTTTGGGGCAATTGGGGTGGATAGATAAGCGTCACACGCCATCGCCTCTTTTAGGATGTGATAAATTCTGCGCGGATGCAACACTGTGCCTGAAATTAGGCGAACTGGTGTTAGTTTTTTATAACCATCACCAGACATCGCAACAATTTGATTGTCCAATAACAGGCAAGCTGTTTGAGGTAAGGATGAAAAGAACAACCAAACAATATAAAAGAACGACATTGTTTTCCTCCATTGTGAAAAGCTAACTTGTTATGTTTATTATTACTTCATCATTACTTATTCCATTATTAATTTCAGCAACCAATTTCCACTCCCCTGTTTCCGGTATCTCGTTCCATTTGAAAGTAATTTGGTTGTTAAATAAATTAGAGAAATCAGTAATAATTTCTAGCAAGGTTTTTTCTTGCCCGTGTTGTTTGTAGATTTTAACTTCTTTTATTTCTTCTAATTTGAAATGATTTAACATAAAAATTCGGGGGAAATCAGATTGTTTGAGAGTTTGGTTTCCTCCGGTCCAAGTGACGTTTGGCGGTTCAACCCCCGCCTCCAGTTTGAAGTTAATTTCTTTTTCTATTAGATTACCAATATCATCTTCAGCCACAACATACAAAATGTGCTGACCGTTTTCCAACCAGTCGGCGTAATAATTTAAATTGAAGGGGTGTTCTTTGATAACACCAACATAGTGATCATCAATTTTGTAAGAAACTTTATTAATTCCTCGAGGTGAACTAACTCTAATGTCAGTATCAATTTGCCTAGAAAAAATAGTTTCATTTTCAGCAGGATAAATAATTTCTAGGGTTGGAATTAATTCCAACGAATGTTCGTCGTCGTATTCAGTTGGTGGTTCTTCAAAACTAATTTTCCAATCAGGATTTTCAATTTTTTTTCTTGTCACCCAATCTTGAATAGCGGTTTCCCAAATATTATATTGTTCGTCATCTTCTGGATTTTTTGGCGGATCACCTTGGGGGTCGTCCTTTTTAACATAATGTAAAATTGAGTGGGCGGGAATGTAGGTTTTTTCTTCTATGTATTTTTCTGGCGTGGAACTAGTGGCAATTTTTCCAGTGATTTTGTCAACGCTTAAAGTGACACCACCACCAGTGGAACCGCGTAAAATTGGTTTGGTTGATTCATTTTTTGGTGGTTCTGGAAAAGTTTCTGGAGCGGTATTTTTTAGGGCTTCACGCATAAATTCATTCCAAATCGGAGCTGCCACTTTACTGCCACCATAACCACGTTTCATTTCAGTGTTATCTGTATTACCTACCCAAACACCAGCTACCAAACTTGGGATATAACCAACTGTCCAGGCATCAACATAGGAATTAGTTGTACCGGTTTTTGTCGCCACCACTCTGTCTGGTAGGGTTAATAAACTACCTGCTCCAAAAGCATAAGCTCTGGCTACGTCATCCGATAAAATATTAGAAATAGTTGCTGCGATTTTTGGTTCTAAAACTTTTTCTCCCTTACCTTTTTTCCATTCAAATAAAATATCATTGTTAGCATCCTCTACTTTTAAAATGCTAACTGGTTCATAGCGCACGCCCTGGTTGGCAAATGTTCCGTAAGCGCTGACATGTTCAATCAATTTTACTTCACCACCACCAAGTACTAAAGATAAACCAAAATTACCAGCCCCGAGAGTGGTGTAGCCCAAGCGTTCAGCAAATTCCACGCCTTTTTCTGCTCCAACTAAATATAAGGTTTTAACCGCCGGAATATTTAATGATCCCTGTAAAGCTTGTCGCATTGTGACAGGACCACGTTCTTGCAAATCATAATTAAGCGGTTTGTAAGATTTTCCAGAAACAGCAAAGTCGGTTTCTACATCAAAAAGAATTGTGTCTGGGGTGTAGCCCTTTTCAAAAGCGGCTGTATAAATTATTGGTTTGAAAGATGATCCAGGTTGTCTTTTGCCCAGCGTGGCCACGTTAAATTGTCCATCAATTTCATCATCAAAAAAATCTTTTGAACCAACCATAGCCAAGACCTGTCCAGTTTTTGGATCCAAAGCAATGAGAGCGGTATTGTCGGCCTCGGCCTCGGCTAATTTTTCTAAATTGTGTTCCACGGCATTTTGGGCAGCCTGTTGTTTGTCCCAGTCAAGCGAAGTGATTACTTTTAGGCCATCACTATCTACCACCTGCTCACCATACATTTCTACTAATTGTTTTTTTACATACAAAACAAAATGTGGGGCTTGGATATTTTCAAAACGTTGTTTAATTTCAACTGGTTCAGCCTGGGCATTGTCGGCCTCTTCTCTGGTGATATAACCTTCTCCAAACATTCTTTCCAAAACAAAATCTCGGCGGTTTTTTAATTTGGTTGGGTCGTTTAAATAAGTTGATGGGGATTTTGGAAAGCCGGCCAGTGTAGCAGCTTCGGCCAGTGTGGTATCTTTGACTGATTTGCCGAAATAACTTTGGGCGGCTGATTCAACACCATAATTGGTAGAGCCGTAAGGTATTTCATTAAAATAAATTTTTAAGATTTGGTCTTTGGTGTATTTTTGTTCCAATCTTATTGATAAAATTATTTCTTTGATTTTTCTAACATAGGACCGTTTGTTGGTAAGAATAGCGTTTTTAACTAATTGTTGAGTCAAAGTTGACGTACCACCAATTTGTTTGTTAGTAAAAATACCATAAACAATTGCTCGCAAAATACTAAGCGGACGGACACCGTGGTGTTCATAAAAAGCGGTATCTTCGGTGGCAATTACCCCATCAATTAAATATTGAGGAATGTCTTCTAGGTTTACCAAGGTTCTTTTTTGGTCAGCATAGACTTCGTAGAGCACATGTTCGCCCGTTCGGTCATATATTTTGGTGCTTTGGGCGACTTTACGGTCAGTAAGTTGGTCTGGGTCTGGTAAATCTTTGTTGGCCCAGGCAACCAAAATTGTGATAAAAAGAAAGCCTGAAACCATTAGCACAACAATGATTGTTCCTAGTTTTTGTCGCACAGCTTGTTTAGTGCGGTTATTTAATCGAGGTCTTTTGTGCCAAAGCAGTCCCAAAAGGTGCCATAACGAAGTCAATAACCAAAAAATAAAACTAAACAAGGTTATTACTAGAGTTTTGTTAATTTTGACAATTTTATCTAGTAGCCCAGCTCCCCTTTTTTGATTATTAGGCTTGATTTTACGGGTTTTTCCGTCCCAACTCCTTTTGTTACGAGCTGTCCTGTATTCTTTGGTTTGTTTTTCCCAAGTTTCATAATTTAACTGCCCATAGGACCTTTCTGTCCTCTCTTGGTCAGAATTGTCAAAACCATAGGAGCGGCGGTGTATATCTTTATTTGTCATATTTTAGCTTACTTTAGCCCAAAAGTCGGGTTTTTTTGAGTCCTTAACAACAATAAATACATTATACCATATTGACAAAATTGTTAAAATGTGCTATACTATAGTAGTTAAAGAATAAGGTATACCGCTAAAGGTATGCTTTTTTATTGGGGAGATTATATCTCCTTCAGCCCCCAAAGTCAAGGGGGTTAAACAAGAATATGAAATTAATTAAGTCAAAACTTATTAGCGAGTTTTTGGAAAAAGTCGTTGTGAGTGTGATTATTCCAAGTATTGTATTTGGGATGTTGATGCCACAGACGGCCAATGCTGAGACCCAAGAGGTGACTTTTACCTTGCTTTCTTCGCCGGTGGAAGCCAAGACTCAGCCAAATGATTTTCCAGTTGCTGGTGATCGTGAACCACTTAAAATAATTAAGGTTGTTTCAACCGCTTATTCTAGTGATGTGTGGCAAACCGATGATACTCCCTGTATTCCAGCCAGTGGTTATGATTTGTGTGCTCATTATGAAAAATATGGTGAGGGTGATACAATTGCTGCTAACTTTTTACCGCTTGGTACCAAAGTTCGTTTTCCTGAATTTTACGGTGACAAGGTGTTTATTGTTCGTGATCGGATGAATGCTCGTTATGGTTATGGCCGGATTGATATCTGGATGCCAACCTATAACGAAGCTAAAACTTTTGGTGTGAAGAGAAATTTGGTGATGGAAATATTTTAACAAAATACAAAATACACGGAATAAAATACAAAATCCCTAAGGGGGTTTTGTTTTATACTAATATCTGTATTTTGTTTAGAGGCATTGATCAGACCATAACCTCACCAGAAGCACAACGAAGGGCAATAACGGTCTATTGTTAATGAGTTATTTAAACACTTGATTTTTATAACTAAATATGATAAAATATGTTTGGAATTTAGATTTTGCGTTTTGAAAATTATTTATATCTTGTATCTTGTATCTTAACAAATATGGTACCGTGGCCAAGTGGTAAGGCGAGGGTCTGCAAAACCCTTATTCACCAGTTCGAATCTGGTCGGTACCTCCGGTTCACGACACACGACATACGATCCACGTAACACGTAACACATAACATAAGACAAACGATGTGTGTTAAGATGAAAAACCCCTTTCGGGTTTTTTTGTGTGGGTCTTGTAGAGACGCAATTTATCGCGTCTTTTGTTTTTATCACCTTGTTTTTTTGTGTAATCCACAGTTGGGTGGTTGACTATTTTTTAATAAGTTGGTATGATTAATTTATCCTTTTTCTCGCGCTGATTTCTCCGTTGGTGCCAGATGCGAGGAAAGTTCGTTCTTCTTGTCTGGCAGGGAAGGACACTGGTTGTTTGTTCAAAGTACTGGCCAGAGGATGGGGTCCCTAGAGGAGAGTAGGGGCAATGAAGCAACAGGCCACGTAGCTGTGGCATTTTAAACAGCCCCTTTGGTGGGGAAAGGAGGGAACGGCACGGAAGACGTCAATACAAAGGGCGGTAGAGCCTCAAGTATTGTGTCTTCCGTGCCACACTCTATTTTAAAATATTAGTAAATATACGGTTAGCGACCGTATTTTTTGTACTTTTAATCTGAGTGTAATAGTGGTACAATATACCCAGTAAAGATCCGTTTATTTTTGGTTATTAAAAAAAATTTTATCAACACTCAACCCCTCCCTGTCCCTCCCCTACGAGGGGAGGGAATTTTTTATGGTAGGTCGTACTGTTTTTAAATCCCTCCCCCTCGTAGGGGGAGGTTAGGTGGGGGTTGAATTTAGAAAGTAAGAGCTTGTTTTTTTATTTAATATGGGAAATGCTTATTTATTTTATAATAAAAAAGATTTTAAAGGCATTCGTAAATCTCTGCGAACTAACCAAACTAAGGCAGAAAAATTATTGTGGTCAAAACTTAGAAGAAGGGCAACCGGTTATAGATTTAGAAGACAGTTTCAGATTTTAAATTATATTACAGATTTTTGTTGTGTGGAGGTTAAAATTATAATTGAATTAGATGGGTCAGATCACGAATTTAGGTATGAAAAGGACGAAGCCAGACAAGAGGAACTAGAAAAAATGGGTTATAAAGTGTTGAGATTCACCAATCAACAAATTTATAATGATTTAATCGGGGTTTGGTATTTTATTCAAAACAATTGTGAGAAAAGAAGTAAAATTTTATGAAAAAATTTGTAATAATAGACGGCAATGCCATTATTCATCGGGCTTATCATGCTTTACCACCAATGAATGCTAGCGATGGAACGATGGTTAATGCAGTGTATGGTTTTACTTCCATGCTTCTTAAGGTTATAAGTGATTTAGAGCCAGATTATTTGGCCGTGGCTTTTGATGTGGCTGGTAAAACTTTCCGTAACAAAATTTATACTGAATACAAAGCTACTCGTGTTAAGGCTGATCAGGATCTATATGATCAAATTCCCCTTTGTCACAAAGTAGTGGAAGCTTTTAATATTCCGATTTTTACCAAAGAAGGTTATGAGGCGGATGATGTAATCGGGACAGTTATTGAAAGGAATAAGGAGAAAGGAATAAGGAATAAAATACACAATGTGGTTGTGACCGGAGATATGGATTTACTTCAAATTGTTGATGATAATACCAGCGTTTATGCGCTTAGAAAAGGTATGAGTGATATTGTAATGTATGATAGAGATGAAGTAATAAAAAAATATGGATTTGGTCCAGAGCGAGTAGTAGATTACAAATCACTTCGCGGTGATGCATCGGACAATATTCCTGGGGTAAAAGGTGTTGGTGAAAAAACTGCCAAAGAATTGATTGAAAAAATTGGTGGCATTGAAGATATTTATAACCAAGTCAAAAGTCATAAAGTCAAAAGTCAATTTAAGGATAGTGTAATTAAAAAGTTGGAAGATGGTGAGAAAGATGCTTTTATGAGCAAAGAGCTCGCCACAATTGTCCGTGATGTGCCGGGAATTAAATTTGAATTAGAAAAAACTGTCACCAAGGATTTTGATCGAAATAAAATTACGGAGCTACTGCGCAAATTTGAGTTCTATTCTTTGGTCAAGAGAATACCGGGGGGAGAAAACATTAAAACACCAGAACATAAAAACATAAAAACACAAAAACAGAATTTTGTTATTGTGGGTGATGATAAAAAAGAATTCTTTAATGAAATTAAGAAAGTAAAAGTTTTTGTTTGCAAAGAAATTTTAGGTGGTGATGATATCTTAACGGGTGATTTGTTGGGATTAGTATTCGCTACTGAAGAAAAAAGTTACTATATAAAAGATGTAGACAAAGATGTTTTGAAAATTTTTACAGACAAAAATAAGTTGGTGGTTGGGCACGATTTGAAAAAGTTGATAAAGATATTGGGATATTTGGATATTGAAATATTGGCGAGTTTATTCGATATCATGCTAGGTTCTTATTTATTAAATTCTAGCACCCGCGCTCACGATCTAAAATCAATCGTCTTGCGTGAGTTGGGCAGTGAATTGCTACCTGGTTCTGAACAAGCAAGTTTGTTTGGTGTGGATCCAAAGATGGTGGCAAAGGAATTGGAACTAATTTTACAAGTTTATAAAAAATATCAAAAGAAACTGGAAGACCAAGAAGATTTAGGGTTATTCAAAAAAGTTGAAATGGATTTGATTCCAGTTTTGGCGGAAATGGAATTAAATGGAATTGCCGTTGATACAAAATTATTAAATGAATTATCAAAAGAAGTAAATACTGAGATTAAAAAAACAGAAAAAAAGATTTGGCAAGAAGCTGGTGAAGAATTTAATGTGGCGTCGTCAGTACAGTTGCGCGATATTTTATTTGAAAAATTAGAATTACCAACCGAGGGAATTAAAAAAGGTAAGACCGGTTATTCTACTTCGGCTAGTGAGTTGGAAAAACTTCACGATCAACACAAAATTATTGAGCTAATTGAAAATTATCGTGAGTTGGAAAAACTCCGCAATACATATATAGATGTATTACCGAATTTAATAAATAAAAAGACCGGCAGAATCCACACAACCTTTAATCAAGCAGTGACAACTACCGGTCGTTTGTCTAGCTCTGAACCAAACTTACAAAATATTCCAATTAGAACCGAATTGGGAAAAAGAGTGCGCGATGCGTTTATTGCCGAGCCGGGTAATGTTTTAATCTCGGCTGATTATTCACAAATTGAACTTCGGATTGTGGCCTCGCTCGCCAAAGATAAAAATTTAATCGGAATATTTGAACGCGGTGAAGACGTTCACAAAGCTACGGCAGCGATTGTAAATGGTATTCCACTCGAAGATGTAACCAAAGAAATGCGTAGTGATGCCAAAGCAGTTAATTTCGGCGTACTTTATGGCATGGGTGTTTATGGTTTGTCGTCCAGAACCGGAATGAGTAACTATGAGGCCAAAGAATTTATAAAAAAATATTTTGAAAATTTTAAAGATGTAAAAGAATATTTGGATAACACAATTAAGTTTGCCAAAGAAAATGGTTATGTAGAAACCTTGTTTGGTCGTCGCCGCTATATTCCAGAATTAAAAGCAAGTAATTTTCAATTAAAAAATGCTGGCGAACGCATGGCAATAAATATGCCAGTCCAGGGAACCGCGGCGGATGTGATGAAGATGGCGATGATAGAAGTCTATAAAGTCCTTAAAGTCACAAAGTCTATAAAGTCCGAAAGTGATGTGCGATTGATACTTCAGGTGCATGATGAGCTTGTTTTGGAAGTTAAAAAAGAATTGGCAGATGAGGTGGGTAAATTAGTAAAAGATGCGATGGAAAACGTGGTAAAGTTAAATGTACCAGTGGATGTTCATGTTAATGTGGGGAAGAGGTGGGGAAATCTGAAATAGACTATGATACGGATACGCGGATTATATGCGGATGACGCGGATTATGCGGATGTGATTGGAGATCTGATTGAATAAAATTTGAAAATAATTTTAAATGATTAAATTTTTAAAACACCCCAATTTTGTTGGGGGTGTTTTTTTGTTTAGATTAAATTTGTGATATAATATTTCAAGTATGAATTACGCTTTTATAGACAGTCAAAATTTAAATTTAGGAATCAAAAATTTGGGCTGGAAATTAGACTTCACTCGTTTTCGGATTTACCTTAAGGAAAAATATAAAGTAGAGGTGGCATATTTGTTTATTGGCTATATTCCTGAGAATCAAGATTTATATGATAGTTTACAAAAAGCAGGATACATTTTGAAATTTAAACCAGTGTTGCCAAATAAAGATGGCTCGCATAAAGGTAATGTGGATGCTGATTTGGTTTTGCAAATTATGATAGATTTTTACGAGAATCATTTTGATAAGGCCGTAATTATCACCAGTGACGGCGATTTTTATTGTTTGGTAAAATTTTTATATCAAAAAGAAAAATTAGAATTGGTCATGAGTCCATATAGAAAAACATGTTCTACCTTGCTCAAGAAAACAGCTAAAGAGCATATAGTATTTATGGATAATTTGAAAAATAAATTGGAATATAAAAGAAAAAGCACCGTCTAAGGACAAAACCCTAAAAGGTACTTCTTCATATAAATTCTGAATATAGTATATACCATTATATCATATTTGTCAAGTTTGTTGTCCACAAACAAAAAACCCCTTTCGTAAAAACGATGGGGATTTTTTATGGCTCTATGTCAATTAGTGTGATGTTTTAAATTTATAATCAGTTAATTTATCCTTTGATAATAATGATTTAAAATCGTCTGAACATTATAGATATTTTAAAATTTGCCCTATTCTTAGCCTCCAGATTGTTTTTGTCTTACATAGTGAAACAGATTGGAAATTATTATTAGTAATGTATTTTAGGTCATTTTTAGGAAAAAATTTATATTAAAGTTGGAAAATACAAATTCTTGGCTAATCTAAAACAAAATAACCAGTTATACACCACACTAATAATTGTACAGCCACAATAAGTTGACATAAATTAGTAAATGTGTTATAATACCTTATATAAACTAATCGTCAACTAATATGGATATAAAACAGCTTATTTTAGCCAAAATTAAAGAAAATAATAGTTTAAAGACCTCTGAAATAACGAAAGAGACTGGTTTTTCGCGGGCCTATATAAATAGGTTTTTTCAAGATTTGGTAAATCGAAACAAAATAATAAAAATAGGGCAGGCCAGAGGGACTAGATACATTTTCGCTGAAAAAGCACTGTCCTCCGCTTTGTCTTTCAAAAGAACCTTTGCCAGACAAAATTTGAGAGAAGAAGATGTTCTAAGGCAAATAAAAAGAGAGACTGGAATTTTTTTGGGGGCGAACAAAGACTTGTCAGGTATTTTGGATTTTGCTTTCACTGAAATGGTAAATAACGCCATTGATCACTCACAATCTGAAAAAATTCAAATTGGAATGAAAAAAGAATTAGGTGTTATTAGTTTTGAGGTGCGTGATTTTGGTATTGGTATTTTTGAAAATATAAAGCAAAAAAATAATTTTCCAGATTTGCTATTGGCAATTCAAACTTTGCTTAGAGGTAAACAAACGACTGACCCCAAAAAACACACCGGACAGGGTATATTTTTTACATCCAAAATTTCTGATACATTCTCTATAAAAAGTTTTAATAAACATTTGTTTATTAATAATGTAAAAGATGATTTTTTTGTAGAAGATACCAAAAATCTGAGGGGTACAAAGATATTTTTTTCTATTTCGGAAAATAGCCCAAAAAATGCTCGTGATATTTTTAATAAATTTACTGATGAAGAAACATTTGAATTTAATAAAACGGAGATTAAAGTTAGGCTATATAAAATTGCTAATAATTTAATTTCTCGCAGTGAGGCAAAGCGTATTTTATTTGGATTAGATAAATTTGAAAGAGTTGAATTGGATTTCAAAGGTGTTGATACGGTGGGTCAGGGTTTTGCCGATGAAATATTTAGGGTTTGGCAAAATAATAATAAAGATGTAAAAATTGATTTTGTTAATGCGAATGAAAATGTTGAATTTATGATTGGGCATGTTAAAAATTAAAAAATTTCTAAATAACAAAAAATCCCCCTCGTAAAACGATGGGGATTTTTTCTGTGTAATCTTTTATTTAGTATAATCAGTGTTTTTTTTCCGGAGCATTTCTTTTATCTCTTCCAAATCTTTTTGCATATCTTGAATTTCCTTTTCGGCTTTGCGGTTGACAGCGTAGTCATATTTGGCCGAGAGACGATCGCGTTCGGCTTGTCGATTTTGGCTCATCATAATGATTGGTGCTTGGATGGCCGCCAGGCAGGATAAACAAAGATTTAATAATATAAAAGGATAAGGATCCCAGCGATAGATTAATAGCAGTACGTTGGTGGTCATCCAGATAGACAAAAAAGCAAAAAATAATAAAATAAAATGCCAACTGCCCATGTGTTCGGTTAGTTTGTCAGATGCTCGTTGTCCAATAGTGCGGTTGTCGTGGTGTGCATTGATTGGGTGTTTATTTATTTCAGTTGTATTGTTTTTATTATTCATAAAATTTATTAATTTTTATGAAATAATTATACCACATCTATCAGAGCTAAGGAAGGCGATTGCTATTGACAAGTTTTGCCTAGTGTGGTAGAGTAATATATCTGGATTTGACCAGATTCTTTACAATTTGAAATAGTAAGTTAGCCAACGCCACAATAATGTGGCTACACACTAGGGGGAACAGATGAGAAATTCTTTTCTTTTTTCATTGATTTTTGTTGCTGTTGTGGAGGTTTTTTCTTTCTCGGTTCGGGCCGATTCTCGACCGGAGGTAAACCGCATCACCGGCGAAGTCCGTTCTGTAGAAAACTCTGACCAATGGGACTTCCATCTTTCTTGGGAAGAAAGGGAAGCCATCGCCAACCCCGGTAAGGAGATTTATCTCAATCGGAAAGTAGTGGATGTTGTACGTACTGATTTTTTTCACTATATTCCAATTGAGAAGTATGAGGGCATTTTGGTGTACAAAGACGGTAAATTACAGCCACCAGTACAAAAAACTGGTGAGGTAAAAGGAGAAAAAGAGGAATTTGCCTGGTTTGTAGTTTTTGGTTTGGTATCAATGTTATTTTTGTTGGTATCAAGTGTTTTTTTTGTGCTAAAGTATTATGACGCCGCCGCCGCCGTCGTCGCCGCCGCCGCCGCCGCCGTCGTCGCCGCCGCCGTCGTCGTCGTCGTCGTCGTCGTCGTCGCCGTCGTCGTCGCCGACGTCGTCGCCGTCGTCGTCGG
>CAYXGV010000007.1:26586-28639 GCA_964464685.1 uncultured Gammaproteobacteria bacterium | reverse complement strand
CCAAGCAAAAGCATCTTGTGGGTCAAGAAATACTTCTATTTTTGATTTTGGTAAAAGTTTTTTAAATTTATCTGCCAAATCTTTAGGGTTAGCGGGAATGCGGAAAGGGTTGTTGGTGTAGCGGGTGCAGGCGATTGATTGGGGGTTGAGAGTTACGAGTTGTTTTATCATCTTGGATATATTTTTGTCGGCGGTGAAGGCGACTATAAGGTGTACATTGCGATACCTCACCCTGTCCCTCTCCTTGTAAAGGAGAGGGGACGTACTAAGTAAATTTTTTACTGCATTAACTGTTGTTTTTATTTTGTCGGGGTTGTGGGCACCGTCTAAAATTATTCTTGGATTTTTTGACACGATTTCCATTCGTAATGGAAGTTTTGTTTTTTGCAGGCCTTTTTTTATTGTAGATTCTGGAATGTTTAGGTGTTTGGCGATTTTGATTGCAAGTATTGAGTTTTCTATTTGGTGTTCGCCTAGAATTGAGAGTTTGTACTCGTCTCCGTCGTATCTAAATTGATTACCAAAGAGATCAGAATTAATTAGATAATATTTTGTTAATATTTTGTTAATATTTTTTGAATATTTTTTTGCTTCCTGTTTCAAAATTTTTAATATCGCTTGATTTTTCTCCATGGTAAAAACCTCGCAATCATTATTAATTATTCCCGCTTTTTCATAGGCAATTAATTTTTTATCATTTCCCAAAATATTGGTATGGTCCAGCCCGATGTTGGTTATCACGGCAATATCTTTGTAAGGAATTACATTGCTGGCATCATAGCGTCCACCGCAACCAACTTCTAAAATTGCCCAGTCAACTTTTTTGTTTACAAAATATAAAAATCCGATGGCTTCGCAGATTTCAAAAAAAGATAACATATCGTAAGGAGTGGTGCGAACATATTCATCAAGTTTTGGTTTGATAAATTCAATCAGTTCAATAAATTCTTTTTTAGTCATTATTTTTTTACCAATTTGCCAACGTTCGGTGATACTGACTGGATGAGGTGAAATTGAAAGTCCTGTTTTGAATCTAGCTTCAGTTAAAATAGAATTAAGCATTAGACAAATTGAACCTTTGCCACTCGTGCCTGTCACATGTATATAGTGGGGGATTTTTTTTTCTGGATTACCTAAAATATCCAAAAAGAACTGCAGACGTTTTAAATAAATATTGCAGTGTTTCGGATCTCTCATATATTCTTTGCGAGGGAGAGATTGGAGAGAGAGGAGATAGTTGTAACTTTCGGTGAAGGTCATAGTATCGTGAAAATAGAACACGGATTTAACAGATTTAACGAATTTTGACTAATTTATTTTTTGTATTGTCCCTCCCCCTCGTAGGGGGAGGTTAGGTGGGGGTTGATACTTAGAAGCAAGCAACTATCATTTTATTAAAAACTAAATAAAAATCTTCGACACTCAACCCCTCCCTAACCCTCCCCTAAAAGGGGAGGGGACTTTTTTGTGTTTATATTTGCAAAGGTTCACTATCACTCACTTCGTCTTCTTTTCCAGACTTTCTCAACCACCCAACTAACAAATAAACAAAAGGAGTATCAAGCAAAGCAAAGGCGACTTTGAATAGCCAGTAGCTCAGACAAAGTTGAAGTATGAAAGGCGTAGTGAATTTATCAGAAATATGATAAAAAGCGATAAACATGAAAAGTAGGGTATCAATTGCTTGTGAAACAATAGTTGATGCGTTGTTTCTAAGCCACAGCCATTTGCCTTTGGTTTTTTCTTTCCAAAATTCAAACGCCCAGATGTCGTGAGTCTGTGATGCAATAAAAGCAATCAAACTGGCAACCATCATGCGGATACTACTGTTAAATACCACTACATATTGTTCGTTAAGAGTATAACGTGAAGCTGGTGGAAGTTTTACTGCAATTACAGTCAAAAACAAAACCAATATTTGAGCAATAAGAGCTGCCCAGACAACTTGCTTGGCTTTCTTTTTTCCATAAACTTCGGCAATGGCATCAGTCATAAGAAAAGTTAAAGGGTAGGCAAAGATGCCGACTGAAACAGCAATACCAAATAGAGTGGT
>CAYXGV010000007.1:3211-26486 GCA_964464685.1 uncultured Gammaproteobacteria bacterium | reverse complement strand
AAGTTAAAGGGTAGGCAAAGATGCCGACTGAAACAGCAATACCAAATAGAGTGGTCACTTTGCTACCAAGTAAGTTGGCAGCTAGTAAACCGGAGATGAAGATTGAAGATATTATTGTGAGTTTGAAATGTTGGCTCATAGGTTTTGAGTTTTTAAGTATATAAGTAAAATTATATGATACGGATACGCGGATTATACCTGCCTGCCGGCAGGCAGGTGCGGATGTCGCGGATTATGCGGATTTACGAATATTTTTTACAACATATTTTTAGGTATTTAATTACAGTAGAATACGAAATGTCATCCTGAGCGTAACGGAACGAAGTGAAGTGAAGTGAAGTGAAGTGAAGTCGAAGGATCCCATACTTTAATACTACTAAGATGGGGATCCTTCGGCTTCACCCTGTATTCTCGGGGTTTCGCTCAGGATGACGTTTAAGTTTATCGACTCAAAACATACATCATCCCACCCAGATTTTTAACCATGCCTTTCATTTCCATAAGTATAAGTGTAGCATTTACTGTCGGGCTGTCAAGTTGGGTTTGTTTTACCAGCTGGTCAATATGAATTGGTTCACGGGATAAAAATTCTAGCAGTTTGGCTTCGGTGGGGGAGTCGGGAACGATTTCTCGGTTGGAAATAAAGTTTTTTATATCTTCCAAATCCAGCACATCAATAATATCTTGGGCTGAGGTGACGGGGTGAGCTCCATTTTTAATTAGTTGATTGACACCAGCTGAATTTGGTGAGGTAATATTTTGGGGTATGGCAAAGACCTCGCGATTATTATCTAAGGCTGATTGTGCTGTTATTAAGGCTCCTGAACCCTCGGCTGCTTCTATTACCAAAGTACCAAGCGACATGCCGGCTATAATGCGGTTACGGCGGGGAAAAGTAAATTTGGACGGCAATGCTCCAGGAGGATATTCAGAAATTACTGCTCCACCTTTTTTTATAATATCATTTGCCAAATTACGATGCCCGGCTGGATAGATATGTTTGTCGTTTATTCCCGAACCAAGTACGGCAATCGTTTTGCCACCAGCTTGCAAAGTAGTGTGGTGAGCAATACTGTCAATTCCCAAAGCCAGGCCACTTATGATAACAATACCTTGGCTTGCCAAATTTCCGACTATTTCTTCAGTAATTTGTTTGCCATAAGGAGAAAATTTTCTTGGACCGACTACTGCCAGAATAAAGCCGTCATTATTTAATTCACCACGAGTAAATAAACAAATGGGCGCATCATAAATTTCTTTTAATAGTTTTGGATAATTATCATCTGTTTTTAAAACACAAGTAATTTTTTCTTGGTCTAAGATTTTAGCAATTTTTTCTTCATCAACATTATTTTTCCAATCTAAAAAATTAGTTGCCAAATCATCTTTCCATCCCATCTTTTCAAAATCAGTTGATTTGGCCTGCCAAGCATTATCCAGAGATGAAAAAAAGCCCAGCAGTTGCTGGTAGCGTTTTACGGTTATTTTTGGCCAGTGGGAAATAAGAATCTCTCTGTCTATCATAGTGTGCATTCAATTTTTGTAAAATATATAATTTTTATTAAGGTGACTGGTAATTGGTAATTATTCTATAAATTTGGTAATTTGACTTAATAAAAAATTTGTTGTAAGATACTTGTATTAGATAAATTGAACATTCAAAAATCAAATGGAGGGGTATTATGATGCGCTCTTTTGCATTTTTCCAGAAAGCAACTCAGTTTTTTGGTCTTGACAATAGGATAATAGTTGTCATTGACACTATTTTTTTTGTGGTAGCTCTTTTTCTCTCATTGCCTACTTGGGGGGTGTCATGGAATTATAGGGAAATGGATCCGCTGTGGTGGATTTACCCTATTTTTTATTATGTTGTTGTGGTGGTGGCAATTTTGTTATTCAATAAATTTATTCTTCTCGTCAAGAAGAATTCAAGCGATGAGAGGAGGGGGGGTAACTCAGATTAGAGAATGTCGTCAGGACATTGGCGGGGCATCATTTTACGATGGTGCCCCTTGTATTTTTAGAGCATTTTTTTTATTTCCTCAACACTTTTATTTATAATTTCCTCAATTTTTTTCTTTTCAAATAAGCCGAACTTACCCAGTACAAATGTAGTGGTATCTTGCATCTTTTTTTCATTTTCACTGGCAACCCCAATTCTAACTCTGGTAAACTTTTGAGTGCTAATGTGGTCAATAATTGATTGGACGCCGTTGTGCCCAGCTGAACTTTTGTCAGTTTGTACACGGATGTCACCGAGTTTTAAATCTTTGTCATCATGAACAATTATAATATCTTCGGGAACCATTTTGTAAAAGTGGGCAATCATTTGTACAGTTTCGCCAGAAGCATTCATAAAAGTCATAGGTTTGGCGAGAATAATTTTTTCGCCCTTGATTAAACAACCACAGATTTTTGCATTAAATTTTTTTGACAACTCCCATGATCCAATATCGTATTCTGATAAATTTTCTCGCAACTTTTCTATTACCATAAAACCAACGTTGTGACGCGTTTTTTCATAAGTTTTTCCTGGGTTGCCGAGACCGACTATTAATTTCATACGGTTTAAATATTAACTATCTGTCATTGCGAGGAATGAGAATACATAACGAAGCAATCCCATTGAATTATCGACGTTGCTATTTCACTGGGATTGCTTCGCCCTGATGCGAATCAAGGCTCGCAATGACACACTATGTGCGTTTACTTTTTGTCAATTTAATCATTAATGGTGTAGCAAAAAAGTTGAATTGTTCTCTTAATTTATTTTCAATAAAACTGAGATATGAACGGTGTAGTGAGGTACGAAATTTGATTGTAGCTTCAAAAACTGGGGGGTTGTATTCCAATTGTTTGAAGCCAATAATTTTTGGTTGTCGGGTACCCTTGCCCCTAGAAGGTAGGTGTTGCTTTGTTATATAATCAATAAATTTACTTAAAACTTTTGCGTCAATAATTGTTTGTCTGGCCTCCCAAGCTTTTATAATTAAAGGAAAAATATCATGAACTTTATAACCAGTTTTACCACTAACCAAAATAACTGGAGCAAAACTCAAATGGGGGAATTGGGCGTAAATCATTCGCTTGACTTCGTTGCGGTAAGTATCTGAATTATCTTCTGTCAAATCCCATTTGTTTATTATTGTTATTACACTTTTGATGTTTTTTTCCAAGAGGCCAGCCAATTGTTTGTCTTGAGACGAAATAGCATCAGAACCGTCAATCACAAACAAAATTATATCAGCTTTTTTGACAGCATTGATACTTTTGAAAATACCTTCTCGTTCTAGTTGTCCAGCGACTTTGGATTTTCGTCTAATGCCGGCAGTATCTACGAAAGTAATCATTTCTTTTTTGGTTTTTCCCTCGGCCTCGTAGGTATAATTCACTAAAACATCGTGAGGTTCGCGGGTGGTGTGGGCCAAGTCACTAACAATAACTTTATCTTGCCCGATGAGTTTATTAAAAAGTGATGATTTGCCCACATTAGGTTTGCCAATTATTGCTACGTTAATTGGATGAGAATTTTTGGTCATTTTAATTTTTGGTCGTTTTTTTAATTTATTTAATTGTTTGTGTAAAATATCCAAAAAGTCACCAACGTTGCGACCATTGGCAGCGGAAATAGCGATTGGTTCGCCGAGACCAAGCCTGGACCATTCTGGTTCAGTTAGATTTAATTCTAGTCTAGTGTTATCAACTTTGTTGGCTACAAAAATAACTGGTTTAATTTCTATACGACGAATTCTTTTGGCCAGTTCTTTTTCTTGGGGTAAGATGCCGTCTTTGGCGTCAGCTACAAAAATAATAATATCCGCTTCTTTCATAGCTCGTTCAGTTTGAGCCAAAATATCTTTTTCCAAAGGTATATTATCAGTAAAAGTAAGTCCACCAGTATCAATCAGACGAAAATATTTTCCTCGCCATAATACCAAACCTTCATTGTTAGTACGAGTAGTACCTGGCACTTGAGAAATTATGGCTTTGTCTTGTTCAATCAATTTATTAAAAAGAGTTGATTTGCCAACATTAACCCTACCCACTAGCGCTATAGTCGGAAGATTCTCTAATTCAATTTTGGCAGGTGTTGACATAAAATTAGTATAAAGTTAAAAGTAGAAAGTAGAAAGTGGTTGCTATTTGGTTAGTGAATTTTTAAATCTTTTAAATTTTTTTAATTTCGTCTGCTGTTTTTTCTACATCTTCTCCCAAAATAATTAAAATTTCAGTAGAAGTGGAGGCAATGATATCGCTCGGTAGGGTTTGTTTGATTGGAATGTTTAGTTGTTGTTGTAGTGCCAAAGCAATGTCGTTGGCTTCGGGGGAGATTTTGTAAATAGCACTATACATTTGAGGGCGATTTTCAGTATTGCCGACACTGCTGATAGAAAAGCCTTTTTCTTGTAAGTCTTTTCTAAATTTGGCCGCCAGACCAACTGTCCAAGTACCGTTTTGAATTTCAATGTTTAGTGGTTTGATGATGGGGGCAACTTGTTCTGGGGTATCATTTGCCTCGGCAATCACTTCTTCAAAAACATTTTCTATCATTTTTTTTATGTCAGTAAAGTTGCCGGTTTTTGGTTCTAATATAAAGACATTATCGGAGGAGTAGCTATTTTGCAAAAAACCATTGGGGCTGTCGTCCAAAACTACGGTGATGATATTATTAGTGTTCAATTCTTTTATTAATCTTAAAAATGACATTAAGTCAGAAAATTCTAAGTCAGTATCAATATGAGTTTCAAGCACATTAATTATGTTATTTATTTTTAACGGATTGATTAGTGTGCTGAATGATAATAATTTTTCTTTTAATGCTAAAATAATTTTTTGTTGTCTTTTGGCGCGAGCAAAATCAGAGCCTTCGCCATTGTTGCCATGACGAGAACGGGCATATTTCAAAGCAGTAATGCCGTCCATTATTTGTGTGCCTTGTTCAAAATTAATAGTTTGAAATTCATAATTATCTGCTGGAAACATTTCATCAGTAAATGTATTATCAACATTTACCGTAACTCCACCAACCTCATCAATTATTTCAGAAAAAGCTGTAAAATCTACTCGGGTATAATAATGGATATCAATATTAAAAGTGTCTTCTATTACTTTTTTGGTTAGCTCGCCACCTGAGCCACGTTTTTCTGTTTCACCAAAAGCACTAGCATGGTTTATCTTATACCAACCATAATCTGGTATTTCCACTCCCAAATCTCGAGGGATGGAAATCATGGCAATTTGGCCGGTAGATGGCTTTATACTAACAATGATGTTGGTATCAGTCAAAAAAGGTCCATCATGACCAACCCCACCCATACCCAAGAGTAGAATATTTATTCGGTCGTTTTTTTCACCGTCCAGTTGATAGGTCTTGCTAAGTACATATTGGGTCATTTTTTTAAAAATACCTTGGGGTTTTTTTGGTTGTAATGTGGTGGGATCATAGGCCTCGGGATCATTGGGGGCACGATAATCTGAAACAGTTTTGGCAATACAGCCACCAATTGTCAAAAATAAAATAATTAAAACAACCCAAAAAATAGTCCGCCTAGGATTAGGGGGTTTTACCAGTTCTTCTTGGTGAGTTTCAGTTGGTAGAAAATTTATTTGACGCCTCTCCATATGTGAATTATTATATCAGAAAAAGAGGTTCTTGACAATGGTTGTTTTTTGGACAGTTTAGGAGTATAATATAAGTATAACAAAAATTATTATTAAATAAAATTTATGTCAGAAATAATAAATAACGAAACATCAATTGGTGATGTTTTGCATGAGTGGACTATTCAACAATATGAAAGACATGATCGCGGGATATGGTGGTATGTACTAATGATTAGTCTGGGATTACTTCTAGTTTTTTATGGAGTTATCACTGGTAATTTTTTGTTTTCTTTAATAATAATACTTTTTAGTATAATAATGTTTTTGCAATCACATCAAGATGCGCCACAAATACCCTTTCGGATTACTGATCTCGGTATCATTGTTGGTAACAAGTTTTATGATTATTCTGAGTTTGAGAGTTTTTACATTATTTATAAATTACCACTTGTTAAGACTTTGTTTTTGGAAACCAAGAGTGTTTTGCAACCAGCTATCAGGATTCCTCTGCTAGACAACAACCCGATTGAAGTTAAACATAGTTTGCGAGAGTTTTTGGTTGAAGATATGGAAAAAGAAGAAGAACCTTTGGCTGACAGAGCCGCTAGGAATTGGTTGATACACTAAGACAAAATACAAGATACACGGAATAAAATACATGTAATTAAAATAAAATTTCCAAAAAGTTTAGCTTAGGCTTGACTTTTTTGATTATTTAATATATACTTCTGAAGTATTTATAATTTGGAATTTTAGATCTGTAATTTTTATATAAGCTCTCGTCGTTCAATGGATAGGACGCAAGATTGCGGATCTTGCGATGCAGGTTCGATTCCTGCCGAGAGCACCATGTAGTGAGCGGTTCTGGGCGACCTATAGACATCATAAAAGTGGTGTTTTTTTGTTCGCTATATGATTATTACCAAAATTTTAGCAAGTATGGTATAATATTATTATATGACAATAAATGAAACTAATACTGAAACAATTTTTGAAGATTTTGTCAAAAAGTATGCGGATGCTGTAGCTTTGGGTACAGAAAATTATGATTGGATTTATGAACGACAATCCTCAAAAAATGATAAAATCAAAAAAATGTTAAATGGGGCTTCAAAAAAAGACGGCTCGGGAAAAAGTCGACCAGATTTTATAATTCAAAATCGTACTAATCCAAATTTTATAATAGCTGTTGAGTGTAAAGGAAATGTTAATAAACATGAAAGTAAGACAGGTGATCAATTTGCAGATTACGCAGTAGATGGTGCAAAGCTCTATAGTTCATTTCTTTCAAAAGGGTTTGATGTCCTTGTGATTGCCATAAGCGGTGAAAAAATAAAAGAATTAAAAATTTCTCATTTTCTCCAGCTCAAAGGTGAACAAATTACTACACCTATTTTTGATGATAAACTTTTACCGCTTAATGATTATTTAAATGGTTATATCAAAAGTCCGGAAAAATTTCGTCAAGATTATCAGTCATTACTTGCTTTTTCTCAGGAACTCAATAAAAAGTTGCATCAACTCAAAATTGCTGAGGATGAACGCGCTTTACTAATAGCTTGTATTTTAATTGCTCTTGAAAATGAAAGTTTTTCAACAACTTATACTAACTATTTTGATGCAAGACAGCTTGCCGACTTTTTAATTCTTACAACACACAACATGTTTGAAACCGATAAAATCGGTGAAACAAAATTAAAAATTTTAGATGGTCGTTTTAAATTAATAGTTGGTAATTCCGCTTTAACTAAAAAAAATAGTATAGATCTCCGTAATATAATTACGGATATTAAAGAAAATATCCAAGATTTCATAAAAACACATGAATATTTTGACGCACTTGGACAACTTTATATTGAATTTTTGCGTTACGCTAACTCCGACAAAGGTCTGGGTATTGTTTTAACCCCGCCACATATTACTGATTTCATGGCTGAATTGGTTCAAGTAAATAAAGATAGTGTCGTTTATGATAACTGTACTGGGACTGGAGGTTTTTTGGTTTCTGCAATGAGTATTATGGTAAAAAATGCCAAAGGTGATGAAGAGAAGATGAAAACAATTAAATCAAACCAATTAATTGGTACGGAACAATCGGATAAAATTTTTCCACTCGCTTGTTCAAACATGTTTATCCATCAGGATGGTAAAACAAATATCTATCACGGCAGTTGTTTTGATGAAGATATTATTAATCTAGTCAAAAAGAAAAAGCCCAATGTTGGACTACTTAATCCTCCATATAAAAATGATAAAAAGACTGACATTGATGAGTATGAATTTATTTTGAACAATCTTGATTGTTTATCACAAGGTGGTTTATGCGCGGCGATTGTGCCTATGCAAGAAGCACTCGCTACTAGCGGTAAAGTTTACGAGTATAAGAAAAAGGTCTTTAAAAATCATACATTAGAAGCAGTATTTTCAATGCCTGATGAATTGTTTTTTAATTCTAGAGTAGGGGTGGTTTCATGCATCATGGTTTTTACTGCCAAACGTCCACACCCAGCCGACAAAGAAGTATATTTTGGTTATTATAAAGATGATGGTTTTGTAAAACGCAAAAATAAGGGTCGGATTGATTTATTTGGAAAATTTGAAAATGAAATTAAACAAAAATGGATCAACAATTATCGCAATCACAAAGATATTCCGGGTTTGTCCGTACTTAAAAAAATTACTGCCGAAGATGAATGGTGTGCTGAGACATATATGGAAACTGATTATTCCAATTTATCAGTTGATGATTTTAAAAAAGTTATAAAAGATCACGCTTTATTTATGTTAAATATAAATAATGAACATGAATAAAAAAATTGATACAACAAATTGGAGGCCATTTGCTATTTCAGATTTTTTTGTAATGAATGCTGGTAAATATTATGCGAAAGATGATTATCAAGAAGGAGAAATTCCACTAGTTTCTTCTAGTGATCAAGACAATGGCATAATGGCTTTTACTGATTTAGAACCGAAATTTACAGATGGTATTACCATTGGAAAAGTAAATATGTCTGTCTTTTATCAAGAAAGACCTTTTTGTGTTTCGTCAGATGTCACTGTACTGTCTTCAAAAGAAAAAATGTCAAAAAAAATTAACTTATTTTTTGTAACGTTGTTGCTTTGTGAGCGATACCGATTTAACTACGGAAATCAAATTAGATTGAATGATACTTTGAAGTTAAAAGTAAAATTACCCGTCAAAAATAATATGCCAGATTGGGACTTTATGGAAAAGTTTATTGATACACATATAAAGGATTATTCGTACGTTGCAAAACCAGCTAAAAACTTTCTAACACCAAAACTAGATGCAAAAGATTGGCAATATTATACTCTTGGAGAATTATTTACAATCAAAAAAGGCAAACGATTAACAACAGCTGACCAATCAAACGGCAAATTCCCATATATAAGTTCATCTGGTATAAATAATGGAATGGATGCTTTTATTAGTAATGGTTATACTGATGAAAATTGTTTATCGTTTGCTTGTTATGGCACAATTGGAGAAGTTTTTTATCAAAAGCAAAAATCGTGGATTTCTGACAACTGTAATGTTTTATATTTAAAAAATAAATCAATAACAGGTGAAATTGCGTTATTTTTAACAACTATTTTAAAAAAAGAAAAATATCGATTTTCTTACGGAGTTACCGCTAAAATGAGTCGTCTTCAAAATTTTAAAATAAAATTACCAACAAAACAAAATCAACCAGACTGGGATTTTATGACAAATTTTATTCAGTCTTTGCCATTTAGTTCACAAATCTAATTAAAACCGAGGCATTTTAGGTTAATTTCCAGATGACATCCAAATAAGCCTTTGGTTAAACATACTTATTGGGTTCTAGACATACAAATGAATCATAAATCTCCCCAAAACGGAGATTTTATGTTAAAATAGCTATATGTTATTTGGCTAGTGAAAATTATGCAACTACATACACCGATAGGAAAATTGAATCGAGTGGGCAAAGTTTTGGAAAAGCGGTTGAAACATTTGGGTATTGAGACCGCTCAAGACCTGCTTTTTTATTTTCCTTTTCGTTATGAAGATTTTAGTAGCTTAAAATCGATTAAAGATTTGCAAGTTGATGAACAAGTGACGATTAAGGGAAAAATAGAATTGATTGCTAATAAACGTAGTCCTAGAAAAAGAACCATGATCACCGAGGCGATTGTGGCTGATGATAGTGATCAAATAAAAGTGATTTGGTTTGGTCAGCCGTTTATTACTAAAACTTTGCATGTTGGTGATGAAGTTTATTTCTCGGGAAAAGTAAAATCAGATATGTTTGGGGTACAATTGGTATCGCCAGCTTATGAAAAAGTTAAGTACCAAGCTGAAACAACCCATACAGCCAGAATAGTGCCGATGTATTCTTTGACTACAGGAATTACTCAGAAGCAGTTGCGGTTTTTAATGAGTCAAATAATTGATTTGGCAGATGAAATAAGTGATTGGTTGTCAAATGATTTAAAAGAAAAAGCTGATGTGATGAATTTGGGCGAAGCAATTAGAGCTATTCATTTTCCAGAGTCTGATGATGAAATGAAACATGCCTTGCGTCGGCTTAAATTTGATGAATTATTTTTGTTGCAATTGCGTGGGGAATTAATTCGGCAGGATATAAAGAAGTCCAGTGCACCAGAAATTAAATTTAAAGAAAAAGAAATAAAGGATTTTGTTAAATCATTACCATTTGAATTAACCAAAAAACAAAAAATATCAGCCTGGGAGATTTTGCAAGATATGGATAGTGATGAACCAATGAATAGGTTATTAGAAGGGGACGTTGGTTCAGGAAAAACTGTTGTGGCAGCTATGGCACTTTATAGTGCAGTTTTGAATGGTTATCAAGCGGTGATAATGGCACCGACAGAGGTGTTGGCTTTTCAGCATTATGAGAGTTTGTGTGAATTGTTTGCAGGGTTAGATTTGAGAGTTGGGTTGATGACAAGAAGTAAGAGAAAAATATGTAGAGATAAAAATAAACAAGTGGATCCTGAAGATAAAAAAATATCTCAATGTATCTCTATGTATCTCAATGTATCAAAAAAAGAGATATTAAGAAATATTAATGAGGGACAAGTGCAAATAGTAGTTGGAACCCATTCTTTGTTGACAGACAAAGTTGAATTTTCCGCCCAAGGCGCCGTGCCTGCCGGCAGGCAGGGATCTGCCTTGGGCGGAAACAATTTAGGATTAGTAATTGTTGATGAACAGCATCGGTTTGGGGTGGAGCAGAGGAAGGTTTTGCGTGAGAAGACTACCAACCAAGCCAACACCCCCCTAACCCCCCTTCATAGGGGGGGATCTGTCGTTACGCCACATTTTTTGAGTATGACAGCAACGCCAATTCCACGATCGTTTGCTTTGACTCTCTACGGTGATTTGGATTTGTCTATTATTGATGAGATGCCGGTAGGTAGAAAATTAGTCAAAACCAGATTGGTGGATCCGCATAATCGGGAAAAGGCATATGATTTTATTCGTGAACAGGTGAAGCAGGGTAGACAAGTCTTTGTTGTTTGTCCGCTAATAAGTCAAAAGTCTGAAGTCAAAAGTTTAAAGTCAGGTGTTGTTGAAGAATTTGTTACAAGTTATAAGTTACAAGTTACAAGTGAAGATGAAAAGAAAACAGTTTTAAGTGAGTATGAAAAATTATCTAAAAATATTTTTCCTGATCTTAAAATAGGTTATTTGCATGGTAAGTTGAAGTCAATTGAAAAAGATGAGACAATGCAAAAGTTTACCAAAGGTGAGCTTGATATTTTGGTTTCAACATCAGTAATAGAAGTAGGAGTAAATATTCCCAATGCCAGTGTAATGATGATAGAAGGAGCTGATAGATTTGGTTTGGCGCAATTACATCAATTTCGTGGGCGAGTTGGTCGGGCTGAACATCAATCTTATTGTTTTTTGTTTACTGATAGTACTACCAAAAAAGTAAAAGATCGTTTAGAATATTTTGAAAAAGAAAATAGCGGTTTTAAAGTGGCGGAGTATGACTTGGAACAGCGTGGACCAGGTGAAGTATTTGGTACAGCTCAAAGCGGGATGAAAAATTTTAAATTAGCTACCATGCAAGATCATGATTTGATAAAACTGGCTCGAGATATGGCACGAGGGATTGATTTTGAAAAATATAAATCTTTAAGAGATAAGGTGGAGGAGTGGGAGAGTAGAGTGCATTTGGAGTGAGGGTGTAAAATAAATAGTAAATAGAACACAGATTTAACTGATTTAACGGATAATAACAGATCTGTTTAGATCAGTTTTACCTGTTAGATCTGTGTTCTATTAAAGAGTAAATAATAGTTATATTATCCATCAATTATAATTCTTGATTAGATTTGACAATCTAATTTTTTTATTATACAATGTTTATTGCCAACTAAAAGAAATTATCAAGGGGGTAATTTCTTAGCCGTAGTGGTGGTTGGTATAAGCTTGGGGGAAATATGTCATCTCAAGGAGATCGTTTTGAGGAAATTCAACTTGGTCGAAAAACCCTTATCGTTGATAGAAGTCGCCCTATCAAACGTGGGCACCAGCGAACGGTTTTTCCGGCCTTTGCATCGGAGAGGGGGGCAAAAAATGGTCGACGGGTGAGGCGTTTTGTCCCAGCCTTTCGGTTTGAAGATGAAGTTCAACGGTAGTTTCTATCCCGCCTAGTGATATATCCTTAGCGTCGTCCGACGCATTTTTGTCCAAGAGTCAAAGGACCACCTGCGACTCGTTGTGATTCTAACCCAGATATTTATTGGTTGGAATTAGAACGAGGAGGATAACAGGTGGTTTTTTGTTATTACGGATTACTGATAATTCTGATTTACGGATACGATTGATTGTTATATTGTTACGCTACACATTCAGTAAGTTTATTATCTAGGTTAGACAATTTTTTTTGACAGGGGATTTTAAAAACCGACCTTTGGTCGGTTTTGTTTATGGCTATATTAAAAAAAGCTATTTTAAATTTATTTGATTATTAAAACATTCTTTAGGATACCAACAGACCCCCACCGTCACTGCGTGTTGGCTCCCCCTGCTAGGGGGAGAGCTCGTCGTGTGTAGTGGTCTCAAGTATGTCTAATCAATTCTGCAATATTTTTTACATCAATTATTTTTAAAGTGTTTTTATGTTCTAATGTTTTTATGCTTTCATGAATTATTACTCGTTTCATGCCCAGCTTTTCACATTCTTTTAATCTTTTTTCAGTTTGTACCACACTGCGAACTTCACCGCCTAGACCAACCTCACCAAAAACTACTAGGTCAGTCCCTAATTCCTTGTCTTTGAAAGCACTGGCAATGGCCAAACAAACTGCGAGATCTACTGCTGGTTCATCGGCTTGAATACCCCCGACAACATTGAGGTGAATATCATATTGGCTTAAATTTAGTCCGGCTCTTTTTTGTAAAACCGCTGTCAAAACATGTAAACGATTCAAATCAAAACCACTAGCTTTTCTAACTGGATAACCAAAGCTGGTTTTGTTTATCAGAGCTTGTATTTCCACTAACAGAGGACGTGTGCCTTCTATGAGACATGTCACGACACAACCTGACATGTTTTCTCCGCGTTCTTGTAAAAAGCTAGCTGAAGGATTTTTTACTTCTTCAAGACCGGTTTCTTTCATTTCAAAAATTCCTACTTCATCAGTTGCCCCAAAACGATTTTTTGTGGCTCTTAGTATTCTATAGGCATGATAACGTTCGCCTTCTAAATATAAAACAGTATCAACCAAATGTTCTAAAGTTTTTGGTCCAGCTACCGTACCATCTTTTGTCACATGTCCGATAATTACGATGGCGGTATTAGTTGTTTTAGCTACTTCCATTAATTTGGCAGTACAAGCACGGATTTGCGAAACACTCCCTGGTTCACCAGTAGATTCTTCGGAATATATAGTTTGAATAGAATCAACAACAGTCAACGCGGGTTTTAGTTGTTTTATGGTGGAACAAATAGTTTCAACATGAACCTCGTTAGCTAGTTGTAATTGGCTGTCAGTTGTAGGCAATCGGTCGGCACGGAGTTTTATTTGTCCAACTGATTCCTCACCTGACATATACAAAACATTGTTTAGAGCTGTGGCTAGTTGCATTGCTAGGGTTGATTTGCCAATGCCAGGTTCACCACCAAGTAATATCAAACTACCCGGCACAATTCCGCCACCTAAAACGCGATCAAGTTCAGAAATATTTGTTTTGATACGGCTTACATCGCTAGCTTTTATATCTGACAGTTTTTGTGTTTTGGTAGGGGGGTATTCAGCAGTTTGTTTTTTTTCAGTTTTTGTTTTTTGATTTTGTTCTTCGGTAATTGTACTCCATTTACCACACTCAAGACAACGCCCCGTCCATTTTGGATACTGAGCACCACAGTGAGAGCAGACGAAGATTGTGTTGGATTTACTAGACATAAGTTGTTGAAGTTTTTAAAAAATTTGTCTAAATACAATCACCGCTTTTTTTAAGATCTTTTACAACATTGTCGCACAATGAATATTTTATTATGTCATCACAGTGCGGGGGGGGGATATCCTTCGTATCTTTATAATCAACGTTCATAATTCGTCTAAATTCAAAATGAAAATTAACCTGTTTTTGCATATCCGCGATAACAGTTTCAGGTAGTAATATTTCAGGCGGTAATATTCCAGTTTCGTCATATGTTCTTTTGAAAGATAAATTTCCATCTTTATTTCCGCCATTTTTTATTTTATTTTTTATTTCCGAATCAAGTGATTCTAGTCCTCTCCACTCTTTTTTTAGCGTTGCTCGTATTGCTTCCAAATCAGATTGTTCTAACCAGTCTAAAAATCCCTCGGGTTCCTCATCCAGACCTTTGTTTGTATATTGTCTACTGCTAGCCTGTGGTCCGTGCACATCCATTACTTTTGTACAACCATTGTTTAGACAAATTAAAACGTGTCCCGTTTGCTGACCTTTGGTTGGATCTTTTCTGAACCCCACAATATCTCCTGGTTTGGTGATTGAGCGGGGGATTGGTTGGTACATTAATAATTGGTCGGCAGCACAACTAAATAGTAGTTCTGTCTTTCCACCAGTGAATTTTTGTGCCCCACATTTAAATATTGTGTGAATAAAGCCACTACAATCAAGACAATAATTTATTTCCCATGGTTTTATCCATTTTCCGGCATCTAATTCTGTCCTTAAACTTTTAGAACATTCAAAACTGCCATGATCTGCAATTTTACAAGCTGCTTCTGAAATTGATGTAGTATTTTTGGGAAGGATGGCACAAGGTGCTCCATAGCCACCAAGAGTATAAGACACGATGCCAGAGTCTCTCAAATAAAAAGCAAAGTCTATAGCAGCTTTTCTGGCTTCGTCACCATATAAATCTTCTGTTGGCCAACCTAAGCAGGATCCAATCTGAAGATACTCTGGTTTCAAACTTGTTTTTGTGCCAGACTGTCTACCAATTAATTTGTTGTAAGGACCATATTGTTTGGTATAATATCTGATGATTTCTTTAATTGATAAATTGTTTAATAATTCTTGAGCATAGACGGTATCAGGTCTAAATGTCATTGCGTTTATAATTGTGAGAGGAATTTTTATCCAACTCACCGTTTCCTCCATTGGTTTTTTGCCCCAATCTCCAGCGTCACCAGGGGTGTGGCTTGCCATAATTTCATCAATATTAATTTTTTCTATATATTTTATTTGTAAGTCCCCATTCTTTATCAGATTAGGATTGACAGTATATAGTAGGGTGTATGTCAGTAGTGCAATTGTTAAGCCGGTAATTGAACCAGCAATTCTTTTTTGGGCAGATTTTATTCTTTCAGGATTTCCACCAGAAATGGTCCATTCAAATCCAGCAATTACTATAATAACCATAGCCAAAACCCCAGCCACAGCAATTCCATATCTGTAAATGGATGCTATGTATTCCCCTAGATAGGGGATTTTTACATATGTACTTTGCATGCCAGAAGCATCTGTTTTTTCTAACATTAGAACTTCAGAAAATTCAAGGTTGGGAATTGTAATTTTTGTATCTGGTTTGATATCTTCATAAGTAATTGTGCTTAAAACCATGGTCGGATCCAAGATATAGTTCAAAAAGGATGGGTCAGCCAAAGGCTCAACTGGAAATTTAGTATTTTTTGCAACTAGATTATTTAAACAATAATCTAGATCCCAAGTAGCAGGAGGTCCGTCTTTACACGTCCAATCTCCTTTTTTACCACCGTATCTATCTGCACAATCTTGACTTTCGTCGAATCCAGTAACAGATAAATCCACTTCATCACAATCGCAAAATGATAATGTTCCTCCAGTGCCATCTGGTTTTGTACTTTCTTCACAGTCACCACTATCACAATCAGCATTGGTGTTGCACTGTGAGCCAATTTTTAATTTTATGGCTAGGGTTGGCGACAATACAAAAAAGCTTATAATGATAGATAAAAAAAATACTATTATTTTATTTTTCATAAAAATAATTAGATGATTATTTTCGGTTTGCCGTCGGTGGTATTTTATTTCGTTCCCTCTCATTTGGTGGGCAGGCAAGGCGGATGAGTGTTTTATATTGTCTTGGCCCAGTTCAGTTAAAATATTAATTAGCCATCCCATTAGTTGGTTACTCAAAAATTAATTTAACAATTTAGATTTTAAAAAGGAGGAAAATTAGTAGGATCTAATAGATCAAATACTGTTATCTCGATTGATATTTTTCCATCTTTTGTACTAATTACATTTTTTATGTAGGCTGTAAAATCTGTGTTTACTGCCACAGAAGAAAAGTAATAGCCTGGATCCCAGGTTTCTCGGATTGTTTTTTGGGAAGAGATTCTTGTTTTAGAGCCATAGCCACCGCCCATTTCAAAAATAACATAGTTTATGGCGGGATCATTTGATTTGCCAGTGTACATTATCCAATGGCCGGGAAGACGTATGAGAGAGCCAAATTTAAGTTCTTCTTCAATCTTGGTAATATTACTGTTGGTTACCGTGTAAGAAGTAGATTTAGAGGTGCTTTTAAAATGATAATTTTTTTTAATATCTTCACCAACTATTCTGGTGTCAAAGCAATTATAAAATAAACTTTCTTGAAAACTGCCACAGTCTCCGCATAATCTACCAGAAGCTGTAGCTATATCACTATAAAGATTGGCATATAATTTTCTATATACTGTTACACAGGTCGCAACTGATTCTTTTTTTACATCTAAGCCAAAAAATTTCATTCCATTAGTGATGTTTCTGTCGCTTGAACTAGTATTATCACCTTTGGCCAAATCGTCTGTTAGTGATATTGAAACTGATTTTGTTAATAAATCCCAACAATTTGTTATTCCAACAGCAACGGTTTGAGCAGCGGTGATGTTTGCCATGTTAAATGTTAAACCATTTAGAAGAATTGGTTCTTTATCGTTTTTTAGTTTTTTTATGTTTTGCATGAGAATAGCTTGAGAAATTTTTCCACCTAGATAAAAAGCATTTCCAGTATTTCGACATGAGCCGTCTGCGTTCAATCTGCCCCCAGCAGAATAAAGTGCTCCGCCTTGATCAACAGCTATGTTTTTCCAAATTTTTAATATTTGCTTCAATCTGGTAGCTCTCTTTTCTCTGGTATCTAGGCTAAAACCTTGGTAATCAACACATGTGCTTGGAGATAGGGCGGCTTTTACAAAACCCTTTCTTACTAGATCGTAGGATGCTATTGTGCTAATTGAACTTTCTTCATAATAGCCAACCTCTAAATTGGTAAGGGTTTTTTTGTCCACAGTTTTTATTCGTAAATTTACAAATTTTACTAATTCAGGATTAATATAAAATAGTAAAGCGTATGATCCAACTGCCAAAAGTAATCCAACGATTGATTGCATTATTCTTTTTTTGGCATCATTAATTTTTTCTGGAGTTCCACCAGACATTATCCATTTTAGACCATTATTTATTATCATTACTACAGCAATTATGGAAGCTATCACAACTCCATATTTGTAAATAGCGGCTAGATATTCGCCAAAAAATGGAATAACTATGTATTTTCCTAAAGCATCTTCTACTTCTTTGCCTCCGGAAAAGCTAAGTCCTGGAATTTTTATTAGTGGTACTGGCTTTCTGGTTAATATATCTTTCAATTCATCTTCAGATGTGGCCAGATATGCCATGGTCGGATCCAAGATATAGTCCCGAAAGGATAGGTCAGCTAATGGCTCAACTGGAAATTTAGTATTTTTTGCAACTAGATTATTTAAACAATAATCTAGATCCCAGGTAGCATTAGCTCCATCTTTGCATGTCCAATCTGCTTTGTTACCACCATAAGCATCAGCACAATCTTGACTTTCGTCGAATCCAGTAACAGATAAATCCACTTCACCACAATCGCAAAATGATAATGTATTTCCTGAACTATCTTTTTTGGTACTAGATTCACAGTCGTTGCTTTGACAATCAGAATTGGAATTACACAATGAGCCAATTTTGTGGTCAGTGCGAAAAACTGGTGTTGTCTTACAAAAATTTAGATCAGAATCACTAATATTGGATCCTGTTCCTGTCCATTCAAAATGTTGTGCGTCACATATTCCGGGATATAATGCTGGAGTAATTAGACCCCCACCCCAACTAATGTTGTTGTCTTTGGCGGCTTGGATAATACAAGGACTAAAATCACAGCCACCAGGTTGGCAGGTTTTTGTGGTATATTTGTTTGTTGGTACATTAATATCAATTGCTTTTCCGTTGGCATGTGTGCTAAGTTTTTTTTCAGTAGAGGCTGAGGCCGTAATCATACGACAAGCAAAATGATCGTATACTGTTATGTGGTATATACCCTGTTTGACTTCTTCGCATTCTGCGATGGCTTTTCCGAAGTTTGTAAAATCATTAGCAGCTGCTTTGTTAACATAAATATCTTGATTAATTTTATCCTTGGTTTGACCGGCAAAAGTTATTTTTTGTAAATTGGTTGAGCGCCAAGCTTGAACCGCATTTTCGTACCAGCTACTTAGGGCATAAGATTTTTTTCCTGCTTCGCTTGTATCAAAATAAGCATCTGTCAATGGTACATCAGCCATTGTTTCGGCACAGGTGCCGGGGAATTGAGACCCTGGTGTACCACTATGTTTTGCTTCGACTTTATTAAAAATAAATATTCCTAAGATTATGATTATTATAAAAAATATTTTTTTTATCTTTAAAAATTTCATAAAATTATAATTTTAATAAAGTTTTCCAGCCCTCCAGGGAGTTGGGGGTGGTGATTTGTTTGCTATCAATAAAAAATGTTGGTACGGCTTGAATATTTAAAAGCATACCCAACTGTTCGGTTTTTTCAATGTAGTTAACAGATTCTTCGGATTCCAAGCATTCTCTAAAATTATCCTGTTTAATGTCTATTTGGTTTATAATTATATCTAATATTTCTGTTGACAAGTTGTCGCTATTTGTAAAAGCTAATTTTTGAAATTCGGTGAACTTATTTTGTTGGTTCACACAAAAAGCATATTGGTGAACTATTTTACTGGGGTGGGGGAATTGACTGACTGGCAGACCTTTCCAAATTATTTTTACATTATTGGGATAGGTTGACAGTAATTGGTCCAATAAAGTAAATTGAATTTTACAACCTTCACAAGCGAAATCCTCAAAAGCTATAATAGTTTTATTAGCTTTTTTACTTCCGATAATTGGATCTTCTGGATATATTGGTATAGAGAAGGTTCCATTAGTGTTTTCTTCTTGGTAATTGTTAACCTTGGGGTATAAAGGTTGATATTGAATTATTCTTACAAAAAGAGTAAAACCGGCAATAAGTATAGCTGGGATGAAAACAAAAATTAAATTTCTTGAACGGAGCATATTAATTATATTATTTAATTGTTTTTTTGTTATTATTAGTTTCTAAAGGTGAAACGGTGATAAGTGTTTCGTAATTGAGAAATATTAAGAAAATATTACAAAAATATTTATTCGTTATTTAATACAACCTTCTTTAATTATAAGATGTTTAAATAATTCATTATCACACAAAACTTTCGTTTGTGGACATTTATTATGCTGATTCTCTGAAGATAATATTCTACTAATATTTTTTTAATATCTTATATTTAATTTTATAAAGATAAGCTAAATAAGCCAACCTGATTTTTGTCAGTAAAATACAGTGTATTATTTTCTCCAACAAATATTTCGTCTATAACATGATAGCCATCTACTGGGATTTCGTTTTTCAAGCCAGTTTTTGTGTCTATTTTGTAGAGAAGATCTGGGGTGCTGTCCATAAGTTCTGGGGCTAATCCTGCCCCCATTTTAGTTTCCGAAGGAACCGCACAATAAATAAAACGATCATCAGCAAAGGTACATTTGTCGGCCCAAGTAGTAAGATTGAGTAACTTTCTTTCGGTGCCAATATTATCACCTTCGGCATTGACGATCCATAATTCTGGTTGGAAGTCACTTCTGATGCTATAAACACTGTAGAGCATCTTTTGTCCAGTTGGTGACCATTTTTCAGTAAAGTCACGTCCCTCGACAATCATGGAACGAAAATTTTCACCATTAAGACCAACAAATAAAATTTCTTCTCGGTCTGCTCCTTGGGCTTCACCGGTTCTGGATAAGGCCACCACCTGTTTATTTGGTGACCAATCCATAATTACTCTGTCGGCATTATTTCCCATTGGCTCAATTAAACTAACGCTTTTTCCTTCTGGGTCAGAAGTCACCAACCAGCGATTTTCTTCGGCCAAACCAATGCTTTTGCTAGCAATTTTATCTCCCAGTGGTGAAAAGGAAAAATCCTCCCAATGTTTTGGTAAAGTAGTTTGTTCGGCCGTGTCAAAATTATAATAAATGTTAGAGCCATCTGGATATTCTATAATTGATTCATTTTTCGTGGGGGACCAGGTGACTTTTTCAACGTTGTAAAAGATCTCATTGCTTAGCGTCTTTATTTTTCCGTCAGCTCCCAAACTATAGAATTTTCCATCATTTTCATTATAAAAATTAGTGTTTCCTTTCCTGTTTGTACTGGGACTGAGTACCGACGCGTTTACCGCTGTATTTATTGGATATTGTATGTTTGGGGTTGGTAAATTATCGTACTCGTATTTTACACTTCCAGCTGAAGGTAAAACACCTGTCGTCGGAGTGACACCCGGTGTTACTGTTCCTTCTTCAGCGTTAGGTAGAATTCCAGGTGGTAAATTAACTTCTCCTGCAATCTCGGTTGGTGTTTTTTCTTTGGCAAAGAATACTCGATAAAGAAGATAACCAAAGATAAGAGTAATTATAATAAATGCTACAATAAATATTATTCGTTTTTTGTCCATAGAAATTATAGAGATAATAATTAATTTTGTTCTTGTTCTTGATTTTTTTCAAAAAGCCCTTGTTGAACTAGTTGTCTTCGTTCTGCCTCTGATTGCCTCATATCTTTTTGGTCTTTCGCTTTCTCTCCCTCTTTTTCTTTTATTTTATCTTTTTCTGGTTTTATTTTCTTTTCGATATCTTTTATAAGTAATTTGAGGCTTGTTTCTATTGTTTTTGCCCAGGCGCCCATACCAAAGAAAAATTCAGCCAATGGAATTATCAAAAAGATTATACTTATGGTACAAATAGCACCTAAAATATAGAAAATATATTTGATTATTTTAATTATCTTTAGACTGGGACGTAAAATTTTTAACTGTGCGTTTAGCGGTGCTATTTTTTTTCCAATTTTTTTTATATCTTTTTCTATTTTTGTAATATCATCGGCTATTTCATCAATTTTTTTCTCCATTTTTTTTATAGGTCCGTGATTACGTAGGTAATTTATACCTTTGGTTATATTTCCGCGTTCTTTTGGTTGTTTTTCTTCACTATCTTCTGGTTTATCCCCAGCTTCCTCCGGGTTTTTATTTTCTGGTTTATTAGATTCTTCTTCTGGTTTTTCTTCTGGCTTTTTAGCTTCTGGTTTTTCTTCTTCTGGTCCATCTCCTCCGTTCTCTGGTGTCTCAGGTTTTTCCTCATCTGGATTTTCATTTTTCGATTTTTCATCATCACCCAAAGAATCAGCCTTGTCTTGCCATTGTTTGTCACCCCACCCACTAGCTGGTCCTCTGGGTTTTTTGGCTTTTTTATCACCATTCTCTTTTGCTCCTTGGTCTTCTGCTCCCTGATTTTCTTTTGGCTTTTTTTCGTCATTTTTTGTTAACTCTGGTTTTTTCCTTCCTCCTTGGTTACCATTTGCATTTTCTTTTGGTTGTTCTTTTCCGTCATCACTTGGTTCGTTTTCTGGTTTTTCTTTATCTGCTCCGTTTTCATTTCCAGCATCTGAAGGCTTTTCCTCGTCAGTATTTTCTGTATCTGGATTTTGTTGTTCGCCTGGCTCTGCTGGTTGTTCACCAAAATCTTCTATATTTTTTTTGGCTGTGTCTTCTGAATTTTTTTCTGACAGCACATCTTTGGCCATTTGGGCAACGGCCTTGTTTATTTTTTTAGCTACTTCACTGGCTTCTTCTTTGGATACCCCAGCATTCTCCACAGCTTTTTCAATATGAGGAGTTAATTCAGCATCAATTTGACTGTCTATATTTTCAGCTGGATTAGCCATGTTATTTGCTTAATAATTTACTAACTGTTTTTGTTAGTTTGTAGCAATCTAAATAATATGCTTCTATTTTTTCTTCACGATCACTTCTTGGTTCTGACAATGATAATTTCAACAAACGAGCGCGGACAGTGATTAGTTTTTTTAGATTTTGTTTGGCCTCTATTTCATCCCTTACTTTTAGGGCTTGCTGTAATTTTTGTTTAAAATATTTTAATTCTTCATCCAATTGTTTTTTTTGTATTACAGAATCGGTCTGGCTGACAGTATTAGTTTGTCTTATTTTTTTCATGGTTTTTGCCCAATCTTGTTCAAAATCATTCGTCATAATAATTTATAGGTATCTTTGATTTTTGTTAAAGTGTAGTTTTTTTTATGTTTTTCTTTTTGTAGCACGTCGATAATTAATTCATGAATAGTGTCTCGGATTATTTTTTCTACATGGCGCGCGCCAAATTCTCGGTTAAATGATTGTTTGGTCAAAGAGGAAATGGCAGTTGCTTCAGTATCTAGAGATATCTTTTCTTTTTTGAATAGTAAATTATTTATTTTTTCAATATTTTTTTCTACAATTATTTTTATACTTGGTTCAGTGAGCGGAGAAAAAATGTGGGTACTGCCAATGCGGTTGAATAGTGCAGGGGAAAGTTCTTCTTTTAGTTTGTCTAATAAATTTTTGTTTCTTTCGTTGGTAGATTGTTCACTATCTCTGTCAAAACCAATACCATTTGAATTGAATAACTCGGAGCCTAAGTTGGTGGTGAGAATAACTATGGCATTAGTAAAATTTATTTTTTTGCCTGAGCTATCAGTGAGAGTGCCCTCATCCAAAATTTGTAATAATAATTTGTGGACATCGCGATGAGCCTTGTCAATTTCATCAAACAAAATTATTGAGTAAGGTCGGTTTTTAATTTCTTCGGTAAAATGATTGCGATCTTTGTGTCCAATGTAACCAGCCGGAGAACCTAGTAGTTTGGAGGTGCTGTGTTGTTCGGAAAATTCACTCATGTCCAGTTTTATTAGAGCTTTTTTGTCATAATAAAGTTCGCGAGCCAGTATTTTGGCTA
>CAYXGV010000007.1:0-3111 GCA_964464685.1 uncultured Gammaproteobacteria bacterium | reverse complement strand
ATTAATTTTTTTTCTACCAATTCAATTTTCTTTTTTATTTCAATGGCCTGTTCTAATTGTTCGTGGTTAATGGCAATTTCTTTGGCAGAAAAAAGTTCTTCTCGTTCGGCTAGTAAAGTTTGTTTTTTGGCTTCTAGTGGAGTGGTTTTTCTGGCACTTTTTACTACTGCACAGGCTTCATCCATCAAATCAATGGCTTTGTCGGGTAAAAAATTATCATGAATATATTTTATACTCAAATTAACTGCAGATTCAATGGCTTCCTCAGTAATTTTTGTATTGTGAAAATCCTCGTAGTATTTTTTTATTCCCTTTAAAATTTCTATAGTATCGGCTGGAGTAGGTTCTTCAATGTTTATGCTTTGAAATCTTCTCTCTAGGGCTGGGTCAGAGGCAATGTGTTTTTTGTATTCATCAATGGTGGTAGCACCAATACACCTGAGTTGGCCACGAGCTAGAGCTGGTTTTAAAATATTAGCAGCATCCATCGCTCCTTGAGATGATCCAGCACCAATAATATTGTGTATTTCATCAATAAATAAAATAAAGTTTGGGTTTTTTGCCACTTCATCCACTATTTGTTTTAATCTGGCTTCAAATTCCCCTCGATAAATAGTTCCAGCAATGAGCAGGGTTATATCTAGAGACAGGATTTTTTTATTTTTTAAAATATCAGGTACTTTGCCTTCGCTGATTCTTTTAGCCAAGCCCTCTATTATCGCTGTCTTGCCAACTCCTGGTTCGCCGACTAACACTGGATTATTTTTAGTGCGACGTGACAAAATATTAATTACACGTTCAATTTCTCGCTCCCGACCAATGACTGGATCAATATTTTTACTAGTTTTTTTGTCAGTCAAATTTGTGGTAAATAGTTCTAGGCCAGAAATTTTTTGTTTGGCATTTTTTGGGGTGAGGAATGGTAGTGGGGGAGTCATGGGGCTGTCTGATTCAGTTATATCTTCTATTTGTGACATCAAATCAGACATTTCTTCTATTTTGGGAAAACGACTGGTGCTGGCTAAAATATTTTCTATTTCTCCAATCACGGTTTTTTTGGGAACTTTAAATTTTTTGACAATTGTTTCAATATCTTGATCTCGAGTTTTTAATATGCCGAGTAATAAATGTTCAGTCCCAACATAGCTATGATTTTTTTCATAAGCAGTCAAGATTGATCTCTCCAAAGCCTGCTTGGCCATGTTGTCTAATTGTGGGATGGTGGCGGTGAGTACTTTGCCCGCAGTGTCCTTTGTTTTTGGTTTATTTTCAAGTAAAATTAATACATCTTTTTCGTCTAATCCAGCATTTTTTAAAATTTCATGAGCTACTGAACCCTTTTCTTCAATTATAGCCATCAACATATGAATAGGACTGACTAAATTGTGACGCAAAGACGTCGCCAAACTCATTGAATTGGCGACTACACTGTGTAAATGGCTGGAAAAACGATCAAGCAATTGTTCAGGGTTTATTTCTTTCATTTTTAGTTTGTTTATAGTAAAATATTGCCGACCTGCGAGGCATTTTTGTTTGCTAAATTTATATAGATATTATATACTATTTTTACTATTAACACAACAAATTTTATTATATGGAAAAAATACCAGAACAGATTTTTAAGGCCTATGATATAAGGGGGATTTATCCAATTGAATTAGACGAAGAACTTATTTATAAAATAGGCCGAGCTTATGGAATTTTACGTTCAAAAGAATTGGGTGATAGTAAAAAAATTACAGTTGTGGTGGGACATGATATGCGATTATCCTCACCCTCATTGGTTAGAGAATTAAAAAGAGGTTTATTAGATCAGGGAATAGACGTGATTGATATTGGTTTAGCTTCTACTCCAACCTTTTATTTTTCAGTAGCTAATTTTAAATACGATGGGGGAATGTTGGTTTCAGCATCTCATAATCCTAAAGAATATAATGGAATTAAAATTGTTCGAGAACGAGCTACACCAGTGGGAGAAAATACTGGCATGGAAGAACTTTGTGAATTGGTAAAGATCAGTAATTTTAAATTAGCTGAAGAGAGGGGTAAAGAAATAAAAAGAGAAGATGTTTTAACAGCGGAAGTTAAAACAGCAAAAAAGTATGCTGATTTAGGTAAAATAAAATCAATGAAAGTTGTTTTGGATACTGCTAATGCCATGGGTATTTTGTATTTGGAAGAATTATTTAAAGATTTACCCCAAATAGAGTTGATAAAAATAAATGATAAATTAGATGGAACTTTTCCGGCTCATCAAGCTGATCCTTTACAAGAAGAAACTTTAAGGGATTTAAAAGATAAGGTGTTAAAAGAAAAAGCGGACTTGGGAATTGCTACTGATGGTGATGGAGATAGAATTTTTTATATTGATAATGAGGGTAATAGAATAGATCCTGCAATTATGCGTGGGGTGGTAGCACAAACGTTTTTAAAAGATAATCCCGGATCTGTTATTTGTTATGACATAAGACCTGGTAAAATAACAGAGGATTTGATTTTAGAAGCAGGCGGAAAACCCATGGTTACCAGAGTTGGACATTCTTTAATAAAGAAACAAATGTTAGAAAATAATGCTGTTTTTGGTGGTGAGTCATCAGGCCATTTTTTTGTGAAATTTCCCGATGGAATCTATGAATCCCCAATGATTGCCACTTTGCGTTTTTTGCAAGTTGTATCCGAGTCGGGTCAGAGTTTTGCGGATTTTGTGCGTCCTTTGAATAAATATTATCATTCTGGCGAGATCAATTTTAAAGTTGAAGACAAAACAAAAATTTTGCACAAGTTGAAAGAAAAATATTCTGATGCAGAAATTAATAATTTGGATGGTTTATCTTTTTCGTATGATAATTTTTGGTTTAATGTCAGGCCAAGTAATACTGAGCCGTTGCTCCGGCTAAATCTAGAAGCTAAAACAAAAGAGATGATGGAAGAGAAATTGGGCGAGATAAAGGAAATGATAGAATAATTAAATGATAATTAAACAGAAATTTTAAAATTATTACGATTCCGCCACCATTTGGCGGGATTTTGATTTATATAATTTTGAATAACAAAATATGATTTTTCGTCGCGGATTATATGGTCATAAAATGACCGTTGCCATTTAAAATT
>CAYXGV010000006.1:12334-34522 GCA_964464685.1 uncultured Gammaproteobacteria bacterium | reverse complement strand
CGCTATTACCAATTTTGTTTTTACCAAGGTTTATAAAGGGGAAAATACATCTTCTGGTGGTGGAGGTGGAGGTGGAGGAGAAGGTGGTGGTGGAAATGGAGCTAACACTGAGGTTGGATGTAATTGTGATGGCGAGAGTATGGAAGGTGTTGTAAGTGAACCGGTATGTAATTTTTTGAGTGGGCGTAACTTTTTAAATTGGAAAGAATACTCATCCTGTAGTTGGATTAATTCAAGTTGTACCTGCTCTCTTAAGGGGGGTGGTGTACCAGAGTTTCTTCCTCCAGACACTGTAACTTCAGAAGAAGTTTGTAGATATTTACCTTCAATAGTCAGTAAGGAAAACGATGGAATTAGGTATGTCTCTTGTGTGTGGACTAGCGGAACTGATACTGAGCCTGTTCCTGAGCCTCCACCTGGAGATTCTCCTTCAGTTGCTGTGGGCTGTGGTGGTACAGAACACCCAGATTGGTCATGTAAACCAATAACAGGCTTTGTCGGTTTTGCTGATGATGAGTATGAAAAAGAGAAAAACCAGCAAGCAAGCACATATCCTGATGGTGGTTGGGGTGGGGATGATTGGATAAAAGGTAATTGTAATGAAAGCGAAATTTGTTATGGACAACCTAGAGCAGTCAGCGATAAGACCTGTCATTATCCTGATATGCCGGGTTCCCATCATTGGTGTGATTCTTGTGCTATTACGCAAGGAAGTTCTGAATGGGCCTGTAGGGATACAAACCCGAATCAGTGTGATACAACAGGTGAAGTAGTAAGCTTTCTTTGTAATGCCGAAGGAAATGATGGGAATGATATAAAGTGCTGTAAAGCAAAACCATAAATGATCACAATATTTATTAGTTGATCAATCATAAATTATACTTTTTTCTGCAACTATAATTAATCTTAGAAAAAATGAAATTCAAAAAAACAATTATAAATTTGATTGTATTTACCATGTTGTTTATTCCATCATTTGTTTTGGCAACTCCGCTGAAGGTTGGTGATGCTACTAGCCAATTAAATGAGGCTGTGACTAGGACGGGAGTAGCGAAGACTAGTGTTGAAGAAGTATCTGGTAATATTTTGAAAGCCGTTTTTGCCATGGTGGGCCTGTTGTTTTTTATTTTGATATTTTATGCTGGTTTTTCTTGGCTGATTGCCCAAGGCAAAGAGGAACAAATAAAAAAAGCCCAAAGTACATTGATTGGCTCTGTTATCGGTTTGTTAATAGTGTTGGGCTCTTATGCTGTGACTAATTTTGTCACCACTAGAATTATAACTGGAGCAACTGAAGGGGCTAGTGGTTCTTCTAGATCAGACAGTATTTCGGAAGAGGTAGAAGGAGAGAAAGTAGGCTGTTGTTTGGATCGATGGGAGACAGAGGGGGGTTATTTTGGTGTTGGTCAGTCGGGCTGGACAGGTCAGCTGTTAACAGAAAAACAATGTACCGAGCTTATTAATATTAAAGATTATCCCACCCAAAATATAGAAGACTATAAAGATGGCTATTGGGATGATGAATTAAAAGACATTAATAATTGTTTGAGAATAGCCAGCACATTGAATGAAGATCGCGAATGGGAGCAAAGCGATAAGTGGGATAATGTTTTTACTGCTAGTGGGGAAGAAAAACCAGACGATTTTGCCGAACTAAATTTATAGACAGAGCAACTGAAGATAATGATTGTACACCGGATTTATTTAAAGATTCTTTTTGATCGTACCACCCCGAAATAAATTTTAGATATATACGAAAGTGGGGCACGGAAAAAATTTAATTATCAAGATGGTGTTTGTCCATAAAGCAATCATATTCTTTAAAACACTAATCATAGTATTTATGAAAAAAAATATTTTAGTAGTAACAATTTTATCAGTTTTATTTTTAATGGTTGCCCCAGTTTTTACCGCTGGTTTGTCAGACCCAAGTGCGTTAAATACAGTGGTAGGTAAGGCCGGCATTAGCAAAAGTAAAGGAGTGGAAGATATTGTCGGTATTGGATTGAATGCTGCTCTTAGTTTGGTTGGTTTGATCTTTCTTATTCTAATGGTCTATGCTGGTTATCTTTGGATGACAGCTCGTGGTGAGGAAGAAATGACTAAAAAGGCGCAAAAAATTATCATCAGTACCATGATAGGACTAGTAATTGTTTTGAGTGCTTATGTAATTACCTTTTTTGTTACTAATAGGTTTGTACAGTATTAATATTATTATAATTTTTTATCCACACTCTATTCTCGATTTGGTTTGAGTAGAGAAAATGATTTTTTAATATGAAAATAAAAGTTTTTCTTTTTAGTGTGTTGCTGATGTTTTTATTTGTGACACCAGTTTTTTCAGCGTCAGAGTTTGATATTAGTAAAATGGCATCTGATGCTGCTGAAAAGGCAGGCTATGAAACAAACAGTGTTACCCAAACTACCCTAGCAGAAACTATTGGTCTAGTCGTAAAAGCCACCCTATCAATGGTGGGTGTTATTTTTCTTTTGCTGATGTTTTATGCTGGTTATCTCTGGATGACAGCTCGTGGTGAGGAAGAAATGACCAAGAAAGCTCAAAAGATTATTATTTCCTCGGTTATCGGGTTGATAATTGTGGTGGCGTCATACACTGTAACTAATTTTATAGTTTTTGCAATTTTGTCAAAAACAGTTTCCAGTGGTTGAGTATAAAATGATATTTTATGAAAAATAAAATTGTAATTTTTTTGATAATTTTTTCTTTGTTGGGGTCTATTTCCTTATCTTTTTTTTCGGTGAAAGTTTGTGCGGTTAATTTGACCGGACAGATAACGGATATGTTGGAGGGTGGGTCCGATAGCGCTGGTTTGGGCACCCCAGCCTCGCCCCAGATGATAATAATAAAGATTATAACTACCGTTTTGGCAGTTACTGGTGCAATCTTTTTGGCCTTGATTGTTTATGGTGGTCTTGTTTATGTTAATTCGCGGGGTGAAGAAGAACAAGTAAAAAAAGCCCAAAAAATAGTTGTCGCTGCCATTGTTGGTTTGGCTATTATTTTATTTTCTTATAGCATTACCCTTTTTGTGGGCGGACAAAGATTTTGATAATGTTTAAAAATAAACTATGAAAAAGATTTTTATCATCGCTTTAATTTTATTGGGTCTTTCTTTTTCTCGCCAGGCTTTGGCAGAAATACCAATAGAAGCAGGGGAATTAAACGCTCAACTTCAGGCTGCTGCTGGAGAGCAAGGGGCAGCTTTTGGTGAAGCCAGTGATCCTCGTATGGTGATAGTAAATATAATTAAAATCGCCCTGTCTTTTTTGGGTATGAGTTTTTTGGTTTATACTTTTTATGCTGGTTTTATCTGGATGACAGCTGGTGGCGAGGAAGAAAAAATAAAAACCGCTCAAAAAACCATGAAATATGCAGTGATTGGCACCTTGATTGTTCTTTGTTCTTATAGTATTGCTATTCTTGTCCAAAATTATTTATATGAGGCACAAAGTATGGAACAATCAACTGGGAATTGGTATCTTGATATTGACTTGAATTTGGAAGATGAGATGAGCGACCATTATCCCAATCGCGATCCGCTTGGTCGTAGTGCTACTATACCAGGCTATGAAACCGTTTGGTAATTTTTTGAAAAAATAAGGTAGTTATTAAATTAAATATTTAAAAACAAAATCTGCCGTACTTGGCAGATTTTGTTTTTTCTTGATTCTTTGGTACAATAATCTTATATGAATAAAAATATAAAATTTTCAATTATAATTCCAGCTTTTAATGAAGAAAAATATATTGCCGATAGTATCAAATGCGCACAAAATCAGCAAGGTGATTTTGATATAGAAATTATAGTGGTTAATAATGCCTCAACCGATAAAACCAAGCAAATAGCCGAGTCCTTGGGTGTTCGGGTGATTGATGAGGCAATTAAAGGGGTAGGTAGGGCTAGAAAGATTGGTACTGAAGCGAGTAATGGTGAATTTGTATTGCAGATTGATGCTGATACGCATTTGCCAGAAGATTATTTGTTGCAGGTTAAAGAAAGATTTGATAATGATCCCAAACTGGTTTGTGTTGGTGGACAATTTTATTTTTATGATGCTAATTTGTTTTGGTTTGTTGTAAGATTTGTGTTGTTTTATCCTTTTTATTGGTTTGCCATATTAAGTCTTAGAGAGTTGGCTGGACCAATTGGTAATAATATGACATTTAAGAGATCGGCCTATGAACAAACTACCGGGTTTGATGCTGGTCTAAAGTATGGCGAAGATTTTGATATAAATAGAAAAATGGCTAAAATAGGAAAGATTAAATTTGATTTAAAATTAAAATATTTTGTTTCTTCTAGACGTTTTAAATTTTTTAATAGAGATTTTTGGTCATATGCTGGTAATTTTTTCAATTTTTGTTTAAAAAAAGAAATACGCAATAATGAATTGTCTAATTATAAATAATTGACAAAAAAATATTTTTATTATATAATATTTTCGTTCTGTAAAAAGTCTCAATCGGGCAAATTAAAATTCATTGTGGGGTGGCCATGGTATAATGGTTATTACTTCGGTTTGTGGTACCGACAATACGGGTTCAATTCCCGTTGGCCACCCCAGAGTGAATTTGTCTATCAAAAAACTGGTAATGATACCAGTTTTTTGATTTTTTATTCTTTATTTTATTTCCCAATTCTTTCAAAGGCTCGCAGTATTTCCAAAGGTATAGCAAATATTACCGTATTGGATTGGTCTGAACTTAGGTCATTTAAAGTACTCAAAGTTCTTAGGTGTAGAGCCCCAGGTTGACTAGATAGTGTTTGGGCAGCATCGGCTAGATTTTGAGCAGCTGACACTTCACCTTCTGATTTGATAATAACGGCACGTCTTTCGCGTTCAGCCTCGGCTTGTTTGGCAATAGTTCTTTGCATGTTATCAGGTAGAATGACATCTTTTAATTCTACACTTTCTACTTTTATGCCCCATGGGTCAGTAGCTTTGTCAACAATTTCTTTAATTTTTTGGGCAGCGGCTTCACGATTGGCCAAAAGTTGGTCAAGTTCTAATTCACCAACTACATTTCTCATGGTAGTTTGGGCTAGTTGTGAGACAGCAAACCAGAAATTTTCTACTTCAAGTATGGCTCTAGCAGCGTCGGCTACTTTGTAATAGATCACTGCATTAATTTTGGCGGAAATATTATCTTTGGTAATAGCTTCTTGAAAAGGAACATCAACAGCTTTTACGCGGATATCAACCTTTGTCATGCTTTGGATAATTGGCAAAATTATACGCCAGCCTGGTTCGACAGTATGAGTATATTTTCCCAACATGAATTTTACCCCTCTTTGGTATTGATTGACCTGACGGATGCTGATGAGGATAATCACAGCAACGGCGATCAATATTGGTGTTACGAGTTCCATAGGATTTATGAATTAAGTCCGCCCGAGGCGGATCAGCCTTTGGCTGAAATTATTAAGTATGTTATTTAATAGATTTTTTGGTACCCCCAGCAGGAATTCCCGCCCATGGCGGGTGGGCCTTGGGCCCAGAACCTGCATTTCATCCTTAGGACGGACTTGTTCTATCCATTGCCGGGTTATTCAACCCGGTCCGGTCGAATGACCGGAAACTACTCCCTAAACTGTGCGCCTGCTAGGAATCGAACCTAGATCTAAAGCTTAGAAGGCTTCTATTCTATCCATTGAACTACAGGCGCATTATAACAAAATAATGATACTATATTTTTTTATTTTTGTCAATTGCCTCAACGTTGCTTGCCATGAAATTTTTTGTAAATATTTTTTAACTCTCGGTCAGTAATATGAGTGTAGATTTGCGTAGTGGTAATTGAAGAATGACCAAGCATAGTTTGAACACTGCGAATGTCAGCGCCATTCTGCAATAAATCAGTGGCATAAGAGTGGCGGAGGGTGTGTGGCGTAACTGGCTTGGTAATGCCAGCAACAAGGGCATATTTTTGCACTAGCCGTTGAATAGATCTCGGGGTGAGTGGTTGGTCAACTGATTCTATTTTTTTACCACCTTTTTTTATTTTTACCAGCTGGGTGTTTTTGGTTTTTTTGTCATGAGAAATAAATAAATAAGGATTTAGATCTTGTCTGGCTGTTAAATATTTTTTCAACCAGTACTTAGCTTGTTCAGATAAAAATACCACCCTTGATTTACCGCCCTTGCCTGTAATGGTAAATTCTTCTTTGTCTAAATTAACTCGTTCTTTTTTTAATTTGGCCAACTCAGATACTCGCAGGCCTGTGGAAAAAAGTAATTCTAGGATAGTTTTGTCCCTATACCTGATAAGCATCTCATTATTAGTTTTACATCCTAATTTCGAATCATCCGAATTTTCGAATTTCGAATTTCGTAAATTCGTACCCTTTCGTAATTCGGATGTTATGGGTGCCTCAAGCAATCTATTCAAATCACTACCTTCCAAAAAACTAACTTCACGATCAGGCATTTTCATTAATTCAATCTTTTCTGGAGCCAATGTTTTTACATCGCGTTTGGCCAAATATTTTAAAAATGATCGTAAAGCAATAAGGTGATAATTTTGGGTATTCTTTTTTAGGGGGTCACCATGTACGTCAACTAAGCGGTTGAGCCAAAGACGGTATTGGCGAACTTTTTCAGCAGTAATATCCTCGGCTCCTTTATTTTTTCCCAACCAATCAATTAGACGGCGTAAATAGAAATCATAATTTTGAAGCGTATTTTGACTACGATTTTTTTCTATTTCCAAATGCTCAAGAAATTCTTGTAAATATGTTTTTAGGTTGTTAGACATGTGAAGTTTGTTTATTTTTTTTGTATAGTAATCCAACTATTAAAATTGATATTAAAATAATAGTAATGGCGAGCCACTGGGTACTTTTCATATTTAAATAATAGCCGACCATAAATTGAGCCAAAGAAACTATTAGGATAATACCAGCAATAATAAAAAAATAAAATAAGCTTAGATTGGAGTTTTTTTTACTCAACAGCATTAGTGTAATTGTGATGCCATATACACTTACAATCATGGTTGTTATTGGTGGGATAGGAATATCAAACCAGAGAAAATAATTAAAACTACCAGCAAAAATAGAAATCAGTGTTGCCAAGGTAAAACTGCCGAGAAATTGTTTTTTTTCCGGCTCATAAGAGCTTTTCCAAGCCTTAAACAATTCAACAAATCCCCAACCAAACCACCAGAGCCACTGTAAAACAAAAATAAAAAATAAGTCTCCACCAGTTGGAAAAAATGATATTCCTAGTTTGGTTTGAAGTCCAGCGATAAAAATTGGAGAAGTAAAATTTAAAAAAGTAAAGGGAATGGCCATCAAATAAGCTACGATAACCGGAGTTATTAATTGAGATTCTTTTTCAGCGACTGACAGGGTAAAGTGAAAAAAAGCCGGCGCTCCCCAGATAGCGGAAAACATGAGTATTTTTACCCCGATCATCGCGCTATTATAATCTTTTGATATTTGCCAAAAAAAGTAGCCTATAGCCCAACCAATTACGAAAAAATTAAAAATACTAAAGTAACGGATTGATTTGGCCTTGTCTCTTTTTATTATTAATACAATACCGACGATGATAACAACAATTAGATCTAGTAATGAAGCAATGGCGTAGAAGTTCATAGGATGTTGAAAAGTAATTGAGTAATTAGTGATTTCAGATTTTTGATTATTTGCTTGTTTGGGTGTTGGGAGAGATCCTTCGCCACTGTGGTGGCTTAGGATAAAAGTGCTCGCGAGAGCACTTTTATTGTACGACACTATTGACAAAAAGTCAAAAATGTGCTATAATATATAAGTTGAAAGTCCATAAAGTCCATAAAGTCCAAAGTTACAAGTTATTCGCTATCTGTCATTTCGTAATTTCGTATCCCCTAAAACAAAAACAAAAATATATGCAGACACAAAATCGGGTTTTTTCAGATACCCAAGCCAAATCCGATTTCTCTTTGGTATATTATTATTTGTTAGCAGGCATCTCGCTTTTGGTGGCTGTTTTTTTATTTTTACCTAGAGTTTCAATTGGATAATTTAGGGATAAAGGTGTTGTAATATTTTGATTCCGCCCAAGGCGGACAAGTGCTACGAAAATTTCCTATGGTGATACCCCGTCAGCTCCACCCAAGGCGGACAGGTTGTTGCGGGGAAATTCATTAAAACTTCAATTATATAAAAACAATTCCATCTCGGTGGGGTTGTTTTATTTTTGGTTTTGTGGCATTATTTAATTAATATTTGTCTAGTGTTCTTTCATAATTAAAACCATGCGGAGGAGCTCATGAGCAAAATGAGAAAAAAGGCGACTGAGCTCCGCCAGGGAGTTCAAAGTAAAACTGGGGGCGTTATGGGCTCTTGGGGAAGCTGGCGAACTAGCCGAGAATGGGTCAGGGGTCTGTTTCACTTTTTGGTAGGTTTTACCGGTTGGCTGTTGTTGCAGATCATCCATATCACGATGGAGCTGTTGGGGGTATTACTCCTGTTCATTGGCTTGGGAATGTTTCTCGTAGAGATTTTACGTGTCTATTTGACCAGACTAGGAGTGGTAGAAGGTAGTGGATTGGTGCCTGGGATCTTGAGGTGGTTGTCAAACTATCTCTACCGAGATGTAGAGAAAAACCAGCACAGTAATCTCTACAAGGGCTTTTTAGGGTTGGGTGTGGCTTGGGTTTTTTGTTATCTGGCTCAAGCGCCTTGGATTGCAGCTGGAGTTTGTCTGGCTTTTTCACTAGTGGACCCATTGGGGAAGTTTGGCAAACGTTGGCCGATTGTTAAGTTTAAACACGGTCTAGCTAAGGGCAAATCAGTTGGTGGGTTTTCGTACGGTTTGATTGGGGGATTATTTGGCGTGAGTCTGGTGGTGTGGTTGCACTTGGTGTATCGGCCATTTTTCCCGCCACAGATTACGGCTGTGGAAGCTTGGCTGATTTACTTGGTTGGTATTGTCGCGGCTAGTTTGGCTGAATTCATCAGCGGTAAATGGGATAATTTCTTTATCCCGGTTGCTAGCTCGGTGGTCATGGTTTTTGTCTATTTGGTATTGGGAGGGTTTTGACGCACCGTTTTTGGAGGAAAACGGTGTTTGTGTTTTTGGGTTGATTTTAAGTGTAAAATTTAATATAATAGCTATATTATGAAGAAAAAAATTTACGAGGTTTATTTAATTTTGCCAGACATCAGGTCGTGTCATAATGTTGGTTCTATGTTTAGAAGTGCCGATGCTTTTGGCATTGATAAAATTTATTTAGTTGGTTATACAGCTTGTCCACCAAAAATTCAGATAGATAAAGTTTCTTTGGGTGCAGAGAAATGGATGAAGTGGGAAAAGAAAGCTGATTTGAAAAAATTAATTGTTTCTTTGAAAAAGAAAGGCGTGTTTATAGTTGGGTTGGAAAAAACAGATAGCAGTTATCAGATATCAGATAACAATGACCATTTTAAAAATAGAGATATTGCTTTAATTGTGGGGAATGAAGTGGATGGGATTAGTGAAGATATTTTGAAATTATGTGATGAAGTGGTACATATTCCAATGTATGGAAAGAAAGAAAGTTTGAATGTCTCCGTGGCAGCAGGGATAGCGATGTATGAAATAAATAAAGGAGTAAGGAGTAAGGAATAAGGAGTAAACCATTATCATTTTAAACAGTGTTCTGGTATAATAGAAGTAGATTATTAGTTTATTGGTTTATTAGTGAGCCATTAAACTATTAAACAATTAAACCAATAAATTAATATGTCTAGTCAAATAAAACACACGTTGGATATTTTTGAAAAAATATATAATAATATTCCACCTCTAGTGCCCGATGATACTAAGCAGGAATTAAAACATGCTCTGGATCATTTGCGGGATGATTTTGAGGTAGGGATAGAAGAGGCGGAAAATATAATGATTGCGATGGGTAAAAGAGTTTGGCCATATTGGAAGGCCTTTTATGAATTATACAATATGGAGCAGGGTCGGATCGGAGAAAAATTTTTGTTGGGTAAATTACCACTTGAATTAAAGAAACGTTACAAAGAATTCAAAGAACACGGTGGTTCTTATGCCGATTTGAGAAGTGGTAGTTCAATTATATTTTTTGATACAGCCGAAGAAAGGCAGATTTTAACTGGGGTTTTTGTTGAGGTGGATGGGGAAGTAAAAGAGCATTTAAGGCAGTCTGTTTTAAGCACCAAGAGAGCAGAATATGAAAAATTAATTTTGGATTTTCAGGTGGTGCTTGATGATATTGAAAAAAGATTGGATGCTTTGCGCTTGATGGCTGAGGATGAGGAAGAACATCCAGAATTAGCCATAGAAATTAGACAACGAGTTAGAGATTTTGAATATGGTCTATGTTTGCTTGGTCCAAATACTCAGCACGAAGAGGTTATTCATGTGGAAGATTATTTTGATGAGAGAAGAGAGTTTAGAAAACATTTTGGGAGGTAAACATACCAATATACAAATAATACAAATTATACTAATGCTATACTAATGTTAGCTTTGATAATTCATTTTTAAAATAAAGTTTGGTAAGCAAAAATAAATTTAGTTTTATTATTATTTTACGACAACGAATATTCGTATATTAGTATATTAACTTAATATGAAGAAAGTCTTATTATTAATTGCCAGTCAGGATTATCAGCCGTTTGAATATGGCGAAACTAAGCGAGTTTTGATACAGGCTGGTTATAAAGTTATTACCGTCAGTGATGGTGTGGGCACAGCTCGGGCAGCCTATGATGGTTCAAGCACTCAGATTGATTTGAATTTAGATGATGTAAAGATTGAAAATGGCGATGCTTTATTTTTGGTTGGTGGTCCGGGGGCATTGGAGTATTTGGATAATGAAAAAGTTTATGGTTTGTTGCGAGATTGGCAAAAAACCGGTAAGCCCTATGGTGCAATTTGTATTTCGCCCAGAATTTTGGCTCACGCTGGGGTTTTGAAAAATAAAAAAGCCACTGGTTGGGATGGCGATAATGAGTTGAGTGGAATTTTTGAAGAAGCGGGGGTTGAATATGTAAGAGAGGGTGTTGTGATTGACGGTAATGTGGTGACTGGTAATGGACCAGAGGTGGCGGAGGAGTTTGGGAAGGTGATTGGGGAATTATTAAAATAAAGTTTTTTAAATGCTCTCCCCCTATCAGGGGGAGCCGACACGAAGTGACGGAGGGGGTCTGGAGAAGCTTGAAGAAAGATTTATAGATAATAGAATCTATAGGGGGTACTTACTAAATATTTTAGATGCTACGGCAATAATACAAACTCTACAATGTTAGCAGACCCTCTCCCCGACTTGCGTCGCGGGCTCCCCCTGATAGGGGGAGAGCATGCGTGGGGAGGCAGACCCTCTTCCTGATTAAATGGGGTATAGATCACCCCTCTATTTTTCATGAAGTGGAAAAATAGAGGATAAAAAAACTCCGAGATTTATTCTCGGAGTTTTTTGTTTTATTATTTTTATCTCTTTCCATTTTCTTTTCTTCTCTGATATTGCCTAGCTTTTTTTACGGTGAATTTTATTATTTCTCCGGCAATATCTCTGCCGGTTGCCAAAGTAATACCTTCTAATCCCGGATTGGCATTTACTTCCAAAACTTTGGGACCAGTTTTAGTTCGTAAAATATCTACACCAGCCATATTAAGCCCAAATGCTTTTACCGCAGCAAAAGCAACATCTTTTTCTTTGCGACTCATTTCAGCGACGCGGACTCGGCCACCCAAATGAAAGTTGGATCTAAATTCGCCTCTTTTTGTTGCAATTCTTTCCATTGCGCCGATAATTCTTTTTCCCAATATAAATACCCGCACATCTTTGCCTTTGGATTCTTTGATATATTCTTGAATAATTAAAGGGGCGGCTTCACGATTGTTGACCATCATGCCGACTAAAGATTTTAGTCCGCGAGCACTTTCTACGATTGAAACGCCTTGTCCGTGGGAACCTGCTAGGGTTTTGATTATTACCGGGTATGAACCAATATCTTTGACCGCTTCATCAACATATTCAGGGGAACGTAGGATATAGGTTTTGGGAATTGGAATTCCATAACGGCTAAGAGTTTGTAAACTTCGTTGTTTGTTTTTGGCGCGTAAAACTGGTAGATGTTTGTTGATAATAGGAATTTTCATCAGCTCAAATTGTTTTATCAGTCCACTGTGAAAATCCAAACTGCCACTTAAAAAGTTAGCTCTAACCAAAAGCACATTTATATCTTTTGGTTTTTTATTTTTTATCAAAACCTCTGGTTTTTTATCAAATTTTAATTGACAATCTTGAGCAGAAATAACTTCTAACTCATGACCATATTTTTTGGCAGCCTCTGAGAGTAATTCAATATCTTTTTGTGTGGCTGGTCCCAGGTGTTCTAGTGGGGTGTAGATTAGGGTGTGTATTTTCATAGGAGGAGGTAATGATTATTTTTGATGTTATGATTAATATTAAAGATACCAATATACAAATTGTACTAATGATACTAATAAATACTAATGTTAAATAAATCTATTTTTATTTATCGTGTCTATTTTTACTATTCTAGATGGTTTTATATATTTATTTCTAAAATTTACTAAAATGCCTAATTTTAATTGAGTTTGTTGTAAATATCTTTGAGTCTGCTCATAATCATCTTTAGTTAAAATTCTTTTTGTTTTTAACTCTAGAACTATTTTATTATCAATTATAAAATCAACAATATTACCTGTGTCGCTAATTCTACATTCTCTTACATAACTTAAATTACTTTCTTTTAATTTTATTTCAATCAAATCACCGTATTGTTTTTTTCTGCCATACAATCCAACTTCATTATGGACTGCAAACAATATACCGTTTAACACATAAGATAATTCTGGATACATTAATTCCCCTCCTTTATACATATTTAATTTCTTTAAAAAGTATTAGTATACCATTAGTATAATTAGTACAATTTGTATATTAGTATCTTTTATTAAAAGTTCTCTCTGAGTGTCTCTGTCAGCAGACTTACAATGTAATTTATTTTATCTTTGTCTTGGCGGAAGAGGTGGCTGATTTCAAGTTGGAGGGCATAGTCGTCGCGACCTTCTAGTTTGTGAAATTGGATGGCGGATTGTTTGCTCCAACCAGAGTAGTGATTACCAACCGAAATATTTAATCCAAAATCTTTTTCAAATTTATCGGCTAATTGTTTTTTTATTTTTTTTAGAGTACCAATTTTTACTGTCACTTTGCCAGTATTGTCTTTTACCTCGCGATGTTTTTTTGTGCCAAAAACTTTGTTTTGACTGTCATTGTGCTTTTTCAAACCAGCACCAATATCAATACCAATTTTTTCTGATTTAATCCCGTGAATATATAGTGCGATGGCTTTGTTTTCATTATCAAATTGCTCGGCTTGTTTACAAAAATTATCTATATCTTTAAAAAATTCTTTCATCTCAGGTTTTTTTCTTTTCCACAAATAGCGTTTGTGTTTATAACTCCAGCGAAGTTTATTGAAATCTTCCACCCAGTCACTTTTCTCATTGGCTCGATTGTTTTCTGGTTTGATAAATTTGTTATTTATTACCAAAAATCCGTTTAGTTTTTTGGCCAAACGGCGAGCAATCACTCCAGTTTTTAAATCATCGCCAGCAGCGTGAGGAGCAATAATAACAAAATGGGAATTACCCACTAATTTTTTACCATAGCTCGTTTCTTGCATAGAGAGATTATTTATTTGGAAAGACGATTATAACTCTAAAGTTTATAATTGTCAATGAAACGGCTATATTTTTATTGGTTTGATTAGTGGATATCTTTTGATAGTTTGAAGAATTTGTTTTTGGTTCAAAAGGCCTTTTTGGGCACCAATTTCTCTAATTACTCCACTAGCATTGGCTGTACCCCAGCGCATTGCCTCGGTAGGATTTTTTTGGTGAAGCAGAGCTGATAAAAAGCCACTAGCATAGGCATCGCCAGCGCCGGTTTTGGCTTTGGCTTTGATTGGATATGATTTCATAAAATATATATCTTTTCCATCGGTGGCAAACGAGCCCTTTTCGCCATCGGTCATTACTACTTGTCGTACACCATTTTTCAATAAGGCGGTTATCAAGGCCGAGGTGGTTTTTTTCTTCCCAACCAGTTTTTCGGCTTCTTGGCGGTTTACAAAAAGTAAATTTACATGGGGTAATATTTTTTTAATGGCTAATAAACCTTCCTTCATTTGATATGAACCAGGATTTAAAGCCAATTTAGTTTCGGGATTTTTAAATATGTATTTTAATAATTGTTTTTGTAATTTTTCAAAAGATTTTCCCAGTGAAGTGTAGTAAAGCCATTGGGTTTTTGGTATTTTTGGCAAAGTATATTGGCGGTCGGAATAATGAGATAAAATAGTTCTTTCACCCCGGTAATTTAAAATTACTGAATAACGCGTTTCAGCGCCTTTTATCATTTTAATACCAACAGTGTTGATTTTTTTTATTTCCAATTCATGCTTAATCATAAAGCCGTTGATATCATCACCTAATTCAGTAATAATTCCAACATCGGCACCAAGTTTTTTACACCCCACGGCAATATTAGTAGCATTACCGCCAATTGATTGGGCTGAGTGTTTAATTGGAATTTTTTCAGCGTAATTTAAACACAACAGACGAGTGTCTTTTTTCAAATCACATTTTACTTGAGCCTCGTCAATGATAATAATGTTATCAATCGTTGCGTCGCCGATTGTTATTAGGTTGAACATAAAAGAGTTAAAAGTTTATAAAGTTTATAAAGTTATAAAGTTTGTAAAATTTACTTTTTACGAATATATATTTCGAAATTCGTAAATTCGAACAGATTCGCAATTTGAATGTTTATTTTTTACGAATGAGTTGTTTTAGATTATATTTAGTGTCTCTGTGTATTCCTAATAATATTTCAATGAATTCTACAAGTGAAGCCAAGGTTAGGCCGGCGGTGGCGATGATGAAGATAAGGTTATTTATAAAAAGTGCATAAATAAAAAGACAGAGGCCAGAAATTATAAAAATCACATCCTGACGTTTTTCTGTTTCAAGAAATACGGCATAGATAAGTAAAATAATTCCGATGATGGCAATGGTGTGGATAATTATGGTACTAATATCGGTTGATAGGTTTGGTAGAAAGTTTTGGAGAAGCATAGAATTTTTGGTTATTGTGTCATTGCGAGTGGCAAGTCTCTGAAAGAAGACTTGTCGCGTGGCAATCCCAGTCTTTAAAACATAAGTTATTGTATTAAAGTATGGGATTGCTTCGTCGTCGTGCGAACTCCTCCTCGCAATGACAGGTTTTTTTACAATACAATTATAACATTTTTTCAATCAAAAAACTAGTGAAGAAAAAAGACGGATGTTTAATCCGTCAGTTTGGCGTGAATGAAAGTGATCCCTTCACTGCGGTCGGGATGACATTGTGCAATTACTTTTCCCACTTATTAATATATTCAATGGCCGATAAGGCGGAGGTGACGCCTTGGCCGGCGGCGATGGCGATTTGTTTGTAGGGAACATTGGTGACATCGCCAGCAGCAAAAATACCTGGGCAATTAGTTTTACATTTTAGATCAATTTCAATTTCGCCAACTGGGTTTTTTGTCACACAATCAACAAAGCTAGAATTTGGTATCATGCCAATATGTACCATAATGCCGTTAACAGCAATTTCCTTGGTCTCATTATTTTCTAAATCTTGATATTTCAAACCACTAACCATATCTTTGCCAATAATTTCTTGACTGTTGGCATTATAAATTATTTCTACATTATTTAATTTTTTTATTTTATCAATCAAAATATTTTCACCCCGAGGAAAACCGCCATTATTTTCTCTGGTATCAGAATATTTGGTAATTAAATAAACTTTCTCAGCAATTCCAGCCATCATCAAAGCTGATTCCAAGGCAGCGTTGCCAGCACCGACAGTGACAGTAATTTTATTTTTAAATAAGGGGCCATCGCAGACTGTGCAATATGTCACACCTTTACCTCTAAATTCTTTTTCCCCGGGAATATTTAAACTTCTTGGATGAATGCCAGAAGTAATGATAATAGTTTTAGTTTTGTATTCTTTTTTTTCACCAACGGAATTTTTTGCTTGGATTATTTGAATATTATTTTTTTGATTAATAGATTTTACTTCCCAGCCTTCTTCAATTTTTACTTGATAAGAGTCAAGGTGTTTTTTAAAATCTTGTGCCAGTTGGAAACCGGTTGTTTTTATTATTCCTGGCCAGTTTTGGACATCGCCTGACAAAGCTACTTCTCCGCCGATATCTTTGGTGACAATTACAAAGTTTAAATTTCGACGAGCAGCATAGATGGCAGCAGCTGAGCCAGCGGCTGCCGCACCGATGATGATTAGGTCTAGGATTTCTTCATTTGGCATAGCGATAAAATTTTAAATCTTTAATGAATTTTGAAATATAAAAAATTTGTCCCCTCCCCTATGAGGGGAGGGTTAGGGTGGGGTTATTCGAAGCTAATAACTTTGGTTTAGGTAAAAGAAAGTAAATACCTCCGATGTAACCCCCACCCTGCCTACCGGCAGGCAGGCTAGCCTCCCCCTAATAGGGGGAGGGACACGGGGATAAGATTTTATGTTAGTATAATTAGGTTAATTTTTTTATTATCTCTTCCATCCTCTTCACATTTTCCTCTGGTGTTCTTTCATTGCCAAAAACCGCACTACCGGGGCAGATTGCTTTTATTCCTGTCTTGATAATTTTTGGCAGGGTGTCTTCATTGACTGCGCCGTCTATTTCTGTAAACATATCAGGATAATCAATATTAAAATTTATTATATTATCCAAAACCTCTGGAATTAGTCCCTGCCCTTGCTTGCCTGGGGTTACGCCCATAAACATAACACTTTGGATTTTTTCCAAGTAAGGTTCAACCATCTCGTAAGGGGTTTCTGGATTTAAAACCATACCTACTTGCCAATCATTTTCATCAATAAAAGTGATGGTGTCTAAAATTAAATAATTTTTTTGTTCAGTTGTGCCAGCAAAAGATTCATAATGGATTAACACGCGTTTGATTTGTTCCACTTCTGTCCATTTTTTTAATTCTTCAAGTGGGTCTTTTACCATTAAATGTAATTCAATATCTAAATTACAATTATTTTTTACAAATTCTGGTTCAGCCCAAGTGGTGCCAGGCACAAAAATACCATCGGCAATGTCTAGCTGAATAGTGCTTACAGAATTTTTTAGACCAAAAATTTGGGCTTTGAATTCGTCGGCTGATTTTACTAAGACTGATGGGATTATTTGAATAGACATATTTTTTGTTTAATAGATACACGGATCTAACGCCTGCCTGCCGGCAGGGATTAAACAGATTAGAACGAATTCGTTTGTATTTGTTAAATTAGTTTAATTCGTGTATCTATTTACTATTCTTTTTCAAGATTAATAATTTTATCATTTCTTCTTTGATACTTTTCAATACCACTAAATTCTGTTTCTAACCATTTTTTTACAATTGCCATGGCGTGGTCTTCGGTCAAGACCCGACCGGCCAAACAGAGCCCGTTGGTGTTGTTGTGTTCGCGCATTAATCCGGCTACCTCTATATTATAACCAAGCCCAGCGTACATGCCTTTTACTTTGTTGGCAGAAATACAAGCACCAATGCCAGAACCACAAATAAAAATTGCTTGGCCATTGGTCTCTACAGCTTTTTGGGCAGTTGGTATTACAAAATCTGGAAAATCGTCCAATTCATCATGTGCGAACGGACCCATGTCTTCTATTTCAATTTCCAATTCGTTTTGGCAATATCGTACCAGTCGTTTTTTTAGCTGATAGCCACCATGGTCGGAGGTGATATATAGGGGGAAGTTGATTTTCATAAAATTTTGTTAATAATAAGGTTATTATAGCGGTTTTTTGTCCACAGTTCCACTTGACATTATCTTACTAAGTATGATATACTCTAATTAGAAAAAGGCTTTCGGCCGGGGTTTATAAGCCCCAAATTGGCGGAATGTCTTTTTTTATTTATCAACTGGGAATACAGATATTAGCCATTTTTCTCCAGTCTTCTTTTCTTCTTTAATTTGCACAAAAAATAGTTGTCCATCTTTTGTTTTACCAGCAAAACGATGTAGGATTTCTGATTGTTTGTTCACGTTTTCTTTTGATTCAGGATCAAATTTACTGTTTTCAATAAGTTCAATAGCACAGGGGAAATATTTTAATCTCCTTGTTTTGTCTCGATGATTAATTTTTTCGTATAGGTGGTTCCAAAAGAGGGGTAGAAAAATTTTTCCTTTGTTGAAGTAAGATGACCTAATATACGGTCGTCTTTTTGTTTTCTTTTTTATTTTTGAATAAATATTACTGGCATGTTTATTAACTTCTGAATATTTTGTACCTGACAACGGTGATGTACTTACTTGATAGATTTTCATATAGAGTGTTTGTCCATTATGTAATTTTGTATATTCAGATATTGTAAGTATTATAGCGGTTTTTGCGTGGAGGGGCAAGTTGTGGGTATCTTTACACCACATTGGGTTGTTGGGGTTGACAAACCCCACATAATAATATATAATTGTAGAGTCTTAAATAACTAGCCTAAATGGCTGGGCGGACCATAATCAGGCGGAAGGGCTCGTTATGGCCTGTTATACATATAAATACATATGTTGGATAAGAACAAAAAGAAGCGCATAATTAAAAAATACCAGACTCACGAAGGTGATACTGGTTCTACCGAGGTTCAAATTGCAATTTTGACTGAGGAAATCAAGGAGTTGGCTGAGCATTTGAAAGCTCACCACAAAGACCACTCATCTCGTCGTGGTTTATTACGAAAAGTTGGGGAAAGACGAAAATTATTGCGTTTCTTGAAAAAAGAAAATAACAAATCTTACGAAGAGTTAGTTAAAAGTCTTAAATTAAAAGCAGCCAAGGCCTTGGAAAGAGCCGAGGCATCGGCTGAAGCTGAAAGTTTATTGGAAAAAGATGTTCAAGAAAAAACCGAACAATAAAAATCCTCTAAAACACCCCGATCAGCGCGTTGGGGTGTTTATTGATGTTCAAAATTTGTATTATAGCGCCAAAAATCTTTATAGCCAGAAGGTTAATTTTGGCAACATTGTCAAAGATGCGGTGGCTGACCGAAAATTGATTCGGGCGATTGCTTATGTGGTTCGGACTGAAAGCAATGATGAAAAACCTTTTTTTGATGCTTTGTATAATCTAGGAATTGAAACCCAAGAAAAGGATTTACAAGTCTATGCCTCCGGATTCAAAAAAGCTGATTGGGATGTAGGTTTGACTGTAGATGCCATTCGCTTGGCACCAAGTTTGGATGCCGTAGTGATTGTATCGGGCGATGGTGACTATTTGCCTTTGGTAGAATATTTACAAGCCACTGGCAAGCAGGTTGAAGTAGTAGCCTTTGGTGATACTTCATCTCACAAACTGCTTGAGCAAGCCGACAGTTTTCTTGATTTGGGAAAAGAGAAAGAGAGATTTTTGATTGGGGATAATAGGATGAATAATTTGAAGAAATCTGTTAGGAAGAGGTAATATTAGCACGACACACGACTCACATAACACGACCCACATTGTACGATTCGTATTGTGTCATGTTGCGTGGGTAGTGTGTCGTGGAAAAATAATTTATTAAAGGTGTTGGTCTGGAAACTATTAGGTCTTCGGCCCCGTACTACAAGAGTACAAGGTGCATCGCAGATCTACCGCTTCTAGGTCAACCCACAAAAGAAAAATTTATGGAAGTAAAGAATTGGTCCACCGAGTGGGGTGGCCGAACTCTTACCATTGAAACTGGTAAGTATGTTCCTCAAGCACACGGTAGTTGTACTGTGCGCTATGGTGATACTGTTATTCTCGCAACAGTAATTAAATCAAAAGAAGTGCGAGATGGAATTGATTATTTTCCTCTAATGGTAGAGTTTGAGGAAAAACTTTATGCTGCCGGAAAAATAAAAGGCAGTCGTTTTATAAAACGCGAAGGTCGTCCAACCGATGAAGCTATTTTGACTGGTCGAATGGTGGACAGAGCTGTCAGACCATTGTTTGACGAGCGTGTTCGTAATGATGTCCAGCTTGTATTAACAGCCTTGTGTATTGATGGAGAAAATGATGCGGCTATCACTGCCATGTTGGCAGCTTCTTGTGCAATTGCAATTTCACCAATTGCTTGGAATGGTCCAATTGCTGGAGCTAGAATTGGTCTTGATGAAAATGGTGAATTCAAACTCAATATTACATCCCAAGAAGCCGATACTGGCAAACTTGACTTGATAATAACTGGTACTCCAGAAAAATTAGTTATGGTGGAGGCTGGTGCTTCGGAAGTAGATGAAGCGACAATGTTCAAGGCCATGAAATGGGGTTGTGAACAATTGACTCCAGCTCTTGATTTGATAAAAAAAGTTCAAGCCGAGGTTGGAAAAGCCAAAGATGCTGTCCCTGTATTGGCTGATGATTTGAGTAGTGTAGAAGATAAAAAAGAAGAAGAGGTTAGAAATTTTTGTGAAAAGTTTGTGGCTGACAATGTTGATACTATGATTTTTAATTCTCCAAAAATTTCCAAAGATGACCGAACAAAAATGATTGATAGTATCAAAGAAAAATTAGTAGAATTAATGACTGCCAAAGGTTATACCGCTGATGAACAAAAAGCTGGTTTGAAAGATGTAAAATTGTTTGTATCAAATGTTATTAGTCAAAGAATTTTGGAAAAAGAACAACGTTTGGACGGTAGAAAATTGACTGACATCCGTACTTTGAATGCTGAGATTGATTTATTGCCTCGTGTTCATGGTTCAGGTTTTTTTCAACGTGGCGATACTCACGTGTTGTCAGTTGTCACTTTGGGTGCGCCTGGTGATGTTCAAACGCTTGATTCAATGGAAGAAGATGGTACAAAGAGATATATGCATCATTATAATGATGGTCCATATACTTATGGTGAAACTGGATTTATGCGTGGACCGGGACGTCGTGCAATTGGTCATGGTGCTTTGGCTGAAAGAGCTTTGGAACCAATGTTGCCTTCGGAAGAAGATTTTCCTTATGCAATTCGCGTAGTATCAGAAGTATTAAGTTCCAATGGTTCTAGCTCTATGGCTTCAACTTGTGGTTCTTCATTATCTCTTATGGCTGCTGGTGTACCAATTAAAAAACCAGTGGCTGGTATGGCTATGGGTTTATCATCAAAATCAGATGATAAGGGTAATATTACTGATTGGAAAATTCTAACAGACTTGCAAGATGTAGAAGATGGTCCGGGTGGCATGGATTTCAAAATTACTGGTACAGCCGATGGAATTACTGCCATGCAAATGGATACCAAAACTTTTGGTTTGACCTGGGAAATAGTAGAAAAAACTTTACAACAATCCAAAGAAGCTCGTTTGCAAATTTTGGCTGTAATGAAAAAAACAATTGCCGAACCAAAAGCTGAGCTCTCAAAATATGCTCCTCGTATTGAAACAATTAAAATTGATCCAGAAAAAATTGGTGATGTTATTGGGCCTGGTGGAAAAATTATTAAGAAGATTACCGAAGAAACCGGAGTGACGATTGATATTGAACAAGATGGTCGTGTGATGATTACATCAAACGATGCCGAAGCTATGGCCAAAGCCAAGAAAATTATTTTGGAATTAACTAGAGAAATTGAAGCCGGTGAAATTTTTGAAGGTAAGGTAGTAAGATTGGAAGACTTTGGTGCTTTTGTAAATTTGATTCCAGGTAAAGACGGTTTGGTTCATGTTTCAGAAATTAGTTTTGAACGAGTCAACAAACCTGGTGATGTTTTGAAATTGGGTGATGTGGTAAAAGTATTAGTGAAAGAAATTGATAATTTGGGCAGAGTAAATCTTTCAATCAAAGCATTGTTACAAAAACCAGAAGGATATGTTGATAGACCACCAATGGATCGTGGTCCAAGAACTGGTGGGAATAGCGGTGGTTTTAGGGGGGGTAATAATCGTGGTGGTAATGGTGGTTATAGAGGAAATAGTGGTGGAAACAACAGAAGAAACGACGGCCCTCGTCCACCAAGAGCTCCATATAATCCTTCAGCTTCAAACAGATCATCTGCTCCAGTACCAACTGTTCCACCAAGACCTGAATTGAAAAAGGATGAAGATGTGCCAAAGAAAAAGTTTAGTTTGTTTGGTAGGTCTAAATAAAGCATTGATTTCACTGATTT
>CAYXGV010000006.1:0-12234 GCA_964464685.1 uncultured Gammaproteobacteria bacterium | reverse complement strand
AAAATACAAGTAATAAATATCTTGTATTTTTATTTGACTTTTTTGTTAAATAGTCTAGTATATAAATAGACGAAGAAAAAAGGTCGGGAAAAAAATACAACTTAGAACCAATTGGAGGTAGGACATGAGTCATCAATTTGATCAGGGTGTTCAATTTGGCGAGAAATGTGCAGTGGTCGGAGTCATTGGTGGCGAGGCTTGTCAAATATGTCGAGATTGTTTGCATGCCTTGAATCACCGCGGTCAGGATTCTGGTGGTATGGTCACTGGCAGTAGTAACGACAGAATCTTATACCACCACAAAGGATTGGGTACGGCAGGTCAGATTTTTGATGTTGGGACTCGCGCCAATTTGGTGGGGAATTTTGCGGTTGGACACAACCGTTATGCGACGGCCGGCCCAGCTGATTTGTCCAATGCCCAACCCCATTTGGTTTATCCGTTGGGCTTGGCCTATGCGGGTAATGGCGACATCCCGCCGGCGCACTTTAAGTCGTTGTCAGAACGACTGAAAGAGCAAGGAATTCGTTTGAGTAGTCAAAATGATGGTGAGCTCATTGCCAAAATTTTGGCTCAAGCTGTGGAAGAAACAGGAAGCATGGAACAGGCGGTGGAAAGAGTTATGAGTAGCGTGGTAGGCTCTTTTGCCTCCGTGGCTATTCATAATAGCCGGTTATATGCTTGGCGAGATCCGTTGGGTATCCGTCCGCTAGTGTTGGGCAAAACACCGAGTGGTTGGGTAGTTGCTTCGGAGACCTGTGCCTTGGATTTGGTGCGTGGCGAATTCGTTCGAGATGTAAAACCCGGGGAACTCCTGGTTTTTGCCGACAGAGCAGAACCGCAGAGTTTGGAAATCAAAACAAACCAGATTCCCAAACAATGTGTGTTTGAACTGATCTATTTCTCTCGTCCGGACAGTGTGTGTTTTGGTGTGCCAGTGAATCTCTTTAGGGAGTTTTTGGGTGCTTTACTCGCGCCAACCATACCGAAACAAGCCGATTGCATTTCTCCTGTGCCGGATTCCAGTAACTTTTCGGCGTTGGGTCTGGCTCAAGCCTGTGGGTCTGTTCCGTTTAAGTTCACACTTTTGCGGAATCACTACGTTGGCCGGACATTTATTTTGCCCAGTCAAATGGTTCGTGATGATGCCGTTCGTCTCAAACTTAACCCGATTAAGTCAGAGATAAAAGGACGGAATGTAGTATTGGTGGACGATTCCATTGTTCGAGGGACAACATCTCGACACATTGTGAAAATGTTGAGGAATAGTGGTGGAGCTAATGAGGTTCATTTGCGCATTACTTCTCCACCAACCAGATTCCCTTGTTATTATGGAGTCGCGACACCAACAGTCGAACATTTGTTGGCGGGACAGATGAATGTGGAAGAAATGAGACGACATTTGGAGGTTGATTCGTTGAATTTCATTTCGTTGGAAGAGCTGGATTCGGCTTTGCAAAAATTTGGACAAGATCCAAATCATTTTTGCCGAGCTTGTTTCAGCGGTCAATACCCAACGTCGCTTCATTAGTGGAATGGAATAAATAAGACATAGGTGCTCCTTTTAAACTCAAAAAGGCCGATCTGGATGATCGGCCTTGAACTTTTTTAAAATATATTTTTTTTAAAATAAATTTATGGATAACAAACAAGCCAAAATTTTTGCAGCGGAAATCGGTGCTGATATTCCGGTGTTGGATTTGCATGGACTTTATCCGAGTGAAGCTTTAGAAAAAGTTGAGTCTTTTGTTTTTGATATTTATAAAAATAAACAAAATATGGGTAGAATTATTTATGGTGGTGGAACTGGTGTCTTGCGTCGGGAAATTTTACAATATTTACAAAAACATCCTCTGGTGGGGGATGTGGTGGAAGAAGGGGGAGCTTGCTTGGTCTTATTGTAATTTTTAGTTTGTAAAAAATTACTAATTACTAATTTCTAATCAAATTATCAATGTCTAATTTTGACTTTAGACATTTTTTAGAAATTAGATATTATAAATTAGATATTATAAATTAATAATTTAATAGTGGTATTTCCTCCCACCCAAAATCATGATAGAGCGATAAATTTGTTCAAGTAAAATTGTCCGGACCATCTGGTGGGGGAAAGTGAGGTGAGATAGTGAGAAAATAAGATTTGATTTTTCTTTGATGCTTTTGTCCAATCCCAAAGGTCCACCCACGATGAAGGTAATATTGCTATATTGTTTCATTGTTATATTGCTGATTTGCTCGGCAAGTTTGGTGGAGGTTAGTTCACTTCCTGTACTATCCAAAGTAATAATATAAGAATCTTTGGTTTTTTCCAGGGCTTTTTTTATTTTCTCTGCTTCTTTTTGTTTGATTACCTCTTTATTTGATTTTTCGTCAAAAGATTCTTCCTTTAATTCTATAATTTCAATTTTGGCCTCTGGGGTTAGCCGTTTTATATATTCAGCTTCAGCTTCTTTCCAGTATGATTCTTTTAATTTACCTAGAGCGATGATTGTTATATTTATCATATATCTTAATTTTAGTCTTTTTGTGCACCTTAGTCAATTCTTGAAAGAAAATGCTATATTCTGCGTATTATATAGTAAGTTTATTACTAATTTTAAGTATATTTTGTTTATGAAAAAAACCTTTCTCTCCTTGGTGGTGTTTTTTGGTGTTATAGCGGTGATAATGGTTATTTCAGGTTGCAGTAACACAGCCACAAATACAGACACCAATGGTGTCACAGACAACAAAAATGGTGGACAACCACAAATGATGAATAATCGACCTGATCGAGAAGCTGATATAACGGGTATTGTAAAATCTATGGTTGGCAATGAGGTGACCATTACACAGGTAGACATGACGGCTATTCGTGAACAAATGAAAGCAAATTTACCCGAAGGGGCAGAAACACAGACTGGTGCAACAAATAATTTTGTAGCAGGGTCTGGTGGACAAATGCCAGGTGGTGGTATGAGGGGTGCGGGTGGCGGTAGGCCAGGTGAGGGTATGGGCAATAGTGATATGAGAGAACAAATGAATGAGATGATGCGTGCCAATAGTCTTGGTGATGTAAAAGTACTTATTCCGGTTGGTATCCCAATGTATACCCGCGGAGCTGAAGCATCATTGGCCGATCTAAAAGTAGAAAGTAATATCACTATTTGGCTTGATCAAACTATAACAGACAGAAAAATAGCAGAATTTGTGACTCTTTAATCTTATGGAAAATAAAACAGAATCAATTAATTCTATTTTGGCGCAAAGTAAAAAATCACACGGTTTTGGCAAAATTGTTAATTTGATAAAAAAGAAAAAAATAATTATTATAATTGCAGTTTTATTGGCAGGAGCTGGTGGTTATTTTGTGTATGGAAAAATTAATTCAACTACCAAAGAAGTGGTAAAAGCCCCAACAGTTGCTAGCGTCCAAAAAGGTGATATTAGTATTACAATTCAGTCAGACGGAAATGTTGTGGCCAAAGATGGGGTTGATTTGTCTTTTTCTGAGACGGGGGTTCGAATAGAAGAAGTGTATGTTTCCGAGGGTAATATTGTAAAAAAAGGCGACAAAATTGCTCGCATTGAAACTGATGAATCATATATTGATTTGCAATCAGCTCAAGCATCACTGCAATATGCTATGTCTCGATTGGTGGAGCTAGAAGATGGTGCAACTGATTCTGATTTGTTATCTTATCAGAACTCGGTAAATTCGGCACAAGCTACATTAGATAAAACAATTTATCAAAATGAATATAGTTTGAAAGATGCTGAAAGAGCAGTGGAAACAGCTCAAAAAAATTTAAAATTAGCTGAAGGTGGTAATGATAGTACGATTGTTATTAGTGCTTATAACGATTTACTCAGCACGTCACTTAGTTCTATCAATAGTTTGTCAGGTTTACTCAGTGATTCAGATAGTATTTTGGGTATTGATAATCAAACAGCTAATGACGACTATGAGTCTTATTTATCAAATTTAAGTTCAAGCAATTTGAACGAAGCTATCATGTCCTATCGTTCTGCTAAGAGTAAATTGGAAAAAGCTGAAAATTTTGTTGTGCCTCTCAATTCACTTTCTTCACATGATAATATATTGGCCGGGGCCAATTTGGTAAAAGATGCCTTTGTCGTTATGCAACAACATCTGTATGATATGCAAAAAATGTTGGAAACAACTAGGGCAATGGGTGATTTTACCCAGACTGAATTGGATGGTTTGAGAAGTACTGTAAGTGGTAATAAAACTTCTGTAATTTCTGGATTAAATTCTTTGAACGATGATATAGAAGCAATTGATACTGCAAAAAATAGTTATGATACATATGAATGCGCCTATACTGCGTCACTAGATGATTTGGAAAAAGCCAAAAAAGATGCGCAAGCTTCTGAGGTGTCAGCAAAACTTAGTTTGGAAAATGCTCAAAACAGTCTTAACCAACAAATGGAACCAGCTTCTGCGTCAGATTTGGCATCGGCTCGAAGTAGTGTGGCCAGTGCCCAATCAAATGTAAATAAAATTTGGTATCAAATTCAAGAGGCCACGATAACATCACCAATTGATGGCGAAGTTGTTTTGCTAAATGGAAAAACCGGGGACATTGTAGTAGAAGAAAAGAATCAACCATTTTGTTCAATTCTTAACAAAGATGTTTTTTATGTAGAAACACAAATTGACGAATCTGATATTAATAAAATTCAATTGGGTCAAAAAGCCTATGCGACGATTGATGCTTTGGACAGCACTGAAACTGATGGCGAAGTTAGTTTTGTTTCACTTATTTCCAGTGCAAGTAATGGTATTATTACTTACAAAGTACGAGTACTACTCGAAAATACCAGTGCACTTGATATTAGAGAAGGTATGAGCGTGTATGTCGACTTTGTAATCGCCGAAGCAAAAGATGTTTTACAAATACCAGTACAGGCTGTTAAAAATGTGGATGGTAAACCGTCGGTAACTATGGAAGATGGTTCTATAAGAAATGTGACGACTGGTTTTACTGATGGTAAAATGGTAGAAATTATTTCTGGCTTAGAATTATCAGAAAAAGTAAAATATTAATGTATGTCAGAAACAGAAGCATTGGCTATAAAAATGAAAGACGTTCACAAATCATATTATCTGGCAAATGGTGAAGAAATAAAAGTGTTGTGTGGTATTGATTTGGAAATAAAGCGAGGAGAATTTGTGGCACTGATGGGTGAGTCGGGTGGCGGAAAGACCACCCTTCTTAATATTATTGGTTGTTTACACCCACTTACATCTGGAGAGTATTTTCTTGAGGGTGAAAATATTGGTGAAGTACGAGATGATTATACCTTGGCTTTTATTAGAAATAAAAAAATGGGTTTTGTGTTTCAACAGTTCAATTTATTTTCTAGATTAAGTGCTTTATCAAATGTTGCCTTGCCGAGTGTGTATGCTGGGGTTTCAAAAGAAGAAAGACAAAAAAGGGCTTTAGAACTTTTGCACACATTAGATATTTTGGATAGAAAAAATTATAAGCCGACTGAGCTATCTGGTGGACAACAACAACGAGTTGCGATTGCAAGATCGCTTATGAATGATCCAGAGATTTTACTCGCTGATGAACCAACTGGTGCCCTTGATTCCAAAAATGGTTTGGAAGTAATGGAAATTTTTAAAGATTTGGCCAAGAAAAATAAAACAATCATTATGGTAACACATACAGCCGAAGTTGCGAAATTTGCAGATAGAATTATTTATATGCGTGATGGAAAAATTTTGGATAATAATTATATATTAAGATCAGATTACTAAAATTATGTATTGGGAAATTTTTAAAATGGCCGGAGAAGCATTGATTTCAAATAAGATTAGAAGTTTTTTATCTATTTTGGGTATTGTGATTGGAGTTTCAACTGTAATTGTAGTGGTCGGAATTGGAACTGGTTCAAAAAAACAAATAGAGGATCAATATAAAAATTTGAGTGCTACTCAGGTTATGGTTATGAAAACCATGGGGAGGGGTGCTATCACTACTTCAAAATTGGAAGTAACCGATGCCGATATTATACGACAACAAGTGGCTCATGTGAGTGACGCAACTGCATTTGTAACGGGTGATTCAGCGGTCTCCTATGGAAAAGAATCTTCATCTTTTTCTTTGTTTGGTGCGAGATATAATTTTTTTGATATTACCAACCTCGATTTATTGGCTGGACGTCTTTTGACAGAAGAAGATGATATTGGTCGGGCAAAAGTTGCAGTCGTCGGTTCCGGATTGGTTGAAACATTGTTTGGGGAAGATTTTGATGCAACAAAAGTGGTTGGAGAAACTTTAACCCTTGATGGCAAAAAAGTGGACATTGTCGGAGTATTGAAAGAAAATGGTGGTAGTGCCATGGGGCGCATGTCTTATGATGATGCTTTGTATATGCCATATACAACTGCCGAAAAAACTATGTTAGGTGGTAATGCCCAAATGATGATTGTGGTTTTGATGGATAGTGTTAATTATATTGAAAGCGGGATGGATGAAATTACCACTGTACTGCGAGCGGAACACAAATTAAAATTAACTCAGGAAGATGATTTTCGTATGTTTGATCCCGGTTCCATGGTTGGGGCGGCTCAAGATTCTGCTAATACGATGTCATTACTTCTTGTTTCAATTGCAACAATCGTTTTGATTGTTTCGGGAGTTGGAATTATGAACGTGATGTTTGTGACTGTAGCTGAAAGGACAAAAGAAATCGGAATTGCCAAAGCTATTGGTGCCAAGCAAGAAGATATTTTATCCCAATTTTTACTTGAGTCAATTATTTTATCAATTGGTGGGGGTCTCATTGGTGTGGGTATTGGACAAATTGTTATTCCAATTCTCAATCAGTTTGATGGTTGGTATGTGGTGTCTTCTTTTTCTGGCGTGATTTTGTCTTTCACCTTTTCAGCACTAGTTGGTTTGTTCTTTGGATTTTATCCGGCTTTCAAAGCTAGCCGTCTTGATCCGGTGGATGCATTGCGGAGTGAGTAGTTTGGGGTGTATAATTACTGATGTAGTAATTTATAAAAGATTATGGTTTTGTATAATTGTGATGGAAAAACAGACAACGAGTTGGTTGAGCTAACTTTGGAAAATTCAAGTTATTTTGCTTGCCTCATGAAAAGATATGAAGCCAGTTTGCTTAGATTTATTCGGAGAATTTCTGGAGTTAATATCCAAGATGCCGAGGATATTTTGCAGGAGGTTTTTATAAAGGTATATAAAAATTTGAATGCATATGATACTAGTTTAAAATTTTCTTCTTGGATTTATCGGATTACGCGTAATTACGTAATTAGTGAATTTAGAAAAAAGAAATCAAGGGGTGAAGTATTTTTGGTGGATGATGAATGGAATATATTTGTATCAGATTTAAATATAGAAAAAGAATTGGATAAAGAAATAGATAAAGATATTTTATTAAAAGTATTGGACAAAATTGACATAAAATATCGGGAAGTTTTGGTTTTAAAATTTTTGGAAGGTTATGATTACAAAGAAATATCTGATATTTTGAAAAAACCGATTGGGACGGTCGGTACATTTATAAATCGAGCTAAGCGAAAATTGAAACAAGAATTATCAGCCAGAGGACTGATCCGTCCTCTGGCGGATAAAACAAAATATTGATTTATAAAATAAATTTTTTATAGATACACAGATCAAACGGATTAAACCAATGTGAACGGATTGATATACACTAAAGATTAGTTATTATCCGTCAAATTCGTCTAATTCGTGTATCTATAAAACATAGTTTAATTGATTGGTTTAATTACAACTAAATTTATGACTGAAAAAATTACCAATAAAGTTTTGGAAAAAATTAAAAAAGAAGAAATAAAACCAGAGGCGAAATGGAAATTTTTGCTTAAGGATTATTTGGTTTGGGGTTTGTTCGTATTGGCTTTGATTGTGGGTGCTTTGGCTGTGGCGGTTATTATTTTTGGTATAAAAATAAGTGATTGGGATATGTCTGGTAGATTGGCGGGTGGGCCGATTAGATTTTTGATAATGACCTTATCATATTTTTGGTTATTAATTTTTGTGGCCTTTGTTTTGGTGGCTTATTATAATTTCAAACATACCAAAAAAGGTTATAAATATAATATTTTTGTAATAATTGGTGTGAGTTTACTTTCAACTATTTTGTTGGGTAGTTTGGCCTATTCGATTGGTTGGGGGGAAAAATTGGAAAATAGTTTGGTTGGTCGGGCACCATTTTATCAGGGCATGCAACGTCATCGACAAGAAATGTGGAGTCAGCCCGAGAGGGGTTTGTTGGTTGGCAAAATTCTAAGAGTTGAAGAAGATAAGTTTTTTTTGGAAGACATTGGTCGCAAGGAGTGGCAGGTTTTTAGTGTCGAGGCACAGTTGTCACCAATGGTTGTGGTAGAAACAGGAGAAATGATTAGAATTTTGGGTCAAATACTTGCCCCAGCTCAATTTAGAGCCGAGCGGATAATGCCGTGGCAAAAAATGGGTGGACCTCCACCGATGCATCCACCAATTCCACCGCTTTTTTTAAAATGAAATAAAAAATGAATATTTGCGTAATACTATAGTGATCGATCAAATTTAATTTTTAAAAAATATGCTTATGAAAAAATACTTAGTAGTTGGTTCTTTATTAACTTTGGCCATGGTATTGATGGGCGCAACAGTCGCCAATGCCACTTCTGGAGATAAACAAGGTTTTGCAAAAATGATGAGGACACGGCCAGAATTGACAGCCGAACAAACAGCTGACATGCAGGCAAAGATGGAAGAAAGAAAAACCGAAATGGAAGCCAGACAAATAAAAATGCAAGCAATCTTTGATAGTGGTGATTATAACGCTTGGAAAGCCTCGATAGAGGAAGAGCAAGCTAAACGAGTAAATGTTTTGGACGTAGTCAACGCTGATAATTTTGCTAAGTTTGCGGAAATGCACAAACTAATGCAAGACAAAGATTTTGCTGGTGCCAAAGTTATTGCCGATGAATTGGGATTGCCAGAAGGCATGGGTATGGGAATGGGACAAGGAATAATGGGCGGTCGTGGTCACGGTGGAATGAAAGGTGGTCAAAGAAATTTTGTAGATGCTGGTGGTAATAAAGTTTGCGACAATCAAAAATAAAAACGATAACAATAGACCCAAACAAAAAATCGCTCTGAACAAGCGATTTTTTGTTATATTGAAAGTTTTTTTGTTTTATTGTAAAATAACAAGACCTATGAATAAAATTTTTATATTAACAATTTTAGCTTTTTCTATATTTTTGTCAGGCTGTAGTATTTTGGATGTGGCAGATTCCCAAGAAAATCAGACAATAACATTACCAGCCGAACCACAGTTTAATATCAAAAATTGTCAGGTAGAAGATGGTGATACTTTTGCGACAATTTTGAAAAATTATGGAATTGGCTACGGAGATATGCTTAATATTTTGGATTCAGCTTCTTCTACTTATGATTTTACCAGTATTCGTTTGGGTCAGCCATTGCATTTTGCTTATGATGATTTGGGTGAATTAAAATATTTTGAATACGAAAAAAATAAAGAAGAAATTGTGCGGGTTAGTTTGGAAAATGGTGAATACAAATGTGAAAATATTCCGATTGAATATGAAATAAAAACTAAGACAATGAAAGGTACAATTCAGGACTCATTGTGGCTATCTGGTTTGGAAGCGGGTATGAGTGAAGAGCTTATAATTGAATTTGCTGATGTGTTTGCTTGGACAATAGATTTTTCTGTGGAAGTTAGAACTGGTGATAGTTTCAAAGTTCTTTATGAAGAAAGATATCGCGATGGTAAATATATTGGAGTTAACAAAGTTTTGGCTGGAGAATTTAATAATGCTGGTAAAATTTATAAGGCATATTTATTTGTTGACGCCGACGGTCAGCCAGCTTATTATAATGAATTGGGTGAGTCATTGAAAAAACAATTTTTAAAAGCTCCGCTTGAATTTAGGCGTATTACTTCCGGTTATACTTATGCTAGATTTGATCCGATTAATGGCAGTAAACAACCTCATCTGGCAATTGATTATGCGGCAGCAATTGGCACACCTGTCATGGCAGTTGGTGATGGGGTGATAGAATTTGCCGGTTGGAATAGCGGTGGTTTTGGAAATTTTGTTAGTGTTCATCATAATGATATTTATACCACGCAATACGCGCATTTGTCAGCTTTTGGAAAAGGAATAAAAAAAGGTGTGAGAGTAGTCCAAGGACAAGTGATTGGATATGTTGGATCAACCGGACATTCAACTGGTCCTCATCTTCATTATCAAATAAAAAAATATGGTAGTTTGGTCAATCCTTTGAATTTGGAATTGCCGGCTGGGGATCCGGTGGCAGAAGAGATGAAAGGGGAGTTTGAGAGAGTTAAAAATGACTTAGAAAAACAATTAAATTAATACACAATCTATCCACACCCCAGACTTGACAGGGTTTGGGGAATGTAGTAAAATGGTCAGGCGTACTAAAACGTACCACGTCCTAGCTAGCTCGGACCTCTGGGTATATCAAATTAGAAAAAAACAAATGTTTACTTCTATAAAATTATACTCAAAGATTTCAAGCAATTAGGGCGGACAATTTTATTGTCACTTGACTGCTTGTTAGCAGTCTTTTTTTAACCACAGATTTTTACAAATCAAACTGGTGCATTTCAAAAAATTGGAAAGTATCAGTGTGATTTGTGAAGATAGTTTTGGTAAGTAAATGGTCCTTTACAATTTAAAGAGTTCAAGTTTAAAAGCAGAGCCACGCAAATTTTGATTGGATCAAAAGGAAGCGTGGTAAGCCACAAAAATATTTTGATTGGATCAAAGTATGTGGCAAAGATATGAAACCATTTTTTTTCGGGTGGTTTCATAATAATCACGTAAAATCAACTTTGGTTGATCACGTGACAAGAAGCACAATTTTGTGTTTTCGCAGTATACAATAATAAGAGCATACGGTGAATGCCTTGACACCAAAAGACGATGAAGGACGTTGCAGGGTGCGATAAGTTTCGGTGAGGTCCCAAGCAACCTTTGACCCGGAAATTTCCGAATGGGGGAACCCAACTCGAGTAATGTCGAGTTATCATATACTGAATACATAGGTATATGAAGAAGACCTGGCGAAGTGAAACATCTCAGTAGCCAGAGGAATAGAAAGAAATAAAAGCTATTGATTTTCATTCACAGATTTGACCTTTTGGTTCGATCTGTGTATTGAAGATCTATAGTTCGATTCCGTTAGTAGTGGCGAGCGAAAGCGGAACAGCCCAAACCTATATTATGTTGAATAATGAATTTATCTGTCTTCGGACTTATTTTGACATTATTTTTAAAGGACAGGCTCTTGTAATATAGGTGTTGTAGGACGAAGATCTCGGTGACCTGTAGAGCCGGATCTATAAATTTTTATATAGCTGAAGATCTCTGGAAAGAGACATCATAGAAGGTGATAATCCTGTAAGCGAAATATATAAATATATAGATTATCTTTGTTCCTGAGTAGGGCGGAACACGTGAAATTCCGTCTGAATCTGCCGTGACTATGCGGTAAGGCTAAATACTTTTGGTGATCGATAGTGAACTAGTACCGTGAGGGAAAGGTGAAAAGTAGCCCGGAGAGGGCGGTGAAATAGTACCTGAAACCGTATGCTTACAATGAGCTAGAGTCCAGTCATTCGACTGGATGATAGTGTTCCTATTGAAGAATGAGCCTGTGAGTATGCTGTTAGTTGCAAGCTTAAGGACTTATGGTCCGAAGGCGTAGCGAAAGCGAGTCTTAACCGGCGTTTAAGTAGCTAACACATAACCCGAAACTAGGTGAGCAATCCATGGCCAGGTTGAACTCTGTCGAAAGACAGAGGGAGGACCGAACCCACGTGCCGTGCAACACACGGGGATGAGCTGTGGATAGCGGAGAAATTCCAATCGAACCTAGTAATAGCTGGTTCTCCTCGAAATAGCTTTAGGGCTAGCTGCATGTGTTCCCTCTGGGGGTAGAGCACTGGATGAGGTTGAGGTCCCTCGGGATACTCATCTCAATCAAACTCCGAATACCAGAGATTAAAAACATGCAAGTCAGACTGCGGGGGCTAAGCTTCGTAGTCAAAAGGGAAACAGCCCAGATCGCAAACTAAGGTCCCTAAATTATCACTAAGTGTAAAAGGTGGTGTTAATTCTCATACAACCAGGAGGTTGGCTTAGAAGCAGCCATCCTTTAAAGATAGCGTAATAGCTCACTG
>CAYXGV010000005.1:24752-37494 GCA_964464685.1 uncultured Gammaproteobacteria bacterium | reverse complement strand
GGGTTTTTAGTGCAATTCGTGATTTGTTTACTGCTGTTCCAGAAGCTAGAATGCGTGGGTATGATGCTGGTAAATTTAGTTTTAATGTAAAAGGTGGTGGGCGTTGTGAGGCCTGTGCAGGTGAGGGTTACGTCAGAATTCCAATGCAATTTTTATCCGATGTGTTTGTAGAATGTAATGAATGTCATGGCCAAAGATATAATAAAGAAGCTTTGGAAATACACTATAGGCAAAAAAATATTGCTAATGTTTTGGATATGACAGTGGAAGAGGCTTCACGTTTTTTTCATGATACGCCGGCAATTTCAGATAAATTAAAAATATTGCATGATGTAGGTTTGGGTTATATTCATCTGGGACAGTCAGCTACCACGCTTTCTGGTGGTGAGGCCCAACGAGTTAAATTAGCGACTGAGTTGGCTCGTCGTGCCACTGGTAAAACACTTTATATTTTGGACGAACCAACCACTGGTTTACATTTTGAAGACATTCGCCGTTTGCTTGAAGTGTTGAACAAATTAGTAGAAAAAGGTAATTCGGTTTTGATTATCGAACACAATCTAGATGTTATAAAATGTGCTGATTGGGTAATTGATTTGGGTCCAGAAGGTGGTAAAAAAGGTGGTGAAGTCGTAGCCCAGGGCGTTCCCAAAGATGTGATGAAGGTGAAGAGAAGTTACACAGGACAGTATTTGAAGAAAGTGATAAAGTAATTATCTTGAATTACGAAACAGGTGTCATGGCGGAAAAATGTGTCATTGCGAGGAAGACGATTCGCATCGGCTGACGAAGCAATCCCAATCATCACCGCAATAATGGTTGGGATTGCTTCGCCCTGATGCGAATCAGGTCTCGCAATGACACACTAAAAACGGTTTCGTAATTCAAAGTAATTGAGTAATTAGTAATTAGAATTTAGTGTATGTCAAAGATTTTACTTACAACTGATGTTTTTGTTACAATTATTTTCTGTTTTTCAACTCTAAAATTATTTCATTAAGAGATATATTTTTTTCTATCAACAAAACCATTAGGTGATACAACAAGTCAGATGATTCTTCAACCAATCTTTGTTTGGATTCATTTTTTCCAGCAATCACCACTTCAGTTGCTTCTTCGCCAACTTTTTGGACTATCTTATCAAGACCGTCTTTAAAGAGACTGGCAGTATAAGAATTTTGCGGAAGCTCTTTTTTTCTTGATACAATTAATGAATATAATTTAGATAAGAATTCTAGATTATTATTTGGTTTCTCATTAAAACATGAATAATTCCCGGTGTGACATGTTGGGCCAGCCGGTTCTACTTTTATAAGCAAAGAATCCAAGTCGCAATCAAGTAGAATTTCTTTAACATTTAAATAATTTTTGCTTTCTTCTCCTTTAAGCCAAAGTCGATTTTTTGTTCTGCTAAAAAACCATACTTTTCCTGTATCTACTGTTTTTTCAAGCGACTCTTTGTTTACAAACCCTAACATTAATACATTATTAGTATTTACGTCTTGGATTAATGTTGGCACAAGACCGGACATTTTATCCCAATTAATTTTTTTAAATATATCTTTGTTCATATACGAATTTTTATGTTATTTTCATTTAAATATTGTTTTAGATCTTCAACTTTTATTTCACCGTAGTGAAACAGACTAGCTGCCAAAGCTGCATTAACATCAGTCTTCTCAAAAACTTCTAAAAAGTCCTCTCTCTTGCCCGCACCGCTGGAAGCAATAATAGGTAAATTGGTTATTTTTTCTATTGCATTAAGCAGTTCAATATCATAACCAGTCTTTGCCCCATCTTTATCAAGTGAATTGACTAGTAATTCTCCAGCTCCACGTTTTTCCATATCTTTACAAAATTCAATTGCGTCCACTTCAATTTTTTCTCTACCGCCCCTTATATACATCTTCCATGAGTTGCCCTCACGTTTTGTATCAACTGAAATAACAATACATTGTGAGCCAAACTCTTGGACTGCTTGGTTGACTAAATTTGGATTATTAATTGCCGTCGAACCAATAGAAACTTTGTCTGCACCAGCATTTAAGAGGTATTTGATATCTTGAATTGTTTTTACACCGCCACCAACTACAAACGGGATATTTATTTCTTTAGCTACCTGGCTTACAAGTTTTAATAAAGCACCTCTATTTTCTACTGTTGCTAAAACATCTAAAAATACGAGTTCATCAACACCTTCTTTACTGTATTTTTTGGCTAGTTCAACTGGATCTCCTGCATCTTGTAAATCTTTAAAACCAACTCCCTTTTTTACTCGTCCACCTGCAATATCCATGCAAGCAATAATTCGTTTAGTTAACATATTTTTTTATTACATCTTTATATTTTATGCTTCCACCAAATAAATTTAAGGCAGAACCAATCGTAAAATTGATCTTTCCTTTCCCTAATTTTTTGATTTTTTCTACATCTTTTAAATTTTTAATACCACCAGCATATGTAATTGGTTCTGTATTAAATTTTCCCAACATCTCAAGCAACTCTTCATCTACACCGCCACGTTTACCTTCCTTATCCACACCATGCACTAAAAATTCAGTACAATATTTACCAAGCAAATCAAAACTATCTTGATTAATTTTAAAATTAGTAAAGGTCTGCCATTTATTTGTAACAACATAATAATTACCTTCTTTCTTTTTACAACTTAAGTCCAAAACTAATTTATCTTTTCCTACGATGTTAGATATCTTGGCTAATCGTCTAGTATTTATACTCCCTTTGTAAAAAACATATGAAGTAATAATCACTTGGCTTGCTCCAGCATTGATAAAATCTAATGCATTTTTAGGCGTAATTCCACCACCTACCTGCAAACCTTTACCAAAGGTTTTAATAGCCGACAATGTTTGTTGTTTAGTTTCTTCTGTTTGGTCAAGCATAATAATGTGGCCTCCACGTAAACCATCTTGCTTATATATTTTAGCGAAATAAGAAGCATCTTTTTGAGCAACAAAATTTTCTTGTACGGCAAGTCGGCTTGTCAAAGTTGATCCAACAATTTGTTTCACTTTTCCATTATGAATGTCTATACATGGTCTAAATTGCATATTACAACTTTAAAAAATCTTTCAATATCTTAAGTCCTACTTCCCCGGATTTTTCTGGATGGAATTGAGTACCATAGAAATTATCTTTTTTAACTATCGCGGCTGCTTCCGTTTTACCATACTGATATGTTGCAAGTAAATTTTCTTTCTCAGACTCTACATAATATGAATTGACAAAATACACATACATATCATTTTTCGTACCAGTAAATAACTTTGATGTTTTTACTGGCATAATGTTATTCCAGCCAATCTGTGGTATTCGCTCATCGCCAGGAAATAATTTAACTTCTCCTTCTAATATACCAAGACAATTTGTATCATCTTCCTGTGAAAAAGGGAAAAGTAACTGCATACCCAGACAAATACCCAAAAATGGTTTACTTATTTTTTTAATTACATCATCAAGCCCATTCTTTTTAAGACTTTTCATTGCGGGTTTGGCTCGGCCTTGACCCGGAAAAATTACTTTGTTGGCTGACAAAATTTTCTCCGGGTCATTGGTTATTATGTACTCAAAACCAAACCTTTTAAGTGCATTAGCTACAGAGGCTACATTGCCAGCATTGTATTTTATTATTGCAATCATATTATAATTTACCTTTAGTAGTTGGAAGCATATTTTGCATCCGTGGGTCATTTTCCACTGCCATTTTTATCGTTTTGGCAAACGCTTTAAATGTAGCTTCTATTTTATGATGTTCGTTGCGACCGTACTTAACTTCTATGTGTAGATTACAACCCAAGCTTTGGACAAAACCTTGAAAGAAATCTTCTAGTAATTCGGTTGGGAATTCTCCAACGTACTCACGAGTTGGTTTATATTTTAACACTAAGTAACTACGCCCACCCAAATCCATGGCTACCTGAACGAGGCTTTCGTCCATTGGTAAAACAAAACCAAATCTTTTAATACCTTTTTTATTTCCTAAAGCTTTTTTAATTGCCCCCCCAAGAGAAATCCCCACATCTTCAATAGTGTGGTGTTCATCCACATTTAAATCACCTTTGGCATTGATTTTAAGATCAATCAGAGAATGTTTGGAAAATAATTCCAGCATATGGTTAAAAAAACCAATGCCAGTGTTTATCTCGTATTTTCCAGTACCATCGAGGTTGACCTCAATTTTTATTTGAGTTTCATCTGTGTTACGTTCAATTGTGGCGATTCTTTTTTTCATATATCTAATTTGAATGTTTGGTTAGTTTCTATTTTAATGAATTTTAAATTAAGGTTTTTAGCTAGACCCTTATCAGCTTGGCTGTTGCCGATGATTATACTTTTTTTCCAATCAATATCATTTTTTTTGATAAATTTATCTAGTAAACCAATTTTTGGCTTACGACAATTGCAATTATCTTCTGGTAAGTGGGGACAAATAAATATATCTTCAAAATATATTCCTTCCTGCTTAAGTAAATTTAAAAATTTATTTTGAACAATATCAAACTTAATTTGAGGAAATAAACTTGTACCAAGCCCATCTTGGTTGGAAATCATTATAAGATTGAAACCTGCTAATAATAATTTTTTTAGCCCTTTGACAACCCCGGGTAATATTTTTAATTTTTTTAGACTATCAATCTGATACGGTATATCACCTAGTTTTGTTTCTTTTGGAGTAGGTTCATAGATAAGTGTGCCATCTCTATCTAAAAAGGCATATTTTATTAATTTTTTAGACATATATTTTTATAGGTAGCTATAAATTCTTCTGTTTGTCTAATTGTTCCGAAAGTCAAACGCAATGTATTATCAAAACCAAATCCTTTTCTCGGGCGAAGCAAAAAACCTTGTTTTTTCAAAGATTTAAAAACTATGTCGGCATTTTGCGGTTTAAACAATATAAAATTAGAATTGCTTGTATAATAGAAAATTCCGTAATCATCAAAAAATTTTTCTATTGTTGGTTTTGATATATTCATTACTTCATCAAGATAAGAATTGAGTGGCGAAAGATCACTAAGTACGGCTTGAACCGCAATTACTCCTGCCATGTTTATATCATAAGGACCCCTGACTTTTTTTAATTCTTCAATAGTTTTGCTGTTTGCAATGATATAACCAATTCTAAGAGCAGCCAATCCAAAGGCCTTAGAGAATGTTCTGGTTATAATCAAGTTTGGATATTTTTTGATTAATTTGGTAGCTGTTAATCTAGAATATTCAAAATAAGCTTCATCTATCAAAACAGTGCTTTCTTTAGCTTTAATTAATATTTGTTCAATTGAATTAAGATCGACCAAGTTGCCAGTTGGATTATTTGGATTACAAATAATAATCAGCTTAGTTTTTTGACTGATGATATCCAATATCTCACCCAAAGGAAATGAACCGTCACCACTGTCATAAGTGGGGGTAATTACCTTGTTGTTACACATTTGGGCACACTGGTAGAACATAGCGAAGCTGGGACTCGGGATTATTACCTCATCACCTGCGTTGGTAAAGCTTCGAAATATTAAATCAATCCCTTGGTCTGAACCGTTAGTAACAATAATTTCTTTCTTTTTTACATTGACATAATTTGCCACCATTTTTTCTATTTCTCCATATTCTGGATAAAATTGAAATTGATTCTGATTAGAAAAACCAACCAGAGCATCCCTTATCATATTCCCATAAGGCACTGTTCGTTCATTAAAATCTAGCAAATGACCACAATAAGAACGCCTACCCTCAATGGGTGGATTGTATGGTTTCATTATTTTAATATTTTTATTAACTAAATTTTTCATATGTTTTATTATTATTGAATCTCACCCCACAAGAATATTTGTGTGCTGGTAATCCTTCTACGTCTGCAAAAGTATTTATAGTATTTCTCAGACGATCTAGCCCTTGTTTAGAACATTGTTGGTATTCAATTCGTTTCATAAAGTCAAAAACAGAAAGGCCAGAAAATGTCTTCGCAGAACCGCCAGTCGGTAAAACATGATTGGCTCCACTGGCATAATCGCCAGCCGATTTACAAGTATAATTACCTACAAAGACTGAACCGGCATTATAGATTTTATCCGCGACAATTAAAGCATTTTTAGTCATTATCTGAATATGCTCAGGAGCATATTCATTGGCAAAAGCTATTGCTTCGTCAGTGGATTTTGCTATTGCAAACAATCCATAATTTTCTATTGAGTTTGTAATATTATTTTGTGTTTTGAATTGTTTAGCCTTATTTTCTATTTCCTCTACTACTTTTTCAATCAATTTTTTAGAAGTGCTTATGAGGACAGAAGCACCATCAGGGCCATGTTCAGCATCAGCCATTAAGTCAGCGGCGATAAATTTTGGATCGGCAGTTTCATCAGCAATAATAAATACTTCTGAAGGGCCAGCTGGAGAATCTATGGATATTTCGCCACTCATTAAGCCATATAATTTAGCCGTCGCAACATATGCATTCCCCGGACCGACAATTTTATAGACCTTCGGTACCGTTTCTGTCCCGTAAACTAGTGAAGCAATGGCTTGAGCCCCACCAATTTTAAATATTTTATTTATGCCCAACCTATCGGCGGCTACTAAAATTTCCGGAGCGATGTTCCCATTCTTTTGCGGAGGAGTGGTAAGGGAAATTTGTTTACAGCCAGCCACTTTAGCTGGAATAGCATTCATCAGCACAGATGATGGATAGAGCGCTCGACCGCCAGGCACATAAAGTCCGACTTTTTCTATAGGATTCCATTTTTGCCAAACTCGTACACCTGGTTGCGTTTCAATTACAGTATTTTTTATATCTCTGATCTGTTGTTTACAAACCAAGGTAATATTATTAATTGACTGCTCCAATGCTTTTACATAATTTGCATCTACCTTAGTGTATGCCTCTTGTATTTCTTGTTTACTTACTTTAAAATTCTTTAAATCAACACTATCAAATTGTTTGGTGTATTCTTTTACCGCGATATCTCCTCTTTGACAGACTTCATTAAAAATATTTTTTACTGTGTCAAAAAGACCACTGTATTGTTCGCCACTACGTTTCATTATTTTCGTGTAATTTTTATCTAGTTTGAATTTAGCAAGTTTGATTATTTTCATATTGAATTTTATCTAAAATAATATTCTTATTTTTATTGGCAAATGGACTTTCAATTAGTACTGCTTCTGATTTCAAAATGGTTGCAATTGGTTGTAATTTGTATGCTTTCAGAGTATTTCCAGTCTGAGTAATATCACAGACTGCATCTGATAAACCTAATACCGGGGCAATTTCCACAGATCCATTAATGTTTATAAGGGAAGCATTAATATTATTCTTTCTTAAAAATTGTTGCAGACTATTTACATATGAGGTGGCGATGCGTTCATCTTGCAAGTCGCCAACCGTGCGAATGGATGATTTTTTTGGAGAAGCAATAACCAATTTACACCTTCCAAATCCCAAACGTTTTATAATTTTATAATTTTCTTTTCTTTCATAGATGACGTTTTGACCAACAATACCAAAGTCAGCAACTCCTGCTTTTATGTATTCAGGAATATCGCTATTACGGACAAATAGAATTTCAATTGGTGCGTTTGTACAAGTAATTATTAATTCTCCTAATTGTGCACGATTAAATTCAAATCCAAGCGAATTAATAAAGTCTAAGCTGGGATCTTGTAAACGTCCTTGTTTTTGTATTGCAATACGTATGTTTTTGTTGGAGGTCATAGATTTGTGTAACCATTAAAATAATTAGATAGTTGTGATTGGGGAATGGTTTTTTGTTTACCCGTCTTCATATTTTTTATAGTAATCATATTTTGTTTAATTTCGTCTGGACCACAAATTACCACAAACTTAATTTGTTTTTTATTAGCATAAGCAAATTGTTTTTGTAGTTTAGCTGGTTCAAAATATATTTCAGTATTAATTCCTGCGGTCTGTAATTCGTCCCAAATTTTTAGAGAGCTTGCCAAACTTTCTTTATCAAAGTAAGTTACTAATACCTCAGAAGTAAGCCCGACATTATTCAAAAGTTTGAGAGTTTCCATCGCTAAAACAATACGATCAAATCCAAAGGCCACCCCAACACCGCTAAATTCTTCTTTACTAAATAGACTACATAAATTGTCATATCTGCCACCAGCACAAACGGCCCCAATTTCCGTATCTTGTATATAAACCTCGTAAATAATGCCCGTATAATAATCTAAACCTCGAGCAAGACTGGGATCAAATTCTAAAAAAGTTTCAGGCAACTGGGCTTGTGAACAAAGATACAAAAAATCATTTACTTCTTGAATATCATATTTTTTAAGTTTATCCAATTTGTTTTGATTAGAACCGTTTAAGAGCATGGTGTCTAAAATATTTGAAACAATCTTTTTATCACAAATTTCCTCCATCTCTTTTGTCACACCTTCTTTACCGATTTTATTTAATTTATCCAAAATACGCATGACAGAGACTTGTTTTGTTTGTTCCACACCTAAATTATCCAGGATACTATTAATAAGCCGGCGACTATTTATTTTAATAATGAATTTATTGAAACCAAGATTTTTAAATACGGAATAAACTGCCTTAGCAATTTCAGTCTCAGAAACTAAATTTTTGGTGCCAATAACATCAATATCGCACTGAGTAAATTCACGGTAGCGTCCTTTTGCTGGTTTATCTGCCCGCCAGACCTTAGAAATTTGATAACGTTTAAATGGCATGGGTAAATTAGAATAATTTGTCGCCACAACACGAGCAAATGGTACTGTTTGATCAAAACGCAAGGCCACATCACGTCCGCCATTATCTTTAAATCTATACAATTGTTTTGAACCTTCATCCCCATATTTTCCCAGTAAAGTTTCGGCATATTCTATGGCCGGTGTATCGATACTATCATACCCAAAACGCTCAAACACGGAAACAATTTTTTGTTGCACAAAATTACGCTGTGCCATCTCCTCTGGTAAGAAATCCCTGGTACCCTTAAGTATTTTTGGTTCTATAATATTGTTATTTTTCATATATAAGTTAAATTATTGTTTGAAATCTCCACTGGGGCGCCCAACGGGAATTGAACCCGTATCCCAAGATTCACAGTCTCGCATATTGACCATTATACGATGGGCACCACAGTAGAGATTTCATTATATAAATAAAAAATCGCCCATGTGGCGATTATGACCTCAAAGTAAAGCTACTCGGAGCTGTTACTCGAGGTCTTTTTTGTGATGAACTATATTTTGTAAAATAGTAAGTTTCATATAGTATTATTGTATTACTACATTAAAACATTGTCAAGAGTAGCTGTGGATAAGTTGGATGGTGTAAAAAAAGAGACGCGATAAATCGCGTCTCTACATATTTTTTATTTTTTCAAAACTTTTTCATACCCACCTTCACCATGTTTTATCCAATGGGCAATGCGAGTGACAGTCGTGGTGCTCATGCCAGTCTTTTGGGCTACTTCACGATAGGGCGTTTCTTTGTGAAGTAATTGCACGGCTTCCCAACGATTTGATATTTCGGCTAATTCTTCCAAAGTGCAGAGATCACGCAAAAAGTTTAGCATGTCAGTTTCGTTTTTTATTGAAGCCAAGGTTTCGGCGAGTTTTTTAAGTTTTGTGGTTTTCCAATTCATATAGTATTGATTTCACTGATTTAAAAATGATTACACAGATTGTGATTGTGTGTTTGAAATAAGTAGGGCTGGTAAAAGCCAGAAAAATATTGCGAGATCGTTTTTAATATAAGGAGAATCGACTAAACCCATGATTACTATAACGACCATTGAGCTTAATAAAAATATTGTTAGTTTGTTACGTAGCATGTTACGTAACAAGATTATTTTTAAAAACCAAATTAAAATTAGTAAAAACCCTACTAAACCAAACAGGCCTAAATTCACCCACATGGTTAAAAAGATATTGTGAGGGTGGTGGAATATTTCTATACCTTCACCATTTACAGTTGTATGATAAGGAACTATTTTTTCTGGATAAGAAGCTAGACCAGCGCCGGTAATTGGATTATCTTTTAAAAAATTAACAGTATCTGACCACATTGATAAGCGAATTTGACCAGAGCGGTCTTGGAAGGTTACTTCGTTTCTTAGACTCGAAAAGCTGGAAAAGTAGAAAAGGCCGGAAAGACCGACGATTGCAATAATTATTGTGAACCAGCGGGTTTTTTTGTTTGCAAGTAATAGGATTCCAATGCCGGCGACTAGGCCGATAAGAGCACCGGTACTTTTAGCATAGAAAATGGCAAAAGGAGACAAAATAAGGAATAAGGAATAAGGAATAAGGAATAAATATTTTTTCCAGTTTTTATTTTTAAAGTCTAAGATTGATTGTTTTAAACCATATAAGGTCAATGGGAAAAGTGGGGCTAAAAATAATCCAACACCATTGGGGAAACCATACCAAGCGGTGACGCGAAAGGTATCGTTGTTTTGCCAAAAGTCATAGGGGACTAGCCAGCCGGTGAAGTGTTGGTAGATTGCTAAGAGGGAGGTTGCTAAGCCCGAGAGAATTAGGGCAAAAATTATATCATTTTTTAATTTTTTTGTAACTTGTAACTTGTAACTTGTAACTAATATACAGAGCATGATTATTGGTTCTATATAAAATGCTTTCCATTCACCAAGGGCTGATTTTAAATTTGATGATGTAAAAATGGAAATAGTGGCAGTAGCGATAAAGAGTATAATTCCGGCAAACAGTAGCTTATTTTCTTTTATTATTTTTGTTATCTGATATCTGATAACTGATTTTTGTTTAATAATCCAAATTAAAAAAATAATACCAAACATCATTTCCAATAGTGTGGTTGGTAGTGGGCCGATATTAAATCTAATTAGGTAAGTCGGAAGGAGAAAGAAAAATAAAACTAAAGCATAATTAAATCTATTCCATGCGATGAAGGCGAATAGTAGGCAATAAGCAATAAGCAATAAGCAATAAGTCATAAGTTACGATTTTATACTTTCTTTGTAGCAATTATCTCTTTTATTGTTTCTCTAGAAATTCCTTTGGTCAAAATTATAGTTGCTCCATAAATTAACATTCCCAAAATTACCAAAATAAAAACATTTAAATTGATTAATAATAACAAAACTATTCCCATAACAACCGAAGCCAGAATAATTTTGGCAAAGGTTTTTAGTTGTAATTTTTCTTTGGAATAATGCTTTATAGTGGCCCATAATAATAAACCAGCATAAAGTTCGGAAAAAACTGTCATCCAAGCAGCACCATACATACCAAATTTTGGAATAAAAATTAGATAACCAATTAGAGTAATTATGGCATTGGAAATATAAATCCACATGGTTTGCTTTTGTTTGTTGATGGCGACAGCGGCGTGGCCAAAGACTGCTCCTAAATAAACACCAAAGACAGCAATAGCCAAAATTTGTAGAGGTCGGCTAGAATCAACAAAATCTTCACCGCCAACTATATACATAATTTTATTAGCCAAAATTATTGTACCCACCATGATAGGTAGAGCCAGTAGCATCATGGCATCAAAAGCTTGTTGATAATATTTTTTGAATTCTGGTTTTAATTGTCTTGACCAAGCGTAAGCCAAAAGTGGCAACATCACGCCCATTAGCATCATGGCGGTTTGGGCCAGAATATCTATGACGCGATAAGCAGCTCCATAAATACCAACTTCGGTTTGAGTTTTGAAAAGTGATAAAATAATTATGTCGCCTTTTAGATAAATTACATTAAAAATAATAGAAATAGCAATTGGCCACATTTTGATCATAATAGCTTGCCAAATTTTCCAGTTGAAACCAAATCCGACTGGTGTATTTTTTTTGGCACTAATCCAAAGTACCGCGGTGTAAGCCACGCTATTCAAAACCACAATAGTCATGAGTAGTAAAAAAGATGCTCCCCGTGCCATTAGTAACCAGAGACCAGCCACCAAAATAATTCTGCCAACATTTTCGCCAATTACTTGAATGTGCATTTTTAATTTTGTTTGATAAAAACCCAAGAATACTTGGTTCATGGCCACGCTCAAAAAGGCGACGGTGGTAAAACAGATTGCCTGCTTTACGGCTAGGGGGTAGGGGAAAAGGAAAGCAACGGCCGGTGTTAATGCTAGGAAAAATAGAGCAGTAAAAAATCTAAAACTAATTAAATTTTTAAACAATTCTTTTTTGTCATGAGCGGGTTCACTCATCATTTGGGCGGTGACGGGAATTAGGCCAAAATCAATCAAAATACCAATAAAACCCAAGAAAGAAATAGTAGTAATATACCAACCAAATTGTTCTGTACCCAAATATCTAGTCATCATTCCGAGAGCTGTCAAACCCAAAGCAGTTGAAATAATTTTTCCAACAATTTGTACTATAGTATTGTGGGCGATTTTGCGAGTGGTGGACATAATTACAATATTTAAAATACATGCCTGCCTGCCGGTAGGCAGGGAATAATATACAATTTTATTTTTTTTGTATTTTATTCCATGTATATTGTATCCTGTTTCTATATTACCACGCTAACACAGCAAAATCAAGTTTGTTGTATATTGTTGATAGATACACAGATTTAACGAATCAAACTAATTTTAACGGATTAAAAATTAGTTATTATCCGTTAAATCTGTTAAATTCGTGTATCTATAAATATAGTTCTAATAGTAGAATCTAGATAATTTGTAGATTGGCAAAAAGGGGAGTAATCTGGTATAATTTCAATACTAATAATTTAAAATAAT
>CAYXGV010000005.1:21067-24652 GCA_964464685.1 uncultured Gammaproteobacteria bacterium | reverse complement strand
TTGGCAAAAAGGGGAGTAATCTGGTATAATTTCAATACTAATAATTTAAAATAATTATGACAAAAAATTATATTTTAACAACAGCATTTTTGCTAGGCTTATTTTTACTTCCAATCAAAGTATTGGCAGTTGAACCAGTGGTTACCGTCAAAGATAATGGCTATTCAGCCAAATTTGTGTCACAATCAATACCTGATCCAATCGAAATTGAAGCTGGTAAGACAAAAACAATTACTATCAAATTTAAAAATACTGGTGAATATACTTGGAATGGTAATCCAGCGCATTTTGTTTCAGCTTATACCATGGAACCACGTGAGCGCAGTTCTGTCTTTAGAAGTTCCAATTGGTTGAGTAGCAAACAGACTGGTAAAATTTCCAGTACGGTCGCTCCGGGTCAAACTGGTGAATTAAAAATAGATTTGACTGCCCCAACCAAGACTGGGGAATACATAGAAAAATTTTATTTGGCAGCTGAAAATTATTCTTGGGTAGAAGGTAGTTATTTTTATTTTAAAATAAAGGTAATACCTGCTAGCCAGCCAGTAGCAGAATTGGCTTTGGAAAAAGAATTAGCTGAAGGTAATTCAAGTTCTACCGAGGGTTATGCAATTCATAAAGTTTTTGCTACGCCAAAAGTAGTAGCTGAAGCAGTTGGTGGTGATAGAATTAAAGTGATTGCGTCATTTCAAAATACTGGAGAAAAAGATTGGTCCAAACTCTCTCTTTCAATTAGTGAAGAGGGTTGGGCTGATAGCAGTTGGCAAAGTGCAACCATGGTGGATAGTTGGGAAGAGGCGGTTTCGGCTGGTGGATTTATTCGCAAAACATTTTATTTCCGTGCACCAGTTGACAAGGGTGAATATAAAACCAGTTTTAATTTGAAGGTTGATGATTTGGACTTGGCTGGTAGTATAATAGAAATTCCAGTGACAGTGGTGACTAATGCCCCGGCTAATTATATCGCACCAAAATTTGCCAAAGAAAAAGAAGAGGTTCCGGAGTCAAAAATTGTAGAAACCAATCGTTTAGGAGTAGAGCCGAGAATTAGAGTTGGTTTAAAATTAACTGATTATTTTTTACAATTCAGATCTCATGAAGATGATTATAATATTTTTGATGGTAGTGTAAAAAAAGGTATTTTAAAAAAAGGTAGCAAGGGTGTTTTAAAAATTGAGTCAGGTGTTAATGATTTCACTAGCAATGATTTGAATTTTACAGCGACTAAATATGTGCGTTTGGAACCAATTAATAATCCACATGCCGTGTTTGATTTATTAAATCTTGATCGCCCAATGAGTTGGGTAGGTAGTGAAGATTTCAATCGTTATCGTGGCGCGCTAGAATTTCGTCAAGGTGAAGTAGACAAGGAATATTATGCAGTCAATGATTTGTTATTGGAAGATTATACCGCTGGCATGGCTGAGGTTCATAATGATAATAATTATGAATTTATCAAGGCCAATTTAGTAGCCACGCGTAATTATGCTTTTGTGCACAAAGGCAGTTACCCATTTTTTGATGTGTTGGGATCTACCTATGATCAATTGTATCTAGGCTATGAAGCCGAATTGGCTCAACCAAATGTAGCCAAAGCTGCCAAAGATGTGCGGGGTATTATGGTGACTTATGACAATCAAATTGTGACTACACCATATTTTGGCAATTCCAATGGTTGGACCAAGAGTTTTTCATCAGTCTGGGGTGGAAGTGCTAAACCATGGCTTGTTCCAGTCCGAGCCGAATACGACGCCGGCCGAGCGCAGTTTGGCCATGGTGTTGGTATGAGTCAGCGCGACGCCAGACTTAGGGCTGATGATTTGGGCTTGACTTATGATGAGCTTTTGTGGTATTATTATAGTGGAGTGATGGTGGAGAAGGTTTATTAGTTTATGAATTATGAGTGTGATTGAGTTTGATAATTATTATAAAATAAAAAATAATTTTACATAAATTGTATGAGTGATTTTGAAAATAAAAATCCTGAAGTAGGTAGTAAAGAACAAAAAAAACAAGAAAGAAAAAGAATCATTGATTTTTTTGATACTAGGATTGAGGCAGTTGGTGCTGTGATTGATGATGGAGATGCTTCGGTTGCATCTAAAAATCACAAAACAAGAAATGAAAGAGCCAAAACTGATTTATTATACTTAAATGCTACTGAAGAGCCTGATAGTAATGCTATTGGTAGACGTTTTCCTGAGACTTTATCGCTTTTAGCTAGTGAAATGACAATGATTCAAAGTGATGAAACAGAAGAAGCAAATTGTTTGTTTATGGAGACAAGTAAAAAATTGTTTCCTAAAGAAAATATGTTGTTTACTTTTCGAACTCTAAAAAAAATGGGAATGAAAGTTGATAAAGATTTTCCTAAGACTAGTGAGGTATTAAAACAATATGGTAATGATGAGACACTTGAGAGGGTGATAGATGATGGTCCTGGTGTTTTGGAAGAAATTGAGAAAAAAATTATGGAAGCTTTTGAGCAAGACCAAAATGAAGAGACAATGAGTCGTGATGGTAAATTTAATTTGGATGATAAGGGAAGAAATACAGCAATGGAGATAATGCGTTTGGTTTATAGATTAGAATTATTAAAAAAAGAGGCAATTTTAAAACAAAAAGAAAAAGAGGCATTAAATCATAAAAATGATTTAGAAAAAAGAGCAAAAACACAAGGAACTGTAGATGAACGAGAGTTAAAAGAAGTAAGAGAAAAAATGCTTTTGGATGAGATAGCTAAAAATGGTGGAGTTGGTCTTAGTATGTCGTTGCGGGAAGGAACAGTTGTTGATGGTAGGGAAGTGATCCATAGTGGATTTCAGAGTGCTAAAGATAGAAAAAATTTGTCAAGATTTGATGGGGGTATTTCTGCTCTTAGAGGCTCAGATAGATATTTAATCCCTTTTTTAGAGAGTAAGACACAACCAAAATACTATAATAATACAAGAGAACAATTGGAAGTTGACGAGACAGTAATTTTATTACCGGTAGAGGAACCAATAATGGAAACAGTTGAAGAAGAAGTCAAGGCCAGTGGTTGGAGAGGTAAAATTGGTGGTAAGGAGAAGAGGACTAAGCAAGTTGATTCAGGTAGAAAAAGAATCGCTAGTCACAGTGAGATGGTTTCTGGTGGCAAAAATGAACCAGCGGTTAGTTTTCGATATTGTGCCGAGCCATTTAAGAGACACAAACAAAATGATAATACTGGGTATCGGGATTGTTCCGGACGTACAGGTCAACATTTGGGGTTGGAGTGTATTTTACCAAAGTCAGTTGCGGATGAATTGGCCGTTAAGTTAAGAGAAGATCCAGCTTTTGCCAGAAAAGTAGTAGAAAGCTTGATGATTGGTAAAATGGGAATAGACGAAGAAATGTGGAAAGGTGGCAAAGGGAATGGCGGATATCCTCTCAGGCCACCTTATGAAGCGTGGTCTGAAACCAAGGGTGGAAGTAAGATGTATGTGAATTTGTTGGAAAGACAAGAGGACTTGGATGATAAAGTGGGGAAGATTGTGGAGGTTTAGAATTAATTAAAAACAAAAAATCCCGAGTTTCTCGGGATTTTTTATTCTTCAATTTTTT
>CAYXGV010000005.1:0-20967 GCA_964464685.1 uncultured Gammaproteobacteria bacterium | reverse complement strand
CAAACTTCCAAATCACTCTTGCCACATGTTGCTTTGGTCGGTGGTAGGTGAGTGACACCCCTTCTGACTCCCCCTTATTAGGGGGAGAATTTGGATCGAGGGGAACAATTTTGAAACCAGCTTTTTTAATTTTTTCTAGGCAATCAATTTCTACCCAAGAATTGTTGTATTTAAATTTTGGAATGATGAAAATAACTATTCCGGATTTTTTTAAAACTTTATGAAATTGTTTGAAAGCCAAAGCGTAGAGTTCAGCCAGATCGTTGGCTTGTTTTTGAAGAGTGTCAATTCTTTCATTGCCACGCAAAGGTTTACCCAGGTAGGGTTCGGAAACTATTAAATCAATTGAGTTTGGTTTTATTTCAGCTGGTAGTTTACAAGCATCAGAAGTGAATAATTTGAAATTTGAAATTTGAAATTTGAAATTTTTTTGCATCCATTCTATATTTTTTTTAGTATCTTCAATTGCTTTTTCGGAAATATCAGAGCCAATTAAATTTTTAAAACCCAGATCAAGGGCTTCGGTCAAGACTGTGCCTGAACCGCAGAAGGGGTCTAGTAATACAACGTCATCTGGTTGCGTGATTGGAGACGCGCCATGGCGCGTCTGTACATCTGCCAATCCTAAATTAATCATAATTCGTGCCAATTTTGGTGGCAACATACCAGACCAACTGTCGGTGCTAGGTCGATTGTAATCGCGTTCGCCAAATTCTTCAAAAGGTTGGATAGCTTTGGTTACAAAAATTTCATCTTCAAAAATTGTCAGGTCGCCTTGTTTTTTAATTAATTTATTGTGCAAAATCGTGGCAGTATTTTTTGGCTCAATATATCTGACCGATCGTCCCATGGCTTTCAATTGTTTTTTTACGGCCATGGCGATTTTTTTGCTATTAGATCCAGATAGAGAAAATTGGATTTTAAATTCCTCTGGAGTTTTTGCCAAAAAGTCGGTGATATTTTCTTCTTCTATTTTTTCTGCAATCTTAATTGTCCCACCTAACTGATTCATTAGTTCCTCGCAATCTAGTTTGTCCTTGGTTTCTAATAGAAAATAGTTGCCCATTCGTTTTCCGCCAGAGGCGGATCTGCCTTGGGCGGAAAATGCAAAAACCGCCTGGATTTCGGCGATTGAGATGTGGGGTTGATGACCAAGTTCGAAAAGATATTTAAACATAAAATTATTGTGTTTTTATTCGTCCGCTTTTTTTTCTGTGGTTAGCACCATATTAAAAGGGTCTCTACTGATAACTAACTCTTCATCACTATACTTGTCTTGCCAGGTTTTGTCAACCCGGTCGTATTTGGCAAAATCAATTACTTCAATAGCCAAACTTTGATCAATATTCATAAAGACTTGAGTTTGTCCGATAGCAATATAGATGTTGTTGTAAACAAAAAACGCTCCGCCAATAATTGTTATGCCAATCAGGCCAATCATCAAGAAACTGATCAATCGCAAAAGAGAGTAGTGTTTGTACTCTGGTATATCAGCTAAATTTTTTCTATTCAGTTGTGACATATATTTTGGCACTGAAGCTTAGGGTAATGGGTATTTGGGTATCGTTTGGAGTGGCCTTGCTCTGATGTTTTTCCAAACTAATATTTTTTATTATTATATAATAAGGTAGTTTTTCAATTTCGTTTAGATATTTAATGTGGTCGGCAAAATAACCATTATTTAAAAAAGATAATTCATAATATTGGGTGGCAGTATTTTTTATTTTGGCATCATTGCCACTGTAAGAAATATTCAAAGTTTGGTCAATATTATATTTAAGTGCCAAATCTTCCAACTCAGTTATTACTTTTAATTCGTCGCCCAATTTCATTGTGGCTTGGGTGAATTTTTCTGTGTTTGTTTTTGTTTCCGTCAGTTCACGCATGGTGCGACGGAGTTTTTGAGAGTTGTTATATTTTTGTTCCACCTCATTTTGAATTTTTGTAATATCATTTTTTAATTCATTAATTTTTTTGACTGTTGGATAAATTATTCCCAGACTGATGATAACCAAAGTCGCCACTATAATAATGAGGATAATAATCAATTTATTTTTTAGCGAAGGGGTGGCCATAAATTATTTTTTTAGATTGGCAGTGAAAGAAAAATTAATATTTTCTTTTTCAGTCAGCTCAGATACTGGGATTTCAACACTATCTATCCAATCCAAGGTTGATAAGTTTTTTTGTAAATCAAGCAAGGCCTCTCGGGTAGGAGCATAACCAGCGATTGTTAACAGATTATTTTCTTTATTTATGTTTAGAGTTTTTAAAATTATTTCTGCTGGTACCAGATCAGCTAATTCGGCGATAGAGTTGGCTAGGGGATTAAATTCTTTTTGAATTTTTTCTACCAAACTGAGTGTATCGTTTATTTGTCTAATTTGTTTGTTGGTGTCGGCGTGCTGGTTTTGGATGCTATTTAGAGTGTTATTCAATTCATTGGTATAATCTTCCAATACTGTTTCACCACCTAGCAAAACAATGCCAGTAATTGAAATTATAATTAAAAAAAATTCCAATATATTTTTTATAAATTGAAAATTAGACAAAAAACTTAATCTTTTCATTTTTTCGGGTGAGAGTAAATTTAGGCGTGAAGGTATCATAATTAGATTATGTCATTGGTAAAAAAAGGATTGTCAGCTGCTCGCAAAGCCAATCCGATTGCACTAGAGTAAGAGAGAGATTCTTCGGCAGGCAGAGTATTTTCTTGGTTACCCCCCAAATTTTTCCAAGGTTTGCCGGGGCGAGCAATAACCTTTAGGCTCGTGGAAATTACCTTGTCCAAGTTTTTCAAATTGGAACCACCACCACACATCACAATTCTAGTTATTTTGTTGGCACCTAGAAAATGAGAATAATAAAAATCAAAAGCATCTTTTATACCGTCTAATAATTGTTTATTAAAATCAACCATTACTTTCCAAGCTTTGTCATTGCCTTTTTTATAAGAAGTACCATGTTTTATTTTTATTTTTTCGGCTTCTTCGTAAGATAAATTAAGTTTTTGTGATAATGCTGTAGTTAATATTTCACCAGAATATGGTAGTGATGTGCTAAATTGAATAATATCATGATCGTGAATAATCAAACTAGATTGGGCAGCACTAATATAGAGAATAGCCCGGGCTTCATTTTTATATTCTTTTTCAGCTGTCACCATAGATCTGGTGAGAGCTAGAGCCTCTGGTTCCAAAGCCAACACTCCCAACCCCAAACTTTCCAAAAGATAAGTATAACTATCCGATATGGTTTTGGGAACGGCACCAATTAGTAGGTTGGTAGTATTTTTTTCGATTGAATTATCGGGCAAAAATTGCCAACGTAAATAATAATTATCTTCATCAAATGGAATATGTTTTTTGGCATTGGCAATTATGTCTTCATCTAGCAAATCTTCGGCTGACTTTTTTATTTCAATGTGTTTGATAAAACTTTGGGTCTCGGGCAAAGACGCTACTACCCAGGGGCTTTTTATAGTTCTTTGTTTTTCCGTGCCTTGAAGTAGGTGTTTTATTCTTTTTCTAACTTCTTCTGGTTTTTGCAGTTCGCCATTGACAATTAATCCGGCTGGCAAATCAACTGAGCGACAGGTCACTAGTTTGTAATATGGTCGGCGATGCCAAAAAGACAAGTTCTGTAATTGAACCAGTTTTACTGACAAATCGCCGATGTCCAAACCAAAGGCATTGGGAAATGGATTGGTAAACATAATTTAAAAAATACAAAATACATGGAAAAACATACAATATATTTTGTTCATCAAAAATGGTATGTTATTATACTTATTATAGCACAAAAAAACCTTTTAGTGGAGTTAGTGTTTTTTTCAATAACAAATACGATATAAAGCACAGACCTAAATCTCTCCCCCTCGTAGGGGCAGGCAGGCGGTAGGCAGGGTGGGGGTTGATACTTAAAAGCAAGCAACTATCGTTTTATTAAAAACTAAATAAAATTCTTCGACATTCAACCCCTCCCTAACCCTCCCCTAAGAGGGGAGGGGAAAAAATTTTATGTCTTATTTTTTTATTAGAATATTACGGTTAGTAAATAAAAAATAACCCTAGCGGGTTATTTTTAATATTTTTTACTATGTATATTTTTCCATGTATCTTGTTTGTTAGAAGTTTTGCACGAGCGAGTACATTGGCATGATCACAGCGACGGCAATGCCGGCGACAGCTAGACCTAAGGCGAGGATTATAATTGGTTCAATGATGGTGGCAAAATTTTTCATAGTTCTATCCACTTCATTGCCATAAAAATTAGCGAGCTCATCTAATAACTGATTTACCTCACCAGTTCTTTCACCAACCATAATCATTTCCGTCACCATCGGAGGAAAAAGATAATGATTTTCTCCTAAAATTTCTGACAAAGGCACGCCAGTTTTTATTTTTTCTGAAGTTAATTTTAAATAGTCTCGATACAAAACATTGCCACAAGTTTGACTAGTGATTTCAACTGCTTGAACAATAGGAATAGTACTTTTCAAAAGTGAAGATAGAGTTAGCGAAAATCTGGCTAAGTTTATTTTTTTTATAACCATCCCCAAAATTGGTAGGTGTAAATTTAGATTGTGAATTGTTCGTCTAAATTTTGGATATTTTTTTAAAGAAAAAATAAATAGGAAAATAATTGCGATTAAAGAAATTAAAACAATGACCATATTTACTGGTTGGCTGGCAAAGTCAGTAATAACGATTAAAATCTTGGTGGCCAGTGGTAGTTCGGCATCAAATTCCTCAAAAAGAACGGTGAGTTTTGGTAATACCACTGTCACCATCATAATACCAATAGCAACCATAGCCACGACAATAACGGCTGGATAAATTAAGGCTCCACGAATTGTGGAAATTAATTTTTCATTTTTTTGCATTTGATCTACCACTTGTTTTAGTGATTCTTCCATTTTGCCCGCCACTTCACCAGCTTCTATCATTTTTACATAAATCGGCGGAAAAGCTTTGGGGTATCTGGCTAGCACCTCGGCCAATGGTTGACCTTTTTCAATATCGGTTTTTATTTCAATAATTATTTTTTGTAATTTTTTATTTTCAATTTCTTTGCCAAGAGTATCCAGCGATTCCACCAATGACAAACCGGCATGAATCATGGTGTGGAGGTGTTCCAAAAAGAATATTTTTTGTATCAAAGGAATGCGAGTAAGATGATCAGTTACCCAATTATTTATTTTCTGTTCAAGCGGGGATAATTGTTTTTCTTTTTTCATACTAATATACTAATTGTACGAATTATACTAATGCTATACAAATGTGCGTTGTTGTAAGGTTGATGTTAAAAAATTAGTTATTACAAATAAAAAAGTTTGAATTAATAGCCCCTCCCCCTATGAGGGGGAGGTTAGGAGGGGGTTATTTGCACTAAAGAAAACCCCACCCTGTCCCTCCCCTCATAGGGGAGGGGACGTAATTGAGTTTGTATTTTATAACCCAAAGAAAGTAGTCATCAGATAATTTTCTAAGAAAATATTAGTATACCATTAGTATAATTCGTACAATTAGTATATTAGTATCTATTATTTTATTCTTTAGTCACTCGCAAGACTTCTTCTATTGTCGTTATGCCTTGTTTGGCTTTGATTAGGCCGTCTTCCATCATGTTCATCATACCATTTTTACGGGCTAAATTTTTTATTTCCGATGCCGAGGCGTGTTCGTTTATTTTTTTAATAATACTTTCATCAATTTCCATTACTTCATAAATACCAATTCGGCCTCTGTAGCCAGTTTGATTGCAGTGGCGACAGCCTTCGCCGTGAAAAAAAGTCATGGTTTGTAGATTTTTTTCATTTGGCTTTAATTTTAATTTTTGACTTTTGAATAGGGCGGTCAATTTTTTTACCTCGGCTGTTTTTTGTAATTCTTCAAGAGCTTTTTTGTCCAAATGAAATTCTTTTTTACATTTTTCACAAATTTTTCTAACCAAACGTTGGGCCACAATAATATTGGTGGTAAAAGCAACTAAAAAAGGTGGCACCCCCATATCTAACAAACGAGGTAGGGTGGTCGGCGCGTCATTGGTATGCAAAGTGGACAAGACCAAGTGTCCGGTCATGGCTGCGTGAATAGCAATTTCAGCTGTTTCTTGATCACGGATTTCTCCGACCATAATAATATCTGGATCTTGACGCAAAAAGGCGCGCAAACCAGTCGCAAAAGTAAAACCAGCTTTGGAATTTACTTGGCTTTGGTTAATTCCATCAACATGATATTCAATTGGATCTTCAATTGTAGAAATGTTAACATTTGGTTTGTTGAGCAATCCCAAGATAGAATACAAGGTGGTGGTTTTTCCTGATCCAGTTGGTCCCGTCACCATAATTGTACCATGGGGTTTGGTAATAGCGCGTTCTACCAATTTTTTTGGATAAGGTAAAAAGCCCAACTGATCTAGAGTTAGTGGTTTTTGACCTTCGTGCAAAATACGCATTACCACTTTTTCACCATCATAAACTGGAATTATGGAAACACGAAAAGATAATTTTTCATCTTGAATTTGAATTTTAAAACGACCATCTTGCGGTTTCATGTGCTCATCAATTTTGATATCAGACAAAATTTTGATTCTAGCAATGATACCACTTTTGACAGTCTTGGGTAGAGTCATGACATTGTGCAACATACCATCAATGCGGTAGCGGACAGTGACGGCTTTTTCCGTTGGTTCAATATGAATATCACTGGCGCCCTCATAGACAGCGTGTTCCAAAATACTATTTACAATATTTATAATCGGCAATTCTTCGGCCGCTTTTTTTAGATCACTTTCAGCAACTTCTTGGCCATCAGTTAGTTGGGTAATGGCCACTTCACTTTCCAAATCAGCGTGATAACGTCTGATGGCATCTTTGATACTTTCTGGATTGGTCAAATAAACCTTGGGAGCAAGTCCAGTTTTGCGGTGTAAAAATTCTATAGTTTGAATATCTTGTGGATCAAGCGTGGCTAATTTAATTTCACTATTATTTTTTTCAAAAGCCACAATGCTATGAGTTTGGGCAATCAAAGGTGGTACTAGATTTAGAACTTCTTTTTTAATTTCTTTGCCCTTTATTTCAATAAATGGCACATCAAGAATTTTGGCCGCTTCAGTGTATAATTTGATTTCATCTACAACGCCCTCGTGCAATAAATATTCTTCCAAAGTCCGATTAAGCTTTTTGGCTTTTTCCGCGTAAATTTTTAAATCCGAAGTTTTTAAATTGAAGAATTTTTTAATCAACTGATAAAGTAGTTTTTCGTTTAACATAAAATTAGAGAATTTAAGTTATTCTATCATTAGTATTATAACACAAAGTGGGGTTTTTGTACTATTCGTATTTCACGAATCACGATACACGTAACACGTAACACGACACGGGTGATTGATGGACAGTGATTATTTTACATGCTATCTGTTATCAGAGTATACCGATGCCCTTTGGGTATCTGAAAACTGCTAACTATAAACATTCTATATCTAAGTGTTGTTTTTATTAAATATTTTAAATCATTTATCATCTATCATCTATCACCCAATCACCCGGGTCGTGTCTCATCCTCTATTGACAGTTTTTAACAAATATAGTATTATATTCCCATAAATGTCAGCGCTAATTTCTAGCTTGAAGGTCGTATCAAGCGTTAGGGGGGTAGAAAACAAATAAATCCGTTCCAAGTCAACGAAGATTTGTCTTTATGTTTGGTTTGCGGTCGGGTAATACATTAAATTATGCAAAATTACGAGTTATTATTGATTTTACCTGGTACTTTATCAGAAGACGAGGTAGAACCTTTGTTAGAGAAAGTTAGTAAAATTATTGTTGATGCGGGTGGAGCCAATTTTTTGGTTGAAAAATTAGAAAAAAGACGTTTGGCTTATCCAATCAAGCATATCCGTTATGGCTATTTCAATTTAGCTTATTTTGATGCTGAGCCAGAAGTGGTGGTAAGTATTCAAAAAAAGTTAGTTTTGATTCCAGAATTATTACGGGCTTTAGTTCAAAAGCATGATCCTGCTAAACAAAAAAGCCGAGTCATTCAGTTTGGTTTGCCAATGGGTGGACAAAACCGAGAGGAATCAACCTATTCTAATTTTAGAGCAAGCGCGAATGAATCAAGACCAGTTGAAGTTAAAATTGAAAAAGAAGAGCCAGCCAAAGAAGTGGATTCTACTTCTGTTAAAATAATAGTAGATGAAGAACCAAGTGAATTTGAATCTTCAAAGATTGAAACTGAGTCTGTGGAAGAAGAAGTGAAGAAAGAAAAAAAGAAAGAAGAGAGGGGAGAAGTGAAGAAAGATATAAAAAGAGAAACAAAAAAAGAAAAAGTTAGCATGGAAGATATTGACAAAAAGTTAGATGAGATTTTGGATATTGACCTTTCTAGTGTATAATATTGATTATGTACGAACTACAAAACGCTTCGCTTTATGAACATACGAACTACAAAAATATTTTTTAGTTCGCGGTTCGTATGTTCCTGCCTGCCCTGCCTACCGGCAGGCAGGCGGCAGGCACGACGTAGCTGTTTGTAGTTCGTACATATATAATTTATTAACTAACAAACAATATGGATCTCAATCGAGCAACCGTGTTGGGGCGATTAACTCGCGACCCAGAAGTGCGAACTACTCCAACTGGACGTAGCGTCGCTAATATTACCATCGCTACTGGTAGAGTTTGGACCGATCAATCTGGTGCCAAACAAGAAAAAAGCGAATTTAACAACTGTGTTTTGTGGGGCAAGCTAGCGGATATCGCTGGACAATATTTAAGCAAGGGTCGTCGTGTTTATGCTGAGGGTCGTTTAGAAACACGCGATTGGGTAGGTAAAGACGATGGTGTAAAGAGGTATCGCACTGAAATTATTATTGATAATTTTATAATGCTTGATGCTCCTCGTGGTGCTTCAGCTCCAACAAGTGTTTCAGACGAAGTTCCACCGCCACCAGTGGATATGGCTGGCGATGACGATGATATTAAAGTTGAAGATATTCCATTTTAAACTAAACGTTGATTGATGCGGGCTAAACGTTGATTGACGCAGATAAATATAGTATGCAAAATAAATCAAAAAAATCATGTCATTATTGTGCTAATAATGTTGAAGTAGTTGATTACAAAGATATACAAACCTTACGTCGTTTTGTATCTTCTTATTTCAAGATTGCCCCTCGCCGACGTAGTGGTTTGTGTGCCACACATCAACGTCGTGTGGCTAAGGCAATTAAACAAGCTAGAATTGCCGGTCTAATGAATTTTAGTCCTAGATAGTAATTACGCGAATGGCACAAATATAGACGAATCAACACGAATAGACCCGCTCCGATGTACATCGGAGCGGGTTTTTTTTGTTTACAAAATGTCTTATACCCAATCTGGTTGTGGATAACTTTTTCACCACCACAAGTAAAAAAGTTAAAATTTTGCTAAAATAAGCCAAACTTGACACAGTCATTCGACTGTGCAAGCTCAATAGTTATTAACCTATCCAATTTGACAAAACTATTTTTTTAGTGTACTATTAAGCCAACCTGATTTTTGCCAAAAATGGCAAAAATTCTCTAAGTTAAGTCATTTATCTCGACTTTGTCGGGACTAAAGACGTACGCTTTCTCTGCACTGGCCACATGTCTTTCTTGTCTATAAGAGCGTACGTGTACTCTCAGATTTCCGAAATGGGGTCATGGGGGTCCGTACCAACGTCATGCGTGCAAAAAATTTTATAAAAAATAACGAGTAGTGATGAACACCTTTTGTTTGGGGGTGATTTTTTTGTTGCCTACAAAAATTAATATCCAGATTTCCAGATAATTCAGATTTACGGATAATATAATTACAATTAATATAATTACAATCCGTAAATCTGAATTATCCGTATATCCGAATATTAATTTTAAAAAATATTAACTTATACACTATGTCACTAGTCAAACGCCAGCCAACTTTAGAAAAAAAACGAAAGTTTTTTACGGATTTGCAAGATGCCATTCCCATGCCTGATTTGGTGGAAGTGCAAAAAACTTCTTATGATTGGTTTCTAAAAGATGGTATTAAAGAATTATTTGAAGAGGTTTCACCTCTGACCGATTTTACTGGTCGTGATTTGGAATTATATTTTGAAGATTATTATATTGATGAGCCAAAGTTTGACGAAGTAGTTTGTCGAGAAAAAAATATTACTTACGAAGCACCACTGCGAGTGAATGCCAAATTAGTAAATAAGAAAAATAATAAAATTGATACTCAAGAAATATATTTAGGTGATTTACCTTTGATGACAAGCCGTGGTACTTTTGTGGTAAATGGTATTGAAAGAACGGTTGTGTCTCAGTTGATTCGTAGTTCCGGTGCTTTTTTTACTGCGGAAACATTACGTGATCGTCGTTTTTATGGTGCCAAAATTATTCCTAATCGTGGTGCTTGGATTGAAGTAGAAACTGACCAAAACAATGTTTTGTGGATCAAAGTTGATCGTAAACGTAAAGTAGCGGCTACAGCCTTGTTGCGTGCTTTTGGTTATTCCACCGAACAAATGACAAAAGAATTGGCTAGTGTAAATACTCACCCTAATATTGATTATGTTGAAAATACTTTGAAAAAAGATATTTCTTCAAGTGAAGATGAGGCCATGATTGAAGTTTACAAACGTATTCGTCCGGGTGATTTGGCCATGGCTGACAATGCTAGAAGTTTAATCAATTCCATGTTTTTCAATTTTGATCGTTATGATTTGGGTAGAGTTGGTGTGTACAAATTTAATACTAAATTTGAATTGGGTCTAGAAAGAAAAGATTTTGAAGAAAAAGAAAATCGTGTATTGTCACCAGAAAAAGTTTTATTAGTTATAAAAGAAGTTGTACGTTTAAATGTCACCCAAGAACAACCAGATGATATTGATCATTTGGGTAATCGTCGTATTAGGGCAATTGGTGAATTGGTACAAAATCGTTTCCGAGTTGGTTTGGCCAGAATGGAAAGAATTGTCAAAGACAGAATGAGTACTTATGAAATGGATAATTTGACTCCTAATAAACTTATCAATGCTCGTCCGGTAATTGGTTCAGTGCGTGAGTTCTTTATGAGTTCACAGCTGTCCCAATTTATGGATCAGGTCAATCCTTTGGCTGAGTTGGAACACAAACGTAGAATTAGTGCGTTGGGACCAGGCGGTTTGTCTCGTGATCGAGCTGGTTTTGAAGTGCGTGATGTACACACTACTCACTATGGTAGGATTTGTCCAATTGCAACTCCAGAAGGACCAAACATTGGTTTGGTAGGTCATTTGGCTAGTTTTGCCAAAGTTAATAGTTTTGGATTTTTGGAAACACCTTATCGTAAAGTAATTCATGATGTCACCAATCAAGCCGATTTGACTGTGGGTGAGTTTTTACGAATTGATGTTGCTGGAATTGGCAAGGTAGGTGATAAGATTGATAAAGCGATGGCTAAAAAATTAGCCAAGAAAAAAGATTTGAAAAAAGTGCCAGTTTGTCCACGAGTGACTAATGAGGTGGTTTATTTAAATTCTTTTCAAGAAGAAAGAATAATCACTGCTAGTGCCACTACAGAGTTGGATGAAAATAATATTATTGTAAAAGAAAGAATTCCTGCTCGTATCAAAGGTGAGGCCGGTATTGTAGAAAGTGAACGAGTAGATTTTTTGGATGTGGCTTCCAATCAAATTTTAAGTATTGCAACTTCACTTATTCCATTTTTGGAACACGATGATGCGACTCGAGCTTTGATGGGTTCAAACATGCAAAGACAAGCAGTGCCAACTATTATGCCAGATTCACCAATTGTGGGTACTGGTGTGGAAGCGGTTGCAGCCCAAAATAGTGGGCATGTAATTTTGGCTGATGAAGCTGGTGAAATTACTGCAGTTGACGCGGAAAAAATTGAATTAACTGCCAGTAAAGGTAAAGTGTTTATTTATAATTTAAATAAATTTGTTCGCTCCAATGCTTCTAGTTGTATCAACCAGCGACCAATTGTTACTTTGGGTGAAAAAATTAAAAAAGGTGATCCTTTGGCCGACGGTCCATCTACTCAAGGTGGTGAATTAGCTTTGGGACAAAATGTTCTAGTGGCTTATATGGTTTGGGATGGTTTCAATTATGAAGATGCGATTATCGTTTCCGAAAGATTGGTACAAAGTGATAAATTTACTTCAATTAATATTGAAGACTATACCAATGATATTCGGGAAACTAAATTAGGACCAGAATTAATTACCAGCGACATTCCAAATGTTAGCGAAGAAAAATTAAAAAATCTTGATTCTGAAGGTATAGTTAGAATTGGTGCCGAAGTTCAATCCGGTGATATTTTGGTCGGTAAAATTACACCAAAAGGTGAAACAGAATTATCACCAGAAGAAAGATTACTTCGAGCTATCTTTGGTGAAAAGGCTAGAGATGTAAGAGATTCATCTTTGTATTTAGAGCATGGTGAACATGGTAAGGTAATTGATATAAAAACATTTTCAGCCGAAGTTGGTGATAAATTGCAACCAGGTGTGATCAAGCAAGTTCAAGTGACTGTGGCTGATATGAGAAAAATTCAAGTTGGTGACAAGATGGCTGGCCGTCATGGAAACAAGGGTGTTATTTCTAGAGTTGTACCAGTTGCTGATATGCCATTTTTGGAAGATGGTACGCCAGTTGATATTATTTTATCTCCACTTGGTGTTATCTCTCGTATGAATTTGGGTCAGCTTTTGGAAACCCACTTGGGATTAGCAGCCAATGCTTTGGGCTATAAAGTTGCTACGCCAACTTTAAATGGTATTACCGAAGACCAAATAAAAGGTGAATTAGAAAAAGCCGGTTTTCCAGTTGATGGTCAATTACAACTTTATGATGGCCGAACTGGTAATGCGTTTGATAAAAAAACAACGGTTGGTTATAGTTATATGTTGAAATTAAATCACATGATTGAAGACAAACTTCACCAGAGATCAATTGGTCCTTACAGTTTGATTACCCAACAACCATTGGGTGGTAAAGCTCAATTTGGTGGTCAGAGATTTGGAGAAATGGAAGTTTGGGCTTTGGAAGCTTATGGTGCAGCTCATACTTTGCAAGAAGTTTTGACTATTAAATCTGATGATGTACCTGGTCGTTCCAAAGCTTACGAAGCTATTATCAAAGGTGAAAAAATTAGTCGAGTAAATATTCCAGAATCATTCAATGTTTTGGTGCGTGAGTTAAAAGGTTTGGCTTTGGATGTAGAATTGATGGGAAAAAAAGAAGATGGTACTTATGTGAATGTAGAAGAATTACGAAAAGAAAGACAAGCTAAAAGAGATAAAGAAGATGAAGAAGATGAAGAAGAACAGAGAAATTATAGAGGAAGGTAAAATTTGTAAATTTCTCACAATCAATTAAAATTAATAAAAAAATATAAATATATAATCTATGCCACGCGATTCAATACAAACTATGGATTTTGACGCTATGCGTCTCAAGGTTGCTTCCCCCGAAGTAATTAGAGGTTGGTCTTACGGCGAGGTCACCAAGCCAGAAACAATTAATTATCGCACGCAAAAACCAGAAAAAAGTGGTTTGTTTGCCGAAGAAATTTTTGGCCCGACCAAAGACTGGGAATGTTTTTGTGGAAAATATAAAAAGATTCGCTATAAAGGTATTGTCTGCGATAAGTGCGGAGTGGAAGTGACTCACTCTTTGGTGAGACGTCAACGTATGGGCCATGTTGATTTGGCAGCACCGACAGCTCATATTTGGTTTTTACGTTCCATTCCTTCCAAAGTCGGTTTGATTTTGGATTTGTCTATTCAGTCTTTAGAAAAAGTTATTTACTTTGCTTCTTTTATAATTACCAAAGTAGATGAAGAAGGAAAAAAAGAAGTGCATGAACTTTTGAAACAAGAATTTAAGAGCAAGAAAAAACAAATTACTAAAGAATTTGATAATAAAATTCAAGAGGCGGCTGACAAAAAACAAGGCAACAAAGCTTTGGAAGAATTGGCCAAAGAGCGAGATAGAAAAATGGAAGCATTGGAAGAAGATCTAAAAAGTGCCGAATCAGAATTAAAAGAAATTCAAATGATGAAGATTATTTCTGAAAATAAATATCAGGAATTATCTTTGCGTTATGGTACTTTGTTTGATGCTGAAATTGGGGCTGAAGCTGTGCGCAATTTGCTTGAGCGTATGAATTTGGAAGAAACAATCAAAAATTTGGAAAAAGAAATGGAAACAACCAAGGGTGCTAAACGCGAAAGATTAATTCGCCGTACCAAATTGTTGAAGAGTTTGTCACAAAATAACATTAGACCAGAATGGATGATTTTGAAAGTTATTCCAATCGTACCACCAGATTTACGTCCAATGGTAGCTTTGGATGGTGGTCGGTTTGCTGCTTCTGATTTGAATGATTTGTATCGTCGTGTTATCAATCGTAATAATCGTTTGCGTCGTTTGCTTGAATTGAATGCTCCAGAAGTAATTTGTCGTAATGAAAAACGCATGTTGCAAGAAGCTGTTGATGCATTGATTGATAATAATGCTCGCGCTTCAAAAACTGTGACTGCTTCCACTGGTCAAAAAAGACAATTGCGTTCTTTGGCTGATATTTTGAAAGGTAAGCAAGGTCGTTTTCGTCAGAATTTGCTCGGTAAACGAGTAGATTATTCTGGTCGTTCAGTTATTGTGGTTGGACCAGAATTACAATTATCTGAATGTGGTATTCCAAAAAGAATGGCTTTGGAACTTTTTCGACCATTTGTCATGTCTGAAATTATCAAGCAAGAATTGGCTCACAATGTCCGCAGTGCTAGTCGTTTTATTGAAACCAACGCGCCAGAAGTATGGGATATATTAGAAGAATTGACCAAAAAAACTCGTGTGATGCTTAATCGTGCTCCAACCTTACATCGTTTGGGTATTCAGGCTTTCAAACCTCGTTTGGTAGAGGGTAAAGCTATTCGTTTGCATCCTCTTGTTTGTCCAGCTTTCAACGCTGACTTTGATGGGGATCAGATGGCAGTCCATTTGCCTTTGACCGAAGAAGCTCGTTGGGAAGCAGAAAATCTAATGGCTTCAGAAAAAAATCTACTAAAGCCGGCCACAGGTACACCAGTGGTGACACCTCAACAAGATATTGCACTTGGGTGTTATTATCTCACAAAATATGATGAGACCGACACTGCCGAAGTTAAAAAAATATTTTCTAGTACAAAGGAAGCTCGGTTTGCTTACAAAACTAGACATATTGGTTTGCGCGAACGAGTGAAAGTTAGATTTAATGATTTGTCAAAGTTTGAAGAGGGGGTCGGTCCAATTGTTGAGACTTCCATTGGTAGAATTTTATTTAATGAAATTTTTCCAGAAAAAATTCCTTTTTACAACAAGGCCGTGACCAAAAAAGATTTAAGTCAACTTATTAGTTTGCTTTTGGAAACTTATGACAAGAAAGAAACTGCTTTCATGTTGGACAAAATAAAAAATCTTGGTTTTAGATATGTGACAAAATCTGGTTATTCTTTGGGTATGAATGATTTTGGACACATTAAAGAAAAAGAAGGTATTCTAAAAGAAGGTGACGAACGAGTTTTGCAAACTCAGCAACAATATGAAGAAGGATTATTAACTGATTCTGAACGTCATGCCAAAATTTTGGAGATTTGGACTGATGTCAAAGACCGAGTTGTTTCTCACAATAAACGAGTATTAGACAAAGATGGTTCAGCTTTTGCTATGATTGATTCTGGTGCCCGTGGTTCTTGGGGGCAGTTGGGTCAAGTTATTGGTATGAAAGGTTTGGTGGCCTCCCCATCCGGTGGTATTATTGAATTGCCGGTAAAAGGCAACTTTAAAGAAGGTTTTGGTGTGCTAGAGTTCTTTATTTCTTCTCATGGTACTAGAAAAGGTTTATCTGATACAGCTTTACGTACTGCCAATGCTGGTTATTTGACTCGTCGTTTGGTAGATGTGGCTCAGGATGTCGTAGTTTTGGCTGATGATTGTGGCGATGAAGAGGGCGCATATATTACCAAGTCTGAAACTGAAAATATGGGTGAAAAAATGTCTGATCGTTTGATCGGTCGGTTTACTATGGAAGATATTAAGATTGGCAAAAAAGTAATTGTAAAAAGTGGTGAATTAATTGAAGAAGCAGCAGCCAGACAAATTGATGATTCAGTCATTGACAAAGTACATGTACGTTCAGTTCTTCGTTGTCATTTACCAAAAGGTGTTTGTAAAAAATGTTATGGTTATGATCTTGGTCACAACAAGTTGGTTAATCAAGGTATTGCTGTTGGTATCATCGCAGCTCAATCCATTGGTGAGCCGGGTACACAGTTGACCATGAGAACTTTCCATCTTGGTGGTGTGGCTGGTGGTGGTGATATTACTCAAGGTTTGCCTCGAGTTGAAGAATTGTTTGAAGCTCGTAATCCAAAACGAAAAGCAGTTTTGTCTGAGGTTGATGGTGAGGTAGAAATTGAAGATGCTGATGGCAAAGTTATTACTAGTCCAACTGGTCGTAAAATTTTTGAAGGCCGTCGTGGTCAAAAAATTATTAGAGTCACTTTTGAAGGCATGGATGAATTGAAGATTGGAGTAAAAGCCAATGATGATGTCAAAGTAGAAGAGGGACAAAAAGTTGCCAAGGATGATGTCTTGATAGTTAGAGGTGATTCTGGTGAAGAGGTAAGAGCCAAATACAGTGGTGTGATTAGAAAAGAAAAACGCCATTTGATGTTGAGTTATGAAGGCCGACATGCCAAAGAATATATTGTGCCAGTTGGCTACAAACTTTGGATCAAGACTGGTGATGTTGTCAAAAAAGGTGAACAGTTGACCGAAGGTGCCGTTAATTTGCATGAGTTGTATGAATTAAAAGGCCGTGAAGCTGTGTCTGATTATATTTTGCGTGAGATCAAAGAAATCTATTCTTCACAAGGTCAGAGATTAAATGATAAACATGTAGAAATTATTATCAAACAAATGTTTAGTCGTGTTTATGTGGAAGACGCTGGTGAAACCGAATTATTACCAGGTGAAATTGTTGAAAAATCTCAATTTATATTGGCCAATGTTCATGCCAAACGCGAAGGTAAAAAAGAAGCTGAAGCTCGTGAACTTTTCTTGGGTATTTCCAAAGTATCACTTTCTACCCAAAGCTTTTTGTCAGCTGCTTCGTTCCAAGAAACTGCTAGAGTTTTGATCAATGCTTCAGTCACTGGTAAGATGGATTATTTGGAAGGCTTGAAAGAAAATGTTATCATCGGTCGTAGGATTCCAGCTGGTACTGGCTACCCCGGCGCTGAGATAAAAGAGAGCGAATTACCAAAAGAGACTGTAGTGGTTTAAGTAGTTTAGTAAATTAAAAAACCACCCCGGCTTAGTTGGGGTGATTTTTTTTAAATAATTTTGTACTTAAATATTTCTCCCCTCTGTCTGGTATTATAACAACAATATTACCAGTCTTTAATGTTTTGGCTATTTTACTGGCTGCAAAAAGAGTCGCACCTGAACTCATGCCGACAAATAGCCCTTCTTCTTTGGCGACTTTTCTTGTCATTGCAAAAGCATCTTCTCTGTTAATATAAAAATGTTTATCTATTAATTTGCTTTTATAGATGTTGTCACTAAAATCTTTTTGTGGATTTTGTAGCCCTTGAATTTTGTAGCCAGCAGGAGGGATGACGGCAATAATTTTGGTTTTGGGGGAATCTTTCTTAAATCTATTAGCAATTCCCATGATTGTGCCAGAGGTTCCTGTTCCTGCAATTAGATAATTAATGTTTGGGACTTCATGCAGTATTTCTGGAGCAATGCCGTGATAATGAGACAAGGCATTGTCTCCATTGTTAAACTGATTAGAAAACCAATATTTTGTGGGTGAGTTTTTTATCAATTCTTTTGCTTTGGCTATTGCTCCTTTGGTACCGAATTTTTTGTCAGTCAAAATTAATTTTGCACCAAGAGATTTTAGCATGGTTCTGCGTTCTTCGCTCATACCTTCGGACATTACAATGTGGACTTTGTATCCTTTTTGAGCACCGATCATAGCCAAGGAAATGCCCATGTTGCCACTAGTTGCTTCTAATATAGTCTGATCTTTTTTAAGTTCACCTCTTTTTTCCGCCTGTTCAATCATATATAAGGCTGCCCTGTCTTTTATTGAACCACCCGGATTTTGTCCTTCCAGTTTTGCAAATAGGTTTATGTTTTTATTATTTAAGATTTTATCCAGTTTTATCATCGGGGTATTTCCGATTGTTTGTAATAAATTTTTCATAGTGTTTAAGTTAATTGAATAAATAAAAAACTCTCGGTGTTCCGAGAGTCAGTGCAGATTTGAGTTTTATAAAAATATTTACAAACACAAACACGCGGACCCCGGAACATTTCCAAGACCGCAACAACAGTTATTTGCATGATTGTAGATGTTTGTTTGTTTCATACTAATATAATAACATACAGTAGAAAAAATGCAAATTTTAAAATTTCAAGTGGATATAAATTATTATTTCTCTTTTCCAGTAAGCATCACTGTATTAAACCATGCCTCAGCTGATTCATCAAAAGTTTTTTCGTTTATCGCGCCAGCACCGTCCATGTGTTCATTAGGATTGGGGTGTCTCGGCATATTTCGTCCAGGAGCGGCGGTGTACAATGTTTTATCGCCATTATCACCAGGGCCAAAAACCATAAACAGTTTCGTGGTAGGATTTTTCGGAGCGTCAACTACTGGCACGAGTACATCACCACGCACCATTTGAAATTGTACTTTGCAATCTGGATTTTGGCTTTTGAAGTCGTCAATAAATTTTTGTTTGTCTTCTTTCTGGCATATATTTGAAAGTTAGTTTTTTCACAGGTGGGCTGTGATATTTAAAAATAATTATTTTCGTTCTTTCATTTTTCCATCTAATCCCTCATATGACATTTCCGGTAAGGCAATCGAGGCAAATCGTTGATCTGCTTGTTTGGGAATGGGGGCAGTAATGTCTTTCATTTTTGGACTGCCGGGTTTTACTGGTTCTTGGCCGACTATCTGCATATGAACGTCGCCACCCACAAATCCAAGCGTAACGTGAAAATCTTTTTTGGGTAAACCAACTTTAGAACGGAAATCTTGCAAAGCCGGTATATCAAGCGCAACAAAAGCAGTTTTTTTGACTTTATCTACTTCACGCATCGTGTATTGAGAGGAAGCTCCATCAATAAAACCTATTCCTTTTACAACAACACCTTCGCCTTTTTGAATCTGGGCATTGATTTGTTGTAATTCGGCAAGAGTGGCATCATCAAGAGTGCTTAAAATTTTGTTTTCGGTAGGACCAATAATAGTTAGATGATAGCCATCTGGTCGGGGTTGTAAGTCTGCACCGGTTTCTTGTTTTAATGTCTCCAACGTGGGCTCAAAATCTGCTTTAATTTCTATTTCCAAACTATTCATGTTAGCTAGTCGCTCACGCGAAAGGTCTGGTTTCTCTTGAGATTCTTTTGCACCTTGTTTTGTATGTTCACATCCTATATGTGTTGGTGTGCCACATACAGCACAGCTATTTACAAATTGTTCTTCTGTTGACATATTGTATGATTAATTAATAAAAAATAGTTTTAAATATATTTTAGATACACACTGTTGTTATAAGTATATTTTATTATTATTCGAAAACCACGTTGCTTATACCAGATATCTCTAGATAGATAATGTATAGGGATATACGAAGTTTTGTGGAGTGAAACTCAATGGGGCGAGAGTGCGTTGTGGCTTGGGTTCAGAATTTCGCTGTTCTTAATTTTTTAGTGTGATACCTATTTTCCACACACCTTTTTCCAGAAAGGCCTCTATTGTTTGACGAGTTGCTTTGTTGATCAAATTAGAGTGCGATACTTTATTTATTTTTCCGTATTCCGCAAGTGTCATAATTTGCGCGCCTTCCAAATAAGCAAGTCGTTTGTAGTAGCTATTAGTAAGCGCTTTACCAACAATTTCTTCCATAATAGCAGTTGTGCCATTAGCATCAAACTCTCTAAATGCCTCGTAGTATTTTTTTCGGTCAATAAATTTAATATTTATCGGTACAAATCCTTCTCGGATTAGTAGATAGTTGTTTATGACGCGCCCAATACGGCCATTACCATCGCAAAATGGATGGGTGTATTCAAAAGTAAGATGCAACTTCGCTATCCGTTTAATAATATTTTCATGACTGGTGGCATTATATTCAGCCAGCATTTTTTCTAAGCGTTCCATCACTTCTTTAGGATTAGGTGCAATATGACTGCCAACACGCACAAATTCATTGTCTTTTCTAAACCTTCCGGCAATATCGTTATGAATATTGGCAATTAACATTTTATGAAGTGATAAAATTACTTCTAGAGTAAGTTCTTGTTCCTTGGCCCGTTTATCAATATATGACACCACTCGCGCCAAGTTTTTGGCTTCAAACATTTCTCGTTCAGTGATATATCTGTCTAGATCTATTTGCAAAAGGATTTTTTCAGTCTCTTCCAATGTGAGGGTGCTGTTTTCAATAGCATTAGAGTTATATACTTGTTCGGCCACTTCTGCTTCGCTTAATAATCTTAAAAGATCTTGTTTTCCAACAGATGCCCTATAGAAGCGTTCCCTTAGGGTAGAAATAGTGTTAAAAACATGTAAGGTTTTTGGCATAGTATAGAAATAAGTGAATAATGAGTAATATAACCCTATTGTACACTATTTTCACTGTTTTGTCAATATAATCGTGAAAAAGTATGAAAAATAACTAAATTTCACGGTTATGTAAAATAAATTATAAAATATATACAAACGTATTGGAAATTTTAATATGGTTTGGTAGTTAGTTTGTGAAAAACCATATCAGTGGGTTTTGTGAGGGAGTGTCGGATAATGTGGCGCGTGTATGCGATGTCCTTACTCCCAAACCACAGTTTGGAGAGGAAGGATTTCGCATACACGCTGTT
>CAYXGV010000004.1:29301-44917 GCA_964464685.1 uncultured Gammaproteobacteria bacterium | reverse complement strand
AACAAAATAAGATCTTTACACCAAATCCAGAAATGCTGGTTGATGCGAGTCGGGATAGTTATTTTAAAGAAGTTTTGAATAGTGGCGATTTGAATGTTTGTGATGGAAAGGGGATACAAATTGCATCCCGAATCCTCCGTAGCTCCGACATTAAGTCGGAGCGAAGTGAGGTGAGGGATCTGTCGGAGGATATAAATGATAAAATACAAAATCCAAATGTAATTCAAAGTGCTGTATCTTCGAAAGATCCCTCGTCGTCAACTTCCGCTGAAGCTCCAGTTTCCTCGCTCGGGATTATTGAAAAAATTCCAGGAGTAGATCTGATGCTAGATATCTGTGAATTAGCTGAAAAAGAAAATAAAAGTATTTATCTGTTGGGAAGTGGGTCAGATGAAGTTGTAAAAAAGACAGCGGATGTTTTACAAGAGAAGCTTCCGTTATTGAATATTGTAGGATATAATAGCGGTCCTAAGTTACAAGTTATACCCACGGGGCATCCTCCTTCGGGGATAAGTTATAAGTTACAAGTTGATAAAGACAAGAACGAAGATACAATATATGATATAATAATCAAAGCCCCCGACATACTCTTCGTTGCCTTTGGTCATGGTAAACAAGAAAAATGGATTTATGAAAACTTAGTTGACTTGCCAAGCGTTAAAATTGCTATGGGTGTTGGTGGATCATTTGATTTTATTTCTGGAAAAACCAAACGCGCACCAGTCTGGATGAGGAAGGTTGGTTTGGAGTGGTTATATCGTCTGGTGAGAGAACCTAAAAGATTATTTAGAATATGGAAAGCTGTTGTTGTTTTTCTTTTTTATTCATTCCGAAACCACACGAAGTGAGTGAGGAATCTTTCTTATTGTCGTTATTTCTAAGATAAAAAATAGCTACATTAAATAAAATAGAGGTAAGAAAGATCCCTCGTCGTCAAAATTTTTTGCGAAAAAAATCTTTCCTCTGTCGGGATTAATTATAAAATTATGTTATCAAAATCTGTGGTAAAACACATAAATCAACTAAAACAAAAAAAATTTCGTAAAGAATTTGGTGAATTTTTGGTTGAGGGAGTAAAGGGTGTAGATGAAGCACTTAATTCTGATTGGGAAATTGTTTTAATTATTATTGAAGGAAATAAACGTGATGAGTCAGAGATGAAAGAAATTATAAAAAAAGCTGAGGAGGAAGAAGTACAAGTGGAGTTTTGTGGACGACAAGATGTGGATGGTATAAAAACTACCGATACTTTTCCAGGTATTATGGCGATTGTGTCTCAACAAGAAGTGACACCAGAAGATATTACGGGTGAGAAATTTATTATCTGTTTAGATGGTGTAAAGGACCCAGGAAATCTTGGTACTATTATCCGTACAGCCGATTGGTTTGGCATAAAAAATATTTTGCTTTCAGAAGACTGTGTAGATCCATATAATGAAAAATCGGTACGTTCAACTATGGGTTCCATTTTTCATGTGAATATTTTTTCCGCCCAAGGCGGATCCGCCTTGGGCGGAAAGAGTTCAGGATTAGAACGTATCTTAAAATTACTTAAAGAAAAGTATGAGTACAAAATTTGTTCATTGGTTATGAAAGGTGAGGATTTAAATAAAATAAAAATATCTGATAAAACTATTTTTGTTTTGGGTTCAGAATCGCATGGTGTTAGGCCTGAGATTGAAAAAATATCAGATAAAAATTATACTATTGTTGGCAAAGGAGAGGCCGAGTCATTAAATGTAGCTGTGGCGGGGGGAATTTTGATTCACTCACTGTCATCCCGACCGTAGCCACTACGAAATAAGGGGCGAAGTGGAGGGATCACTTTCAGCATCAAATTAATTTAATAGATACACGAATTTAACAAATCTAACAAATAAAAACGAATCCGTTCAAATTCGTTTAATTCGTTTAATTTGTGTATCTATAAGCATAATAAATTTAACTAACAACAGCGGTAAATTTATGATAAAAACACGTTTTGCGCCATCACCAACTGGTTTCCTACATGTTGGTGGTCTAAGGACAGCTCTATTTGCTTATTTATTTGCCAAGAAAAATAATGGTAAATTTTTGTTACGCATTGAAGACACCGATAGAGAACGATTTGTTGAAGGGGGAATGGAAAATATTTTAAATTCTTTGCATTGGGCAGGAATAAAAATTGACGAGGGTGTGGATTTTGATTTGAACAAAAATATTGTTCAAACGGGTGAAGCTGGGCCATACATTCAATCAGAGCGTTTGGACATTTATAAAAAATATATAGGTGAGCTGGTTGAAGCGGGCCATGCTTATTATTGTTTTTGTTCCAAAGAAAGAATGGATGAAGTTAGAAAGATGCAGGAATTAAATAAACAACCAACCGGTTATGACGGCTATTGTCGTAATTTGAGTTTAGATGAAGCAAAAAAAAGAGTTGAAGCCGGGGAAAGTTATGTCGTAAGAATGAAAATGCCCAAAGAGGGGGCTACCAAATTTGTTGATATGGTTCGTGGTGAAGTGGAATTTAAAAATGAATTAATTGATGATCAAGTTTTACTCAAAGCCGATGGTTTTCCAACTTACCACATGGCAGTGGTAGTTGATGATCATTTGATGGGTATTACCCATGTAATTCGGGGTGAAGAGTGGTTACCATCAACTCCCAAGCATGTAAAACTTTACGAAATGTTTGGTTGGGAGGCTCCACAATTTGCTCACCTGTCATTACTTGTAAACGAACAAAAACAAAAGTTATCCAAGCGTCATGGCGATGTTTCGGTAGAAGATTTTAAAGCCAAAGGTTATTTACCAGAGGCTCTAATTAATTTCATTGCTTTTTTGGGCTGGAATCCAGGTGATGAGCGCGAAATTTTTAGTTTAAAAGATTTAGAAAAAGAATTTGATTTTGCCAAAGTGAGTAAGGCGTCTGGTGTATTTAACCGCGAAAAGTTAGATTGGTATAATCAGCAATATATAATGAGTATGGATGCCGAAGAATTAGCCAAAAGAACGGAAAATTTTTTTGTTAATGCTGGAATAAAGCTGTCAGATGTTAAATGTCAGTTGTCAGAAGTCGTTAAGTTAGAGCAGGGGAGAGCGTCTACTCTGGTTGAGTTGGTTGATAATGTAAGCTTTTTATTTGTTGATAAGCTTGAATATGAACCAGAATTATTAATTTGGAAAAAATCTACCAAAGAAGATACGAAAGAAAAATTAGAATCTGTGTTAGAATTTCTTAATACTCTAGAAGGGGAGTGGTCAAAAGAATATTTGGAGGAGAAAATTCTACCTTGGACAAAAGACAAGGGTTGGGGTAATGGTGATATTTTGTGGCCAATGCGGGTGGCTTTGTCAGGCTTAAAAAATTCTCCTGGACCGTTTGAAATTGCTGGTGTTTTGGGCAAAGACAAGACTTTGGAAAGGATGAGTTTTGCTATTGAGAAAATATCTAGATAAAACTTAGATCTTACCAACCAGAATCAAATAAATGATAGATGATAAATGATACCCTACTAAGAAAGATATCATTTATCATCTATCATTTATTTTTTTTATTCAGTATGCTATAATATCGTTATGAAGTCAAAGTATATTTTAATTGCCTTTATTGTGTTAATTGGTGGTTTATTAATCCAGCCTGTTTTGGTATTTTCAGAAAACACTGGTGGTAATAAGGCTGAGATTGATCAATTAAATGATGCTATTGCTGAAAAAAAAACTAAGATTAAACAGTTGGAGCAAAGTATTGCTGATTACAAAGACAAAATATCTCAAAAACGATTGGAAGCAACGTCATTGTCAAATCAAATGGCTATTATTGATAACCGGGTAGCCCAGGTGGAGTTGGATATAAAGGCGACTCAAGAAAAATTAGACTCACTAGTTTTTGAAATTGAAGTTTTACAATTATCAATAGAAGACAAAGAAAAAGTTATTACAAAACAACAGAGTATGCTGGCTGAATTAATTAGAAATATATACCAAAATGATAATAAAAGTTATATAGAGATTGTGGCTTCTTATGATAATTTTTCTGAATTTTATAACAAACTACATTATTTGCAAACCATGGAAAAAGACATGGGGTCAAGTGTTAGAAGTATAAAAATAGCCAAGGCCGATTTGGAAGAAAAGAAAATTCAAACTGAAGAGCGTAAAAAAAATTATGAAGATGTAAGAGAGGAATTAAGTCAGAAAAAGACAGATTTGGACGAACAAGTATTTTTAAAACAAGATTTATTAGCACAGACACAATCGTCTGAATTAAAATATAATACATTACTGAGTAATTTAAAAACTCAATATCAACAAATTGAAAATGAGGTGTCAGCCATTGAACAAGAGGTGAGAAAAAAATTAGAAAGTCAGGATAAATTGAGTAACATCTCTGGTGATTCTACCCAATTATCTTGGCCAACTCAGAGTCGTTATATTACAGCATATTTTCATGATCCAGATTATCCATTTCGTAATATCATGGAGCATAGCGGTATAGACATCCGAGCTAGTCATGGTACAGCTCTTAAGGCGGTTGCTTCTGGTTATATTGCTCGAGCTAAACATTGCTCTGTTTCCTCTTGTTACAGTTATGTTATGATTGTTCATTCTGGGGGTATCTCCACAGTCTATGGTCATTTGAGTGGTATCACAGTTAGCGAAGATCAGTTTGTAACTAGGGGAGATGTGATTGGTTATTCCGGTGGTACCCCTGGAACAGTTGGTGCCGGACCATTTGTTACTGGACCCCATTTGCATTTTGAAGTTCGAAAAAATGGTATCCCCGTTAACCCATTGAATTATTTAATTAAAGATTGGTAATATGATGGATATTTTAGGATATGTGGCTGGAATTATGGTTGTAGTTTCACTTTTACCTCAAACAATTAAAAGCTGGAAGACAAAATCCACAAAGGATCTTTCTTTGGCTAGGTATGTAATTTATAGTGGGGGGTTAGTATTATGGATTGTTTACGCAATACTAATCTCCAATGGTCCTGTAGTGGTTATGAATAGTATCGGATTATTACTTGCCCTACTTATTTTATTTTTAAAAATAAAATACAAATAATTTTCCTAGTGTCGCACAATATTAGAGCGGGGGATAGACCTCCAAAAAATAGGGGACATAGATTTAATGAAAAACTTACAATTATGTAAGTTTTTTGTTTTTATAAAAGATTTAACAAAGTACATTTTAAGTTAAGAAAATATATAAAATACAAATAAAAAGTTTAAAAATTAATTTTTTTTTAAAAATATAATAAATTGTGTTATTAGAGGATAAAACAAAGAAAAACCCTAGAGTGACAGGGCTTTTTAGCTAAGGTTAGCGGTATACTATGACCTAGGGGTTTTGAACCCCTATACTATGGCGTCGCATAAGATATATTGTGCGACGCTTACACTATCTTATATAAAGCTTTGTGATCACTCCTCTATTCTCTAGATAACATAAGTTTATTGCCAATAAACTTTGTCTGGAAATCTTAAATCAATATAATTTAAGTTATCACGACTTATCTTTTGTTTTAAAAGGTACTGAAGTTCATCAAATTGTGCTTTGACGTCGCCATTTAGCTTAACTAGTAGACTCCAGCCATCACGAGTCTTTATAACACCATCCCCTATCCCATTGTAAATAGTTATGTAGCCAAACGGTATATCAGTATTTTTATTTATCAAATTAAACCAATCTATGGCCCCCTGAACTATTTTTTGATCAATAACTTTTGATTTTATCTCAATTTTTTGATCTCGGGTATCATAAATAATCGGGTAATCTCCCATCTCTTCTATAATTTGGGTTATGTTTGGTTGATGATTTTCTTTAATTATTTTTTCTTCACTAATTTCTTCGCCCAATTCATTGGTGCTGGTCACAATTTCAATTTCTCTTTTCCATTCATCATCACCTATTTTGCGTATAATTTCTACCACCTGACCCTCAGTATCAAGATAACTATACTCCTTACCATTATCATATATAATAGTAGATATTTTTTCTTCCAAAATAATTTGTAAAATATTTGGAAAAGTTTTTTTAACAATAATTGATTCCAAAGGAAATCTTTTTTTTAATATTGAGCCTATTTCGCCAACATTTACCAAGAAATAACTTTCTCTAGGAAAAATAAAGAATTTTTTATAATTTATAACACCAAAAACAGTGTCGTTTATTTCACTTTTATTAATTCGTTGTAAACCATCAATTTTTACTTCTTTAATTTTGAAAAAGTTGCTATATAGCCCGATACTGACCAAAGTTAAGAGAGAAAAAATTAAAATCAATATTTCTATTCTTTTTTTCCAATCAATCTCATCTTGGTCTGGATGCAACGGATTAGCTTTGCTAGTATGCCAGGCATAATCTTTTCTAGCACAAAAGTTATCATTAGTAGAGTTAAACAAAAAACCAGAGGCCTTTTTTATGCCTCTCCCCCACTTTCTTTTATACTTGTGATGATTAAAAATATTCCTACGCAGATTGGTTTATTTGTTAATTTATTTATTGCTTGTGAGGATATTTTGTGGAATATCAAAATTTCTTTATTTAAATCCTCTATTAATACTCCTAAAGGTCTCTATAATCCAGGTAATCCAATATTTGAGTGAAACAGATAAATCTCGGCAGTGTAGTAAATCTTTTTGAAAGCCTCCAAAGCCTTTTTTGAAATGGGTTATGCCTTTAAAAGGGTGTTTTTTGTGGGCATCTTCTGGTGCTATACCCCAAAAGTTGTAATACCTTATTCCCCTCTTCCTTGCTTCTTTGATTGCTTCCCATTGTAATAAGTAGGAAGTTGGTAGCTTGCTATCCAGGCCAAGCGATCCACTATGTCTGTAAGCTGCCATGTTACCATAAAAAATTATAACAGAAGAAGAATCAAGTTTTCCGTCTGGCAAGTAGGCATTAAAAAGTGCTACTTCTTTGTCAGGGGCAAACACAGAAAATTCTTTTTTGACGTATTCATCTGAAAATCTGTGGAAGTCGTGACGTTTTGCAGTTTCTTCGTGTAATTTATTAAATTGTTCTAAGTTTTTTATATCAGAAGTTTTTTCAATTTTAACACCATCTCTTTCACAACGACGAATTAAATTACGGTGATTTTTTTTCATACCAGCCAAAAGCTGTTCATCAGTTTTTTGGATATCTAATAGCCAAGTGGTTTCAGCTAAAATATGTATTGGAGCGTTTCTATAGCCAGCTTTTTTAAATAGTTTTTTTATTTCGGCAGTCTCATCAATAAAAGGACTAACACGAACAAAACTATAATTATTCTTTTTAGCAAATTTTTTAATAAATTTTGTTAGTTCTTGCAAAGCTTCTTTTTTGTTTTCTGCCGGCAAAATTGGTCCATAAGGTAGATAGAGAAAATCCCCCCTCTTGGCGTGGGTGCTGACGACTAATGAACCACCAATTAATTTTGTGTTATTATAAATACCAAAAATCCAAGTGCTCTCCCCCATTTTTTCATAAAATTCACCATACTTGTAAGATTGAACAAAAAGTGTAATTGGTTGTTTTAAAACAAACTCTTCCCATTCATTTTTATTTTGGATTTGTTTTATTTGCATAATTACAGAAGATAAATTAAGTTTGTTTATATTAATTTTTTATTGAATGATTATTAACTATTCTAATTATTTTCTCGGCATCTTTAATGCTAATATGTCGGTCGGTCGGTAGGTTGATTGTTTGTTGTGACAATTTTTCATCATTGGGGCAAGAGCCAAGAACATAGTCGGTGGCACTAAAGTCTATATCAGCTGGGGCAACTGGACAGTCGTACCAATTACCAAGTATTACACCATGTTTTTTGCTTACGACGTGTAGTTTTTGTGGTTGGTCAGTCAAAATTGTGTAACGTAACCAGATTGATTCCGGATTCCACTGTGGTTTTTTAATTATCGGATTGTTTATATTTTTTTGATAAAGTTCGGCAATTTTTATTTGGTGATCTATAACTTCATTTAAATCTGACAATTGATTTAACAAGATGCTTGCCAAAGCATTTGGTAATTTGCTTGGATAAAAAGAAACTGCCTTACCCTTTTTTTCTGCTTCATAAATTATTTTTCCGTACAAATTTAATTTTTTTCCTAACAATAATATTGCTTTGCCTAAAAATAAATTATAAATTGGCTTGTTAATAAAGAAAAAAACGAAATGTAATAATTCTTGGGCAATAAGTTTATTCGCCGGCATTGATAATTTTTCTTGGTTTTCTTTTAACTTGCTTCCCAAATAATCATCATTGGTAATGAGTGCTCCACCACGTACACAGGAGATAATTTTATCAGAACCAAAACTAAACATTCCAATATCACCAAAGGTTCCAGTCAGTTGGCTATTATATTTTGCTCCTAGAGAATGGGCACAATCTTCAATTATTTTTAAATTATGTTCTTTGGCAATCGCAATAATTTTGTCCAGTTCAGCTGGTTTGCCAAAAGTGTGCTGAATAATTAAAATTTTTGTTTTTGGTGATATTTTATTTTTTAAATCTTCCAGATTTAAATTAAAATCATTATTTATATCTACATAAATTGGTTTGGCACCAGCGTATTTAATAGCATTTGTCACAACTACGCAGGTATAAGATTGAACTAAAATTTCATCACCCACTCCCCCACCCAATGCTTTGATGGCAAAAAAAAGCGCTGACCTTCCACTGTCAAAAGTAAGCGCGTATTTAGTCTGGAAAAATGATTTTAGTTTATTTTCTACCAAATTGATATTTTTACCATTTTTCCAACTAGACCAATTCCAAGGAAAAAATAAAAATTGACTAGCTGTTTTTACATCGCGACTAGTTAAATTTGGGGCAAAGCCAGTAAAAATTGGTTTTTTAAAAAATTTCATAATTGCTTAGATACCTAATTCATTCATTACACTGCTGGGAATTCGATTTTCTAAAAGGATAGCCGTTTTCTGTTTTTTTGTGTTTTGAAAATATTGAATTAATTTGTCTGGTTCATAAATTAATTTCACATCTATCCTATACTTGTCCACAATACCTTTTTTAATGGCATCAACAAAATCTGGAGTAATTATCACCAATTCGTCGGCCACAAAAGAAATTTCACCGCCAATAAGTTGGTGAATCTCATTACTTTTTTCGCCTAGTTCCAAAATACCTCTGGTGATAACAATTCTTTTTGTGTCTGGTGGAAAAGTGCTTAAAAAATTTAAAGCTGCTTTGAAACCATCTGGATTTGAATTATAACTGTCATTAATAATAGTGCAGTGTCCATACTTTTTTAATTCAGTCACTCTGGTTAAATTTTCTATAGCTATTTTTATTTCTTCCTCACTAAGTCCCAACCAATCGGCGACTAATATACAAGCACCAAGATTTAAGGCGTTGTGATCACCGAGTATTTTTGAAGTGACGGTATGTTCTTTGTCTTTATAAATATAAGAAAAAGTAGTTTCGTTTGACGAGGTTTTAAAATTGGTAATGAGAATATTAGGATTATTTTCTTTCTCTAATCCAAAAGTGACGACTGGGGTTAATAATTCAGATAAAAATTCTGTGCAGTATTGATTGTCTGCATTCGTGACGGCTAAACCTTCCTTTGGTAATGAGCGTAAAAGTTCATATTTTGTTTTTTGGGTATTTTGGATATTACCAAAAAGTGATAGGTGTTGTTCGTTAATAGCTGTGAGAATACCTATTTTTGGTTTTACCATGTCGCAAATTAGTTTTATTTCTCCAGTGGTATAGGCACCCATTTCCACAATAAAAATATCTTTGTCTGAAAAATTAGTTGTTAAAATAAATCGAGCAATACCGATCTCAGTGTTTATATTTCTAGGCGTGCAGATGGTTCTAAATTTATTAGACAAAATTTCAGTTAAAAATTTCTTTACAGTGCTTTTGGCATAACTGCCAGTGATACCAATTATTGTTAGGTGTTTTTGGTTAGTTATTTTTTCGGTTGCTTTTTTTATTAAATATTTTTTTATGTAATTAGTTAATCTGTTTAATAACCAAATAACAAAACAAATTATAAAAAATCTTATTATCATTAATAAAAAGAATATTCCCCAATCTCGTTTTATAATGAACAGTGCACCTTCTAAAATAATTGAAAGGACAATTATGGCCATGGCTTTTTTGGTTATAACTGGCCTTCTTATTTTTTTCTTTTTTAGTTTGTAAATAGCAAATCCTAAATCAAGAGAAAAAATAGTAATAATAGCAGTTTTGAGAGTTAAAACATCATTTATCGGCCAAAAAAATAAAATAATGGCGATGACAGAGCGCCAGAGAGTTTGATATCTAAACCAAAAATCACGCCCTTGCTGGGTAGATAGAAAATCTTTGAATCTGTCCATCCTATATTCCTTTAATTGCCAAAAATAAGCGAAATCTGAGTAGTCAACCACAGCGCTGATGAGCCAGAGGAAAAATATTATTAGATTGATTGGTGAAAACATAATAATGATACGGATATGCGGATTATATGCAGATGACGCAGATTATGCGGATTGCTCAAAGTGTTTAATTTTTTTTAACAAGACCTCGGGTTGTTGAATATGTAATCCATGCTTACCATTTTTTATTATTTCTAATTTTGAATTTGGAATAATTTTATTTAATTTATAAGCGTCTTTTACTGGTACGTAAGTATCCTTTGTTCCCCAAATAATGAGTGTTGGTGTTTTTATTTTTTTAACAACTTCAGTCAAGTCTTCGCGGATAACTTTGGTAAAAATATCACGTTTTATGCCAGAGGTGTTAGCATAATCTTGTGAACGAGTAACTCTGTGAAATATTTTTTCTATTTCCACATCAGCTTTTTCTAATATGGGCAATCTAAATAGCCACTTCCCTATTTTGGCAATAACACCAATAATAATTCGACGTAATTTTTTCTTTGGACGAAAAACTGCTGGACCAGATAGAATTAGTTTATTTACCAATTCAGGATTATTAGCCACTAGATATGATGCGACTTGTCCGCCAAATGAGTGACCCAAAATAGCAATCGGCTTTTGGCTTTCGGCTTTCAATTTTTCTAGTTTATTTTTAACAAATTTAGCATAATCCTCTACTCCCCATATACTGTCAGGACATGGTTCATCACCAAAACAGGGTAGATTTATTACGTGTATATCAAAATCAGCTTTTGCTATTTCAACAAAGTCAGCCCAAGTTTCAGATGTTCCTCCCCAGCCGGGTAATATTATGAGTTTTGTTTTGATTTCTTTCATACATTAATAGAACACGGATTGAACTAATTTAACAAATTTGAACGAATTTATTTCAATTCACTTTTTCCCACCCACCCCCGCAAAACTTTTGGAACAATCACACTACCATCTTCTTGTTGAAATTGTTCTAAAATGGCCGGAATTAGACGGCTGGTGGCAAGACCAGAGGCGTTTAGGGTGTGAACAAATTGTTTTTTACCTGCCTCATCTTTGTATTTTATATTGCCACGTCTAGCTTGATAATCAAGGGCATTGGAAACACTACTTACCTCTTTATAAATTTCCATACTTGGAATCCAAACTTCAATATCATTAGTTTTGGCCATGGCAGATGAACAATCCCCCGCTGCCAATTGAGAAGTTTGATAATACAAACCTAGACCTTCAACTAATTTTTCCGCATTGCCCAATAATTCAGCAAAAGCATTCCAAGAATTTTCTGGTTTGGTAAATTGAAACATTTCAATTTTGTTAAATTGATGTCCGCGAATCATTCCCCTCTCTTCTTTACGGTAGCTACCAGCTTCACGGCGGAAACATGGTGAATAGGCATAATATTTTAGAGGTAATTCAGCTCCGTCTAAAATTTCTCCACGATGATAATTTCCAAGCATCATTTCCGAAGTTGCATTCAAACATAATTTATCTTGTGTCCAATACAAATCATCACGAAATTTTGGTAAGTGTCCTGATGTGTAAGCTGATTCTTCACTTAGTAAGTATGGTGGTAAAATAAAAGTATAATTATTTTTATTGTGAAAATCTACAAAATAATTTAACAAAGCCCATTCCAGTAGTGCTCCATCACCTTTGTAAACCCAAAAACCAGCTCCAGACATTTTTGCGCCACGTTCATAATCAACTAATCCTAAATCAGTTGCTAGCGCTACGTGATCTTTTGGTTGGAAAGTAAATTTTGGTTTTTCGCCAAAAGTTTTGATTACTTTGTTATTTTCTTTACCACCAGCTATTACATCATCGGCCACAATATTTGGGAGTTCTGCCAAAGCTTCATTTAATTTTGTTTCTATATTTTTTAATTTTTCATCCAAATTTTTTATTTCTTCACCAATTTTTTTCATCTGTTCAATTACTTCAGGTGTTGGTTTAGTTTTTGAATGTTTATTTCTTTCTGATTTTAAATCATTAGCCCTAGCTGTTAGTTCTTTTCTTTCATCATCTAATTTTAAAATTGTGGCAAAATCTAACTTATCTTCTGTTGTACGTTTAAGAAGATTTTGTTTTATTTCATCGGTTTTTTCTCTTAATAAATTTATATCTAACATATCTTTGAAAGTTATAAGCTTTAAGTTATAATTTATAGGTTGAAATAATATTTTTTATCTCCGGCATTATGTCAGCAAAGATTTTTTTATTTTCACCAATATAATCGTAATTAATATAATCTTTTGGTTCAATCCATTCCATATCCATAATTTCAGCATCATTGAATTCGCCATTTTTTTCAATTATTTTACATACAAAAGGAATTAAAATTATTTGTAGTTTTACACTGGGATATTCTCGTTCGGTAATATGAATATAGTCTATTTTTTTAATAACTTCTACTTTATAATTTGTTTCTTCTAATAATTCTCGAGCAACATTTTCTTCTAAATTTTCACCAAATTCTAACATTCCACCTGGTAATTCCCAGAGCCCGTGAAAATCAGAATTGGCCGGATCATTTCTTTTGCAGATTAGAATTTTTCCTTTATCCGCAATAATTCCAAAGGGAACAACAATATGTTTGACACCGTATTGATTGTGTAAAATGTATTTCATTTTCCCTAGAGCTTTACCTCTATGAGAACAATTATTTTTTTCTTGTGTTGTCATTTCAGCATAGGTTTTACCAACTTCCTCAACATAAAAAATAGGATCATAACCAAAGCCATTTTTATCATTTATGGCCTCTTTTAAAATTTGTCCTTTAGTTTCACCATAGGTTAAGTGCATCTGTTGTCCGTTGGGATCATATAGAGCCAAACAGGCCTTGAAAATTGCACTGCGTTTTTCTTCCGGCACACCTTCTAACCTATCTAAAATTTGTTGCCAACGTCCATCAGTTGTATCAGAAATCCTGGCACTAATAACGCCAGGCCAACCATTTAGAGCATCAACAAAAATTCCTCCGTCATCAGACAGAGATAATAAACCAGTTTTTTCTCCGTAATATTTTGCCTTCAAAATCGCATTACCTTCAATATCGGGCCTGTCTTCCTCTGGTTCTGTTGGAATATTATCCAGATCATTTAAAGAAATAATATCAAAAGGCAAATCATTTAAAAAATGTTTTATTTCTTTATACTTACCTTCGTTTGTAGTTGCTATGAGTAATTTTTGCATATATTTTTCTAGAGTGGAATTCGTATAGCATTCGTATAATTGGTATTATTAGTATATTAGTATGTTTATCTACTTATATCATTCTCTCAATATACTTTTTTATTTTACTAGACTTTAGTCTCTTTTCTTGGTATTCAGTTAGACGGACAATTTCTGTGCTTAAGCCAAAATTAGTAATGGCATCGGCCAGTTTATCTATATACGCACGCTGATCGTAACCCAATGCGATTATATCTGGTTTTTCTTCTTCAATTACTTTGTAAACATCAATTTTATCTCCCAAGCGAGCTTTGTCAATAAGTTTTATCTGGGATATTAAATCTAAACGTTCGGTTTCATTGTGCATCGGACCAATACCTTTTATTTCTTCAACATTGGCATCTCTACCAACTACTGCAATCAAAAAATCTCCATACTCACGGGCTTGTTTAAACATGTGGAGATGGCCACAGTGTAAAATATCAAATGTACCGAAGATCATTACTTTTTTCATAGGAATGGAACGTGGATTTAACGAATTAAACTAATTAGAACGAATTCGTTTAAATTCGTTAAATTAGTTTGATCCGTGTTCTATTTATCTTTCTTGGAATCATCCTCAACTGGCTTCATAAGCGGAAAGATTTGACACTCTCTAATCGGTTTATTTTCCAAAAATGAAAATACTCTTTCAGAAAAACCAAAACCACAGGTTGGTGGCATACCATGTTCTAGCGCTTCAACAAAATCTTTATCATGGGATTGGGCTTCAGTGTCGCCGGCTTCTTTCATTTTGACTTGTTCGGTAAATCTTTCGGCTTGATCGATTGGGTCGTTAAGTTCAGAATAACCATTACCTAGTTCGGATCCGGCAATAATTGGTTGAAAACGTTCGGTTAATTCTGGATTGTCTTCTTTACGTTTGGCCAGTGGTGAAACTAAGACTGGGACGTTTATCAAAAATCCCGGACCAGCAATACTTTTACGACAATATTTCCAAAGTGAATCTACCAAAGCACTTTTAGCTTCTACTTTGTCATATTTTATTTGCAATTCATTTAATTTTGTCTTAACTTCTTCAATCGTTGCTGACATAATATCAAGTCCAGTTTTTTCTTTGATAGTTTCAACATAGTCGTAGTGTTTCCAAGTTTGACCCAAATCAATTTCGCCATGTTCACCAATAATAAATTTTAGTGTTCCCCAAGTTTCTTCGGCAATATGTTTTATCATTCGTTCAACCAATTCCATACCCATAGTATAATCGGCGTAGCCCCAATAAAATTCCATTTGCGAATAATCTTGCAAATGCTCACGACTCATACCTTCATTTCTAAATTGTCGGCCAATTTCAAAAGTTTTGTCAAATCCAGCCACCATTAATCGTTTTTGCCAGAGTTCACCCATAGAAATTCGCAAATACACATCCATATCAAGTGCATTGTGGTGAGTAGCAAAAGGTGTTGCACTAGCCCCACCAGCAGTAGTTTCCAAAACAGGTGTTTCCACTTCCAAAAAACCTTCCTCAATCAAGAAATTTCTAGTTGCTTGCCAAAATTTGGCTTTTCGTTTGAACATTTCACGTACCTCTGGATTTAAAATCATATCCAAATATCTTTTGCGCAAACGTAGTTCTTCATCTTGTACACCATGAAATTTGTCTCCCAAAGGTAGTAGGGCTTTTGAGAGCAGTGTCCATTTTTTTACTAAAATTGATTTCTCACCTTTTTGGGTTTCAAATCGTTCACCTTCTACCGAGATAATGTCAGCTGTTTCAATTTTTTTGGTAAAAAGTTTAAAACTTTCTTTGTCAATGCCGTCATCTTGTTTGAAAACAATTTGGATTTTTCCACTTTCATCTTGCAGGTGGCAAAAACAAATTTTTCCCATTTCGCGTTTTAACATAATTCGGCCAGCTACTACCGCTGTTTCACCATCGGCTAGTTCCAAAGCTGTTTTGGTGGTTTGTACACGATGTGATTTAGCCGGGTAGGGATTAATCCCAGCTGTTTTTAATTCTTCCAATTTTTGCAAACGCATTTTTCTTTCGTCGTGAGTATTTGGAGTATTCATAAAATGTTGATT
>CAYXGV010000004.1:17283-29201 GCA_964464685.1 uncultured Gammaproteobacteria bacterium | reverse complement strand
CAAAAATGTGCTATAATATATATGTATTAGACTAATTTCTCTATTAAAAAATCGCTTATTTAAGCGATTTTTTGTTATCTGATATCTGATATCTGTTATCTGATGAATCATCTAACCTCAATTATTTTATACTCCTGTACCCCGCTTGGTAATTTGATATCAACCCTATCGCCCTTTTTGCGTCCTAAAAAGGCATTGCCTAGGGGTGATTCGTTGGATATTCTACCAGAAGCAGGATCAGCTTCTTGAGCACCAACAATGGTGTATTCACGTTTTTCATTATTAACTTTGACAATTATAAAAGAACCTAGTTCGACCGTTGCGGTTCCACCAGTGGTAATAATTTCAGCGTTGTCCAAAATAGCTTCAATTTCTTTTACCCGGCTCTGCATCCAAGCCATGTCTTCTCTGGCCTGATGATATTCAGCATTTTCAGACAAATCCCCCATCTGCCTAGCGTCGTCAATTCTTTTGGCAATTTTTGGCAATTCTTTCAATTTCAAATTTTGTAATTCTACTTTTAATTCTTCTAGTTTTTCTAGTGTCATGTATTGTGTTTGATCAGACATAGTAACAGTTTATAAAGTTTATAAAGTTTATAAAGTTTTCAAGTTATTCTTTTTAACTTTAAAAACTTTTAACTTTATGAACTAAGGCTAATAAAAATAAACCCGTTTTATGCGGTTTATTATCGAGCGAGTGAGAGTCATCAAAAAATAGCTTAGCTTTTTTTGATGACCGAACGAGCGAAGATAATATGTTTCTTTATTTTAGTATAACAGATATTAGAGTAAAGATAAATTAAAGTCAAGAGGTTATCCACAGGGCTCCATCCTCGCTTTGCTCGGATTACGCCCTGTAAACTAGTATTGTAGTTTATCCGGCGTAACTCTGTGAAACAAGGGATGATCTCTCAATTTATTCAGTGCAACCATCTATATAACAAGTGGAACTGCCGAGCCAGCGGAGAAATTCATAGGCAATTGGTGCTGAGATTAGATCACCACCCTGACCCTCTTCTACCAAAATTGTGACAACTATTTTGGGGTTATCATAAGGGGCAAAAGCTGTAAACCAAGCGTGATCAGGTTTGGTACTACTCCACTGCGCGGTTCCGGTTTTACCGCCAGAAGAAAAAGGTAAGAGAGATAAACGGCGACAAGAACCATAATCCACACAGTCTTTCATTCCTAATTTTACAATGTTTAAATTGTTTGGACTAATAAAATCTTTATTAATAATTTTTGTGGAAATATTTTGCTCTTCACCGCTCAAGGGATCTATTTCTTTTTTTACTAAATGTGGTTGATAAAGAGTTGAGCCGTTGGCAACTACACCGGTCATCGCGGCAATTTGTAGTGGGGTGACAAGTAAGTCTCCCTGTCCAATTGATAGATTGTAAGTGTCACCAATATACCAACGTTCGCCTTTTGTTTCTTCTTTCCATTCTTTTGATGGTAAAAATCCAGCTTGTTCTCCCGGAATATCAATTCCGAGTTTACTGGCAAAACCAAATTCACGTAAATAGTTAGTTATTTTCTCAACACCCAAACCAACAAAATCATTGTAGCCACCACCAATGTAATAATAAAAAGTATTAACTGACCAAGCTAGAGATTTTCTAACATTAGTAATACCATGTCCACCGGCTTGCCAGTCAGGAAAAAACCAAGAGCTTACCCAAAGACCGCCGTTGCTTAAAAATGATGTGGCTGAATTTATTATTCCTTCTTGTAGAGCGGCCGAGGCTACTGCTGGTTTAACGGTAGAACCAGAAGGATAAGTACCAGCAATAGCTCGATTAAAGAGTGGATTATTTTCGTCCTCTATGTATTTTGAATAAGTAGCTTGGTCAATGCCACCAGAAAAATCATTATTATCAAAGCTTGGTAAACTAACCATGGCCAAAATTTCTCCATTTTGTGGATTCATTACAATACCAATCCCCCGTTTTTTTCCGGCTACTTTGAAATTGTCCAACATTATTTCTTCTAATTTTTTTTGCACTTCTTCATCAATCGTAAGATAAAGATATTTTCCTGGTATAGGAATTTCTTCAGCCAAAATATTTTGTTCTTTACCAAAAGCGTTTACTTCAATTCGGCGACGTCCGTAATTTCCGCGTAAATCAGTTTCATAACTTTTTTCTATTCCAGTTTTACCTATTGAATCAGATGGTAAATAACCATCTTTATACAAATTATCAAGTTCAGTTTGATTTAGTTTGCCAATATAACCCAAAATGTGTGATAAAGAAAATGGTGTTGATGTAGTATTTTTATTTTCTGCTGTAATGTTGTAATCATTATAAAGTCGCTTGCTACCGCGTTGAATTCTAATACCTGGTAAATCGGCTGAATCAATTAGTATTTGAATAGCGGTTTCATAATCAATGTCTTCTAAAATTATAATTGACTCAAAACTGTAAGAGCCATATTCTTCAATTGTTGATCTAATTTTCTCCTTGTTTTGGTTGGTTATGGTTGATAATTTTTCTATTATTAATTCTTTTTCCATTTTGTCTCTAGGTAGATCTTGGGGGATGAGAGTCACTGAAAAATTAGGAATATTTTCAGTTATTTGAATACCATTTCGATCAAAAATAAGACCTCGTTCAGCTGGAATAGGAATAATACGTTGGCGATTGTTTTCTGCCAACATTCTGTAATGTTCCCCTTTAACTATTTGTAAATAAAAAATATTTAAAACTAAAACTAAAAAAGATACCAATAAAATTATACTGGTTAAGGATATTTTTTTACCAAAAAAACTACTCCCAACATAGGAATTGCTTTTTGGAGTTGGAATTTGTTTACCAATTTTGTTTTCAAAAATCACTGAATCTTCTACCCAAGTTTTACTATACTTTCCATTTAAATTTTTGTAGGCCAAATCAGCAAAATTGGCGGTAAATAAATTTGACTTAATTTTTTTCATATTTTAAATAAACCGTGTTCAATCGGAGAGGCTTTAAATGATTTGAAAAATTTGGATAATACAAAATAAACAACTCCTGTTAAAAGACAAGTAAATAATAATTCCCAGCCAAAAATTATAAAAGTGGTTTTTTCAAAAGTTAGATATGTCAAACCAAATATTTTTAATAGAGATAAAGAAATTATAAAAAGTGTTCGATAAAGCAGAAGTGCTAGCGATACCAAGGCCATTGCACTGTACCAAGACCGATTTGTAAAAATAGTTTTGTATAGCCAAAAAATTATTAAAATACTGATAGTTCCAGAAAATAAAATTAGACCAAATGGAGTTGATGAATAAATTTCTGTAAAAAAATTGGTAAAGAAACTTATCCAAACTACCAAACCAGAGTCACGCGCCATCATAAAAATAATTAAAAAAATAAAAATAATATTTATATTGGAAAATGGGTATGGTAATAAATAAGAAACTAACATACTACACCCAACCAAAAGAATCAGAATAAAAAGTATAATAAAAGTTTTTTTTAGTAATTCCATATTAATCCTGCTTATTATCGGAGATTATAACTGATGCCAAGACTATTTTTTCTAAATTTACAAAAGGACTTATGACAGCTTTTTGAAATGGTTGATAAGCCTCTTTTTCAATTGCCTCAATCTCCCCAATCAAAAGTCCACGTGGTATATTCTCCTCCAAACCAGAAGTGACAATAACATCGCCAATACTAAGTGTTTCGTTTTGAGGTATAAAATTCATGTGCACACTAATTCCATAACCACCTTCAACTAGACCAATACTTTTATCTTGGTTTATAATTGTCGCCGCTATTTTACTTTGATTATCATTTATGAGTCGTACTATAGAAAAATTATTATTTACTTTGGTTATTTTTCCTACCAAAATTCCGGCTTTGGTAATAACAGTATTACCTATTGAAATTCCGTCATTTTCTCCACGATCAATGGTGAGAGTATTACCAGTTGGTTCGGTATTTTTTCCAATTACATTAACTCCTACAGCAGAATAATTATTTCTTTGAAAAAAATCTAATTGTTTTTTTAATCCTTCATTTTCTTCTTGCGTCAATTGAAAGGTAGTTTGATCAATTTTATTTTTTAATAATTCAGCTTTTTGATTTAAATAAGCCTCCTTTAGTTTTTGTGGATCAGAAAACAATTTAGAGTCTTCGTCGTCTATGAAAATATTTGTGGTATAAAGTAATTGTGACGCTGGTTCTATAAAAGAATAAACAAAATTTTCTATTGGTGATAGCCAACCCACAAAGTGAAAAACAATCGTTAAAATTATAACGATTGTAATGCTTAAAAATGTTTTTATTTTACCAGACATAGATTTTTATCTACCATCACGAGCTGATGGCATAACAACTTCTTTGAGTAGATCAGGATCTTCTAATAGAACGCCGGTACCTCGGACAACAGCAGTAAGAGGATCGTCAGCAATTCGTACTGGTATTTCTGTTTCTCGAGAAATAATTTTGTCGATGCCACGCAATAGTGCTCCCCCACCAGTAATAAGTAAACCTCTTTCGTGAATGTCAGCTGTTAATTCAGGTGGTGTCACTTCCAGTGTCATTTTAATATGGTCAATTATAATTGACACTGATCGACGCAGGGCTTCGCGAATTTGATCGCTATTTACCATAACTTCTTTTGGCAAACCAGTCATTACATCACGACCGCGCATAGGAAATTCTTCCCTTTCCCCCAGATCAATAGCCGAACCAATTTTGGTTTTTATTTGCTCAGCATGACTTTCACCAACATACAAATTAAAAACCTCTTTGGCATATTGCATGATGTTTCTATTCATTTCATCCCCAGCCACATGAGTAGATTTCCAAGTGACAACACCATTTAAGGCAATGACAGCCACTTCTGTATTACCACCACCAATGTCAACAATTAAATTACCAATTGGATCTTGAACTGGCATTCTGGCGCCAATCGCGGCGGCCATTGGTTCTTGAATTACAAAAACTTCTCTGGCTCCGGCGGACAAAGTAGCATCTTCAATGGCTTTTACTTCTACTTCAGTCACTTCCAGTGGCGCACAGATAATAACCCGAGGGCGTGACATTAGTGAAAAACCGCCTTCATGAACTTTATCAATAAAATATTTTAACATTTTTTCAGTCACTTCATAATCAGAAATAACCCCATTTATTAGAGGTCGAGTGACTTCAATATGCGCAGGAGTTTTGCCAAGCATGTTTTTGGCTTCATGTCCAACTGCCAAAATTTGTTCAGTTTTGGTATTTACGGCTACTACCGAAGGTTCATTAATAACAATTCCTTTACCTTTTATATATACCAAAGTATTGGCCGTTCCGAGGTCAATTCCTAAATCTTGAGAAAATTTTGAGTATAAACGTTTAAACATAGTTTTTCAGTTAATCCCGAACGAGTTCATTGAGCGTGAGCGAAAATGAATGAGGAGGGATCTTTCGGAGGAAATGTTTATTGGTTTATTAGATTATTGGATAATGTGTCTATTTATCTTTTTTTATAATATTTTATTAATTTAATTTTTATTACGTTAACAGTCAAAACTAAAGTTTCGAGTTACATTTTTATCATCTCAACACTATCTTCCCTTCTCTTTTTCACTTCCACACTCCCCTGTTCTAAAGTTTTTTTACTAATTACATAACGGACTGGAATACCAATCAAATCACTATCGGCAAATTTAGCACCAGCGGAAATATCACGATCATCATATAAAACATCTTTGCCTTCAGCTTTTAATTTTTCATAAAGTTCATCAGCTTTTTTTACATCTGCTTCGTCTTTACAAAGTGAAACTAAATGAATGTTAAAAGGAGCCACTTCTTCGGGCCAAATTAAACCATTGGTATCATTGTGGACTTCAGCAATTGTACCCATGACCCTTCCTGGGCCAATGCCATAACTACCCATAATTACAGTTTGTTCCTTGCCATTTTCATCAGTAAATTTAAGTCCTAGTGGTTCAGAATATTTTGTACCCAAAGTAAAGATGTTGCCGACTTCAACTGCCTTTGCTTCTTCCATATCGTTTTTGTCAAGTCCTAAACTATTCAAGACCTCATCATTAAAAACTTCTTTGTTGACAGCTATTTTTTTATTTTTATCAAGATAAATAATATCTTCCCCCGATTCAGTCAGGGTTTGAAATTCATGCGAATATTTACTAAATACTCCGCCAGAGGCAAAGGTTACAAAAGTTTTATCACCTAGACCACAACGTTCAAATATTTTTAAGTAAGCTGGTTTGGATTTCTCATAAAATTCATCATGCTCAGCTTGAGTACGAGAAAAAGAATACATATCTTTCATCAAAAATTCACGGCAACGCATAATTCCGCTTTTGGAACGCAACTCATTACGGAATTTAGTTTGAATTTGATAGATGTAACGAGGTAGGTCTCTGTAAGAATTGATATGATTCTTCAGCAGATTGGTCAAAGGTTCTTCATGAGTGAATGCTAGACCCAATTCAGTATCATTTTTTAGTTTTGTTTTAAACCAATTATCTACTATTTCATCGCTCCAGCGATCAGTCTTTTGCCAAAGTTCCGGATTTTGTAGAGAAGTTAAAAAAAATTCTTGACCCCCAATTGCATCCATTTCTTCGCGAATAATATTATTTATTTTATTTAAAACACGTAATCCTAAAGGTAGATAAGCATATACCCCCGCCATTTCTTTGTGAATAAAACCAGCCCTAATTAAAAGTTGAGCGTTTAGACTAACTTCATCTTTAGGGGTTTGTTTGGATGTCTTAGTAAAAAGTTGTGATTGTCGCATATGGTTTTTATGTGTAATAAAGTTTTGTGGTAAATCGTTTATAGATACACAGATTTAACTAATTAAACTAATTTTAACGAATTTTTATGATATATAAAGAGATTTGTTATTATCTGTTAAATCCTTTTAATCCGTGTATCTATAAACTTAGCTTAAAATAACTATTGAATATTTTCATGGCCCTTTTTCGTTGTAAAACTAAAAGCCAAAATAAAAGCTAAAGATAAGGTGAATATTCCGGTATTCCACCAGTTAAGATAACCCTTACCTTGTAAAAAAAGAAGTAGGATGAGCGCGATGGAAATAAAAAACGAATCACTAAAACTTCTTTTTACATAGCGAAACATAGGCTGGGCTTCGCGGGAAAATAATTTTCTGACAAAAAAAGCGAAGACAGAAATGGTTCCAAGTAGCGAAAAAAATAAACTTATATAAAAGAAAATAAAGCCAATGCCGGTGTCTTGAAATGGGTCTATATTTATAATTACAAAACCCCATGCTACCCAACAGAGAATTGAGGCAATAATCATTATAGTGATGTATTGTTTTAGAGTCATAGTCTGTCAGGTAATCCCGAAAATACACGAAGTGATTGAGGGATCTGTCGGAGGGTAGGTATAACGAGTCACAACAGACAGCTGTAAACCAAAATACTTATTCTTCGAAAGATCCCTCGTCGTCCCGCCCTTCTTAAAGGGCCGGACTCGCTCGGGATTGACTAAAATTTATTACAAAAATAGCTAATAGTTAGCTATTTCATATTTTACACTGTTTAAAATTGTTTGGCAAGTGTTATCTGTTATCTGAAAACTGTTATCTGACTAGAGTAGATACCTTATCCTATCCACCTCCTGCTTGCCGATTTTTTCGTTAATCTTAGCCACAATTTCTTCCATTTTTTCACGCAACTCAGTTGCAATTTCTAGATTACCACAAGTGACCGTCAAAGTGCGATTTTTGAGGAAAAGTGGGTCTATTCTTTGGCCACTTTCTCCTAACATCTCCAAAAAAACCGCCTTGGCATACTCAAGCAAGTCAGCGTCGGTCTGTTTTTGATTTTCTTGGTTATTTGTCAGTGGAATAAATGGCATAAAGTAACAGGGTTCTGTGTTTAATAAAATATTTTTTCGTCATCTTGAGCGGAATGAGCGACAATAGGAGCAAATGTAGTCGAAAGATCCCCTTTTTAATTGCAGTGAAGTATAGGATCTTTCGGCTTCGCTCAAGATGACGATTTATTCCAGCATTTTTTTGGTATAGAAGATTCTAAAAAAAATTATTTATTTGTTTACTTCGTATAAGTATATATTATCATTTTTTTCTAAATATTGCCAGTCAGGAAAAATAAAAGCATGAGAAACGATCCGGCTACCTGGCTTCATCTCTCGTCTAATTTTTTTGGCTAATTTTTTCATGCGGTGAGGAATAAAATAAATAAAAATTAAATCAAAATCAGCTAAATTAATTTTCCACAAACTTTCATTCTTAAACTCCACATTACTTTTCCTGCCAGCTTTAATTTTGCTCAACCAACAAAGAAAAGGATTGATTTCTACACCTACGCTTTTGGCACATTGTTTGCTAGCCGCAATTGTCACCCGACCATCGCCTGAGCCAAGATCAATCACCCTATCGGTCGGTTTTAGATTAGCCATTTCAATCATTTTGTCCACCCGTCTTTTTCCAGTTGGTACAAACGGCGCACCAGAAAAAGTCGCATAAATTAAAAAAATTAGATATATAATTACGATTAGGTATGGTACTAAAACAATTATAGCGAATAGAAATAGTATTGGTGACATAGTTTTTTGTTTATTCCGAAATTACACGAAGTGAATGAGGAATCTTTCGAAGGATATTTAGTATGGGTACTTAATTTATTTAGAAATCACAGACCTTGCACTTCGAAAGATCCCTCCTCAACCATTTTCGCTCACGCTCAATGGGCTCGTTCGGGATTGTGAATGTTGTTACAATTTCCTAAATTCGCAAATTTCCTTATATTCGCAATATGAACAAAGGTGTTTTTCTGGGGTGGCTTCAAAATTACCTGCTCTAATTTTATTTATTGTGTCTAATAATTTTTCCTTTAATTTTTCAATGTCCTTATCTTTACCAATAAAAGATTGACGCAAGTCATCATTTACATAGTAAAAAGTTAATTGACTTACTTCGCCAATATTTTTGTATTCTGGTAGACTCTGAGCTGCTATTTGGTAAATTAAAAGTTGTTGTTTGTCATCAGTTGATAATTTTTCTTTACCCTTGCCAGTTTTGTAGTCAATAATTTCCAAACTACCGTCAGCTAGTTTATCAATTCTGTCTATGCGTCCATTAATTAAATATTCACCAACTTTGATTTTGAAAAATCCTTCTAAGGTAACTGGAATTGTCCAATTATCTTTTTGTGAGGCGTAAAATATTTTTAGAATTTCTTTACCTTTAATAAAATATTCTTCGCGTTGTTTTTTATTATCATACCAGTCAGCAATCCACTTATCTTCGTAAATTTTTAACAATTCTTCCATCTGAGGTACTTTAACACCATTTGATTCATCAGCACTAGAGCGTTTTTTATCAAGTGTTGATCCAAATAATGTGTCTTGTTTTACATTATTTAATTCTTGGATCCTTTCATAAAAATGTTGTAGAGTGTTGTGAATGGTATTTCCAAAACTAAAACTAGCACTACCTTTCATTGGTATTTTTAAAACGTGCGATAATTTGTACTGATAAGGACAGCGATTATAGGAATTAATTTGGGAGAAAGAGAATTTTTTTGGAGGATTATATATAAAATTAGATTTAACCCCTGTCTTTTCTGAAGGTGTTTTTTTCAAAATTAATTTTTTAGTTTTTTCCAGACCCCCACCGCACTTCGTGTCGGCTCCCCCTGATAGAGGGAGAGCCCCAAGAGAAAGTTCGACTAAAAATCTACTCAATTTTTTTTTTCTAGCTCCACCATAATCATCGGCACTGGTTAAAAATAATTTTTGTTTGGCTCTGGTGCAAGCAACGTAAAAAAGACGGCGTTCTTCTTGATAATGAAAATCACCTTCTGGTCTGTCCAGCACCACTTTTTTATTTGAAAAAAAAGTGGTGCTGGGTAAAGTTTCTTTAATTAACTCACTAGGAAGTTCTATTCCATTACTTTTTTTTCTGGTGGGAAATCTTTCTTCTACACAATTTAATACAAAGACATATTTATATTCTAAACCTTTGGCACTGTGGACAGTAATAATATTTACCGAATCAGGGGTATCTTCAATCTGTACCATTTTACCACTATCCCCCGATTCAATTATTTGATTGTAGTGATCCACGAAACCAGCCACATGCGCTCCGGGAATAGCTTTTTCATATTTTTCAATCAAATTAAAAAATTGTTTGATATAATAAATTTGTCGAATCATTTCTCTATTGCCGGCAGTTTCTTCGGCCGCTAAATATTTCAAATAACCACTGTCTTCCAAAAAATGATACAAAACTGCGGTTGGTTTTTCGTAACGAGCTTGTTTCAAACCAGCATGGATTAATGAAATTAATTTTTCACAAATTTCAATTCCAACTGGAGATACAAAAAATTCTCGCGCTCGTTTCAGGGCTTCGTAATAAGAAATTGATTTCTTTTTTGCCCCAGCAGTTACTTTTTGCAAGTCATCTACTTTAAACCCAGCACCAAAATTATTATGTTGGTTTATTTTTGATCCTATTGAATTATTTTTATTTTTTATATTTTTTTGGTGCTGGGTAAAATCTAAGAAAGGCATTCGTAGTAGTCGGTAGATTGCTTTGTCATTGTGGATATTTTCAATTGTGTTTAAAAAATTAACCGAATCAAGCACCACTGGCTGGCGATAAAGTCCAGCTGAGGCAAGATACTCATATGGGACGTTGTAGGCCTCAAAAGCGTTTAAAAAGGGCTCTACGTGGCTATTGGCACGAGCTAACAAAGCAAAATCATCCCAAGTGGCATCTTTATCTAAATCCTTTATTTCTAATATCTTTTTAACTACACCCTGAACTTCATCATCTATTGTGGCAAAGTGTAAATGTTCCACTTGTCCATTTTTTATTCCGCTTTTGGCTTCCAATTTTTTGTTAATTTTTAATTTTTCTTCCAAGCGATCTGGGTTATTATGTTTAATTGATTCATAAGCAAAATCCAAAATTTCTTTGGCTGACCGATAGTTTTCTGTCAACACAATTTCTTGTGCATTTTTAAAATCTTCTTTGAAGCGCATGATAATTGAGACATTGCTTCCGCGGAAGGCGTAGACACTCTGGTCGTCATCGCCGACGACTGTTAGCTGTGTGTCATTGCGAGGAGCCCGATTCGCATCGGGTGACGAAGCAATCCCCTGCTTAGTCTGGGATTGCTTCGCTTCGCTCGCAATGACAGGTATACCGCAGAGTGATTTTATTAGTTCATATTGTGCCCAATTCACATCTTGAAATTCATCAACCAAAATATATTTAAATCGTTCTTGTAATTTTTTCAAAATATTTGGTCGTTCGCGCAATAATTTGACGGTATAAAAAATTAAACCACCAAAATCCATCGCATTACTATCAAGTAACATTTGTTCGTATTTATGGTAAGCATCAGCCAATTCTACTAAACGATTTTTTTCTTGAATTTCCGCCTCGTCTTTGTCCAAAATTAAACCTTCTACATAATCCAAATATTCTTGAGTGGAAATAAGTTCATCTTTGCATTTGGAAAAATGATCAAGCAGAGTATGAATTTGTCCATTTGGATTTCCCATTGGGCGATAATAATCAAGATTAAAATCATAAATTTTTTCTCGCATCAAAAGCCAAGCATCAGTCCCAGATAATAATTTGAAATTTCGGGGTAAACCAATTTCTACTCCATATTCTTCCAGCAATCTTTGGCAAAAAGCATGAAAGGTTGAGATTTGCAGATCTACATATCCTGTTTCCAACATTTCGTCAACTCGTTCTTCCATCTCCCCCGCTGCCTTATCAGTAAAAGTCAAAGCCAAAATTTCTTCGGGTTTGGCGAGGTTCTTTTCAATTAAATAACTAATTTTTTTGGTAATAACCATTGTCTTACCAGTTCCAGCACCAGCAACAATTAAAAGTGGTCCACCGGTGTATTCTATAGCTTTTTTTTGAGAAGGATTAAGAGTTTGTTTTGACATA
>CAYXGV010000004.1:0-17183 GCA_964464685.1 uncultured Gammaproteobacteria bacterium | reverse complement strand
TATTCTACCACAATCCGCAGGTCTTGACAAAAGGGTCAAAATGTGCTATAATATATTTATATAAATACAATAAAAATATTAAAAAACCCGCTTAAATAAGCGAGTTTTTTGTTTGAAAAAAAGACGTAAGCTACTCTCCCCCTATCAGGGGGAGCCGACACGAAGTGACGGTGGGGGTCGAACGGAGCTGTAGAGTTTGTATTATTTATTTAGCATCTAATAGGATTTTTAGTTCACAAATAGGGCTTACAATTTTAAATCTTTCTTTACGCTTCTGCAGACCCCCTCACCGACTGGCGTCGTGTGCTCCCCCTGATAGGGGGAGAGCTTGGTTAAGATATAAACCCTCCAGCCTGATACTTCCACAACTTTTTATACATTCCATCTTTTTTCTTCAATAATTCATCGTGTGTCCCCTGTTCTATAATACCACCACTGTCAATAACAATTATTCGATCCATTTTCATAATTGTAGACAACCTGTGGGCAATGACTATGACAGTTTTTTTCTTCATTAGATTATCAAGAGCGTCCTGAATCAAATGTTCTGATTCAGAATCTAAACTAGAAGTAGCTTCGTCCAAAACCAAAACTGGAGCGTTGCGCAAGATGGCTCGAGCGATGGCAACACGTTGACGCTCGCCACCAGACAATCTTACTCCTCGCTCACCAACATAGGTGTTATATTTCTCTGATAAATCAGCAATAAATTTATCACAATGAGCTTGTTTGGTTGCTTTGAATACTTCAGCATTGGTTGCTTCTGGTTTGCCGTAACGAATATTTTCAATTAGTGTTCGATGAAACAAGATTGGATCTTGGGGAACCAACGATACGTTTCTCCATAAACTTTCCAAAGTTATTTTGGCGATGTTTTGTTCGTCAATCAAAATTTTTCCTTCATCTATATCGTGTAAGCGAAGTAATAGTCTAGTGACAGTAGTTTTGCCAGCACCAGACGGGCCCACTAGCGCAATTCTTTCCCCCGATTTAATTCTTAGATTGAAATTCTTTAAAATTTTTCTAGTTTGTTTATAACTAAATACAACATCTTTAAATTCAATTTTACCTTTTTTGACTAGCAATTTTTTGGCTGATTTATTATTGACTATTTCGTGCGGTGTATTAAAAATTTGAGTCATTTCTTCGGCTTCAGATAAATCTTGGTAAATATTTCTAATCACACGACCAAAATCCCAAATTCTCATAAAAACAATCAGCATGTAACTTTGCAGTAAAACGAAATCACCAACAGTGAATTTGCCTATTTTCCACAATCTTATACCAACATAAATTAGCCCAACTTCTAAAGTTATAGTTAACAAACCCTGAGTTGCTTCAAAAAAGTTTTCAATATTCCAAACTTTTTGTCTTAGTTGCTTTACCCTGTTTTGAATTTTGGCAAAATTTAATTTTTCTCTATCTAAACCACAAAATAATTTTACATTAACATGATTTGTAAGAGTATCTGCTAACATTCCAGAAGATTTTGATTCAACTTCATTTCTTTCCAAATCAAATTTAAAACGGTAATTAGCCAAAAGACTATTAATAATAATAAAAACAGTTAACCAAATCAATAGAAATATACCCAGAACCGGACTTTTTATAAATAATACAATAACAATCAAAGTCACATTTACAAACAGACCAATTAAATTCCAAAATATTCTATCAATAATACGTTCAAAAGCAAACACAAAACGATTCACTTTTTTTACTAGTGAACCAATAAAATTATTATTAAAATAAGAATAGGAATGAAGGTGCAAATAAGCAAAACAAGTATTGGCTAATTTAGCCATTATTTTTGGTTGAAAGTAAGCTGAAGTAAAAGTAGCTATTCGCCAAAAAGTCCATTGCAACAATTCTAATCCAGCAATTATAATTAAGATATTAATAAGTTTGCCAGCTAAAAAATCTGTATCGCCTGCTTCTATTGTTAGAACATCAAAAAACTTTTTGAAAAATAATGGGATTGAGACATTGACCACCCCAACACCAATCAACGCAAAAATTATAACAAACATTATAAATCTGCTATTTTTTGTATGGTCCCAATAGTTTTTTAGTGTTTGTTTGGTGGTTTTTTGCATAGTCTAAAAAATGTAACTCAGGCCTTTAGGCCTGACTCGTATGTTGACGCATTAATGCTGTCAAACCTAAAGGTTTGAGTTACATTACATAAAATCTTAAACCCGTTTTTAAGCCGGGTTATACAATAGAAGACGTTAAATTAGCAAAAATGTTACATCGTATCTAGTGAATTCCCCTCTTTAGAGGGGAATGTGATTTATTTTAAACTAATAATTATATTTTACCATTTTAAAATAAAAAATAACAGCCGATTGGCTGTTCGTTAGTTGAAAATTTTTGGGGAAGGGCACGACTTGGTGCCCTTCCCAACCAACGCTACTCGTCTAGAGAGAGATGCGACCGGCTTGGGCAACCATTCGATCACCCGCATCGTCAATTGGGAGAAGACTCGGATTGTCAATCTTATCCTCGCTAAATTCCGCCCTCCGTTGTCTCCCAATACGACATATAAAACACCTACTTCTTTTGTTTCCACGAGCCACAGCATTAGTGTAATTTTCAATACACTGGGCAAGTGTCACTGCAACTACTGGAGTCGCTTTGTGACAAAAGATCCGGCTTTTTCCGGCGTCTATAGTACCAGTTTTGGTGAGAACAATCAGATCTTTCAGTTTCGTTTGCATTTTATCTTCCCCCATGTGAATGAACATTGTTAAAAACAAAATACCACAAAACCAAATATTTTTCAAGTCTAGTTGTTGATAAGTATTATATATTATTTAAAAATAAATAGACGCGTTTTTCGCGTCTATTTATTTTTTAAATTATTTATTTCTCATCTTCACCTTCGTCTTCGTCTGGAGAATCGGCCTCAGTGGAATCATCAGATAAAATATCCTCTGTTTCATAGCAGGCACAACAATCACCACAACGATTGCATTTTGGGCAGACTTCGTCTTCTAGGAGAACTGCTCCACATTCAGAGCATAAGATTAGTTCATCTTCCATATTTATTTTAAAGCTTAGTGACAATTACAGCCACAGTCGGAACAATTGCTTTCGCAATCAGCTTTTTCACATTCACAACACTCATTACAACAATTGCAATCCTGACAAAACATTGTTTCATCAGTAACTTCTACACCACATTTTTTACACTGCATATTTTAGTATATTAATAAATTAAACCCAAGATACTATAATTATAATCTGAAATGGAAATAAAACAAAATTGAAACTGTGGATAAATCTGTCTAAATAAAATTATTTTATTATAAACTTGCTTCCGCTTCTATAATCATAGATTTTACCCTCATCAAAGCAGCGGTAGTTCCTCGTTCTTGTTCGTTTAGTTTGGCGGTGATGTATTTAATTGTCTCTCCCATTGAGGGAATAAAGACATATTCAAGAGCATTAACACGACGACGAGTTTTTTCAATTTCTTGAGCCATCAGTTTAGCTGAATGTTCTATTTGAGCCAATTTAATCATATCTTCCAAAACCTCGGAGAAGATTTTTAATGATCCATCCAATTCTCCACTGGTGGTAGCTAAACTATAGCTTAAAAAATCTCCTTCGGATTTATAATCAAATTCAGGCACGTGCACACTCATGATATTTTTAGTAGAAACACTCAAACTAGCTTTTTTAGAAGTATATAACAAAGCTTCTTGCATTACTTCCGGACGCATATCAGCTGAAGCAAAAATAAATGACTTAAAAGCCATCCCTAACTTTTCTTCTATAATTTCTCGAAGCGTTCGGGCTTCTTTTATGGTTGATAAAAATTGCTTCATGAGACCATCCCGCTTTTCTTTTAGCAATTTATGACCCCGCATGGCTGTACCAATTTTCTTTTTGAGCTCAAGTAGCTCCATGCGAGTTGGATTGATGTTCATCTTCATAAAAAACAAAATGGAGTATTAAATTAAATACTTAGCAATATGAGCTTCTTTTACTCTTTTCAATTCTTTTTTGGGTAGAATTTTCATAAGTTCCCAACCTAAATTAAGAGTTTCTTCAATAGTTCTATCATCGGCTTGATTTTGACGAACGAATTTGTCTTCAAAAGCATCGGCAAATTTAGCAAATTTTTTATCATCATCAGACAGTGCTGACTCGCCTAAAATAATAGCTAATTCTTTTGCTTCTTTACCGCGAGCATAAGAGGCAAATAATTGATTTGATACTCCTGAATGATCTTCCCGAGTTTTACCATCCCCAATTCCCTTAGGCATCAAACGAGATAATGATGGTAAAACATCTACTGGTGGATAAATACCTTTTTTATGTAATTGACGAGACATCATAAATTGTCCTTCGGTAATGTAGCCAGTCAAATCTGGAATTGGATGAGTTTTGTCATCTTCAGGCATGGTTAAAATAGGAATTTGGGTAATAGAACCCTTTTTGCCTTTAATTCTACCTGCTCGTTCGTAGATCGTTGATAAGTCACTATACAAATAACCAGGATAACCACGGCGTCCAGGAATTTCTTTACGAGCAGCCGATACCTCACGCAAGGCCTCACAATAATTTGTCATGTCAGTCAAAATAACCAAGACGTGTAATCCTTTTTCAAAAGCCAAATATTCAGCTGTGGTCAAAGCAATACGAGGCAGAGTAATACGTTCAACTACTGGATCATCAGCTAAGTTAATAAACAAAGCAGCTCGTTCAATCGCTCCGGTTTGTTTAAATTCGTTAATAAAATATTCAGATTCTTCAAAGGTAATACCCATGGCACAAAAAACTACTGCAAATTCTGAACCATCAGTTACTTTCGCTTGACGCGCAATCTGCGCTGCCAATTCATTGTGTGGTAAACCAGCACCAGAAAAAATAGGCAATTTTTGTCCACGCACCAGCGTGTTCATGCCATCAATTGTTGAAATTCCGGTTTGAATAAAATCGTTAGGAAAATCTCTGGCAAATGGATTGATCGGGTTGCCGTTAATGTCTAATTTTTTCTCTGGAATAATTTTAGGTCCACCATCACGCGGTTCACCAGCACCAGAAAAAACTCTTCCCAACATTTCAAGCGATACTCCAATTTCCATGGTCTTACCTAAAAATTTAGCTTTACACCCTGCAAGTTGAAGACCTCTGTTGTCTTCAAACATTTGTACCACAGCTTTTTTGTCAGTCACCTCCAACACACGTCCACGTCTTTTTTCGCCATTTGGTAATTCAATCTCCACCATTTCTTCATACTTAACATTCTCAATGGCCTCAACTATTAGAAGTGGACCAGAGATTTTTTTTAATGTTTTATATTCTTTAAGCATAAAAACAATATTAATTTTTAATTTTTAATTTTGCAATTGATTCTTCTATTTCTTTAGTAATTTCATCAAATTTTTGTAATTCTTGTTCAAGTATCATTTTCAAACGTCCAATTTTTTCTTTAACTGGTAAAGAAATAATGTTGGCCAATTCAATTCCAGCTTCAACTGCTTCCATGCCTTTATGGTGAAAAAACATAATTAATTTTAACATTTTATACTGTTTTTTCAGCGAGGTATAGGTATCAATTTCATCAAAAGCATTCTGTTGTAAAAAGTCTTCACGAAGTGATTTGGCTGTATCAAGAACTAATTGCTCTTTTGAGGAAAGTGCATCAAGACCAACCAAACGAACAATTTCATCTAATTTAGCTTCTTCTTGCAACAAACTCATTGCTTTTACTTGTAATTCAGGCCAATCTTCTCCTGCGTGTTCACAAATGTAACCCTTAATATTATCTACATACAAGGAGTATGAGTTTAACCAATTTATTGATGGAAAATGTCTTCTGTAAGCTAGGGAACTATCCAATCCCCAAAATACTTTAGTGACACGCAAAGTATTTTGAGTTACTGGTTCGGATAAGTCTCCACCAGGAGGAGAAACCGCACCAACAACAGTTAAAGATCCTTTTCTTCCTTCAGACCCGAGACAAATGACATTACCAGCCCGTTCGTAAAAAGCGGCTGTACGCGAACCGAGATAGGCTGGATAACCTTCTTCGCCAGGCATTTCTTCCAACCGTCCGGAAATTTCACGCATTGCTTCAGCCCAACGACTAGTTGAATCAGCCATCAAAGCTACGTTATAACCCATGTCGCGAAAATATTCAGCTATAGTAATTCCGGTATATACAGATGCTTCACGAGCAGCAACTGGCATATTTGAAGTATTAGCAATTAAAACAGTTCTCTGCATCAAAGGTTTGCCTGACTTTGGATCTTTTAATTCAGGAAATTCAATTAATACATCTGTCATTTCATTTCCTCTTTCTCCGCAACCAATAAATAAAATAATATCAGCATCAGACCATTTTGCTAATTGATGCTGAACAACAGTTTTTCCAGCACCAAAAGGACCTGGCACACAGGCGGCTCCACCTTTTGTCACAGGAAAAAAGGTATCAATTACTCGTTGGCCAGTCAGTAGAGGTTCGGTTGGCGCTTTTTTTTCAGTAATTGGACGAGGTTGACGAATAGCCCATTTTTGCATCATAGTAACACTATGATCCTTTCCTTCCATATCTGTAATAACAGCAATCGTTTCAATTACTGTAAAATCACCGGATTCAATGCTTTTGATCTTACCTGATTTTATAGTTGGTGGAACCATTACCCTGTGTTGAATTAATTCAGTTTCTTGTACCGTACCTAGGATATCACCAGCCATCACTTTGTCACCAACTTTAACCACTGCTTTTATTTTCCATTTTTTTTCTTTGTCTAAACCTTCGGCTTCAATACCGCGAGTAATATAAGCACCAGCTTTTTTTTCTAAAACTTTTAGAGGTCGCTGAATACCATCATAGAATGATTGTAATAAACCCGGACCAAGCTCCACTGAAAGTGATTCTCCTGTCCTGTAAACCGATTCCCCGGGACCAATGCCAGAAGTTTCTTCGTAAACTTGAATATAGGCATCATCACCATTTAATTCAATAATTTCACCTGTCAGTTTTTCATTAGAAACTTTTACGACTTCGTACATCTGTGCTCCTTGCATGCCCTTGGCAATTACTAATGGGCCTGCTACTTTTGTAATTATTCCTTCTTGCATATGTAAATATTATATGTTTTATTTATTAAATAAAATATCACTGCCAACTGCCTGCTCTACAATCTTACGTAAATTTTTTAGAGCAGCACCAGTACTTCCTTGTTGTGATGGAACAGAAATAATGGCGGGCAATGCTTTTTGTTGTAATTTGTTAATTTCTTCTGGTACTTCTTGATACCAATCTTCTGTCATAAAAACAATCGCATAATTATCACCTTGAATTTCTTTCAATGCATTAACGATATCTTCTTTATTCAAAACGCCAAAGGCCACAAGCCCTAAGGCCTGCCAACCCAAAACAGAGTCGGGTGATCCGATTATTGCCATTTTGTATTGTTCAGTATTTTCCATAGATTTTTTCCTTTTTGATTACCATAATTGTCTAATGCGTTGTCTTATTTCTTCTGGACTAATTCCATTTAGTTTTCCTGTCATTATTAATCTGACATTTCTAATCGCGTTCTTTTTGGCATAATAGTAAGCCACCACCAATTCCGGACCGTAGTTAAATCTTTTTGTTTGTTTTAGATAATTAAGTTCATATTCTTCAAATGCTTTTTCTAATTTAGGTAAAACTTGATCTTTCTCATATTCTTCAAGTATTGTTTTCAAATTATTATCAAAATATTTTTCCAGAGTTTTTATGATAGTTTTGATATCAGTTTCAAATAAAGCAATAAAATTGTTTATTGTCCTAGAACCACCATCGATCAATTCATTTTGCAAGAATAAAACTTCCTTGTTCATTAACTTTGTTCTTAACAATATTTTTATATTAACGAGATCAATCTGTAATTTTAGGAAATTGTTGATAAAAACATTGTTAATTTTTTTAGTTAAATCCCCAAGATAGTTAAATAATTCCTTGTCCAATATATTATCAATATAATGGGGTTTATTATTTTGTTCAAACAATTTATTTGCATTATCTATGACTATCTTTAGTTTATTAGAAGGAGAATCAGCATTTGTTTCTAATATATATTTACGAATTTTTTCAGGTTCTACCAAGCCGAGTTTACTTTCATATTCAGAAGAAATTTTTCCACTATACTTAGCTTTAAAAGAAAGCTTTATGTTGTGAAAATCATATCTAACAAATAAAAATTCAAATAGATTTTTATCAGCTATCATTTGTTTATACAATTCGTATGTCTGTTTAAGATCATCATCAAGCGCCTTCTTATATTCCTGTGGTGTAACGTCCAATAAGTTATCAGCATATTCTGTGTCATTAAAAACACGAAAAGTAGCTTCCACATTTGGAGCATCTATCATTCTTTCTAAATCTGTGGCATTAAGTAATCTTTTTTCCAGACTTCTTAATACTCCCATTATATAAGGATAATCAGCCATAAAAATATATACTCTTTAATAAACCCAGCACTAAACTGTTTTATTTACGCCTCCAACTCGGTCAGGGGCTTTGATGCTTGGGTAAACCCAGCACCAATTGGTGCTTGGGTAAACAAAATTTCTGCTACTTTTGTTTCAACATCTTCTCTAACTAAATCAACTAACGTTTTATAGAGGTCATTTATTTCCAATTTTGGAGAAATAAATATAAAACCACCCTCGCCATCAACTTTATCGGTAGTGATTTCAAAATCAGATCCGATTGATTTACATATATCCTTAATTAATACTAGAGAATTTTTTGTGGCATTAATTTTACCATCTTTTACTTTGGGTAAAAATTTGATTAAAAATTCAAGTATTTTTCTTTGTTCATCTATACCCAAAGAAGCTAAAGTTGAAACGGATTTGACAAACACTTCATCCATGATTTGTTTTTTGGTTTGTAAAATTTGAGAATTCATCTCACTTTTAACTTTGAATTTTTTTTGTTCCATTTTCTTTTCAGCCATCAATTTTGCTTCTTCCACTACTTTTTTTCCTGCTTCTTCTAACAAAGAAATGTATTTATTTTTCATTTCTTTTATTTTCTGTTCACTATCCTTTTCTATCTTTTCAATTTCTTTTTCGGCATCTTGTTTAATTGTGTTTAGAATGTTGTTAAGTGACATAATCTAATGTTATTCTAACTATAGCAAAAAAATGCTTAATAATATACTAAACAGCGACAAAAATAACTATCAAAATAGTAGCTAATAAACCAAGCACGGCATAAGTTTCTACCATAGCTGATAAAATCATGGCCTTACCTACCTCTTCTGGTTTTTTAGCTAGAATACCCATACCGGCAACTGATACTTTTCCTTGAAAAATTCCAGAAGAAAGACCTGCCAAAGCAACTGGCAAACAGGCGAAAAGTAATGCCAATCCTGTTCCTGTTGAAATTTCTAATATTGTACCACCTAATAAACCAACTTTTTGTAACACTAAAATTGCTCCTAAAAAACCGTAAATTCCTTGTGTACCAGGCAAAGCATTTAAAATAAGTGCTTTACCAAATTTTTCTGGGTTTTCTGAAACAACCCCAGCGGCTGCTTGACCGGCAAGTCCCATGCCAATAACTGATCCAGTTCCAGCCAAAATAACAGCTAGAGCTGCTCCGACGATTGCTAATACAATTCCAATTGTCATATAAATAAATTAATAATTAATAAATTTTTTATATTGTTATAGTGATATAACAGTTATTTTATAATTTGAACATATTTCGCTTCTTTTTTAAAGGGTTTGAAACGTACTCCACCTCCTTCCATAAATTTAGAAAAAAATTCAACAAATTGTAGACGGGATGAATGAATAAAAGCGCCCAATACATTAATAACCAAATTAAATGTGTGACCACCTATTAAAATTATTATAGCCACTACCCAGCCAAAGTATGGAATCATATTTATAGCCAAACCTGCTATTAAATTAATTACCATAGCAATAATACCAGTTGCTAATCCTAAAGCCAATAAACGTGAATAAGAAAGGGTGTCTGAAAAATATCCTACTAATCCATATAAAGAACTAACCCCCTTTAAAATTTTTAAAGCAATATTTTTTTCTTTTCTTCCTTGGGTAAGAACCAAGAGAGCCACTCCGACCAAAACTGCATACAAAGCTATTTTTGACAATAACACGGGTAATACACCAAATGAAACGGCTATCCAAAAGATAATGCTAAGAAGAAAATACAACCAGACACCATCATCAAGTAAACCATCCAATAATCGGCCATTTTTAATTTTCCAATACATTGAAACTGCAATGCCAGCTAAAATTTGAACAACACCCATAATTAAAGTGATAATTAAAATAGTCATTGGGTTGGCTACAGGATCAATCAATCGTATTGAGATTAAAAAATTTCCAATACTTGGTGGCAGTTGCTCTGAAAGAACAATGCCAAACCATCCGCCAAATAAAGCACCCAGAATAAATGTGGAAATTCCTCCCCAAATCATCACTCGAAAAAGTTTACTTTTTTCTTTCGGAATTTTAAAAATCTTTATAGCCAAAAATGCAAGTAAAGCCAAGATTAATCCATAACCCGCATCAGTTAAACACATACCAAAAAATATAATAAAAAACACTGTGAGGTATGGGGTTGGATCGGGTTCATTTTGTAAAGGCATGCCATAAATACTAGTCACCGACTCAAAAGCATCTATACCATTTTTGTTTTCTAAAACAATCGGAATAGATTCTCCATCTTCAATAGCTATTTCTTGCAAGTGATAATTTTTTGTTTCTTCTTGAATGGCTTGATTGATAATTTTAAAAAATTTCTCTTCCATCCAAAATTTTATTCTAAAAGTTTTTTCAGTGCCCCCTGTTTTGTTTGAAATTTCCCTTTGTTCCTTTTTCCAAGAAAAAATATCAGATAATACTTTAAGATCTCCTAAATTTTTAGTGGCTGTGACAGCTTCAATCTCAAGATTTTTGATTTTCTTTTCCGCTTCTTTTATTTCAATCTTCTTTTCTTTAATAGCATCAGAGACGGATTGTTTATCAGTAATAATATTTTCTGGAATTTGACTCGCTTTAAAATCACTTTTACTTAAAATGGATTTAATCTCATTTTCTATTTTTTTGACAAATGTGATGGCAAACAAAATTTCAGATTCAGTCTCTTTAGCTTTTTCCAAACGAACAAAATTAAGTTTGTCAACTTCTCTCATTAAATTATTATAAGAATCTATACTAACCGTTCCCAACAAAGTTTTAGTTTTTTGGGTCTCTATTTCGGTTTTAGGAACGAAGCTTAAGCCAGACCAATCAGAAAGAATTTTAATATTAATTTCATTGCGACAAACAATACTATTTAATTCATTCAAATTGGCTTCTATTTTTTCGCAAATTGACACTACGTCCTTGTAGTTAAAAGAAGTCAAAATGGATTGTAAATTATCTTCTGTAAGTTGAATTTTACTACCCAATAATTTATCACGTAGAGAAATTTTTATTTTATTATATCTTGACAAAAAATTTATAGCAAAAACTAATTGTGCATAAATATACTCGGGCAATTCTTCATCTGTTATAATTACTTTCTCTTTCTGCTCATCTTCAATTATCTGAATACATCCATACCTATGAAAAAGTTCAAGCAAATTTTGCTTGTCAACTTTAAGTCCCAGTAGGTTAAATTTTTTGACAGAACTTATCATATCCTTAATTATCTATGAGAATATTGGCTGATTAATGTTTTTATGATCAATTTGATTGCGGTCTTCTTTTTGTCATCATCAATATCACGGACAGTTTTTAATTTTGTCTCCATTTCAGTTATGATCGCCTCTACCTGTTTTTCAGACTCAGTTATCACTTTATTTGTAACTTTGTCTATCTCAGCTGATAATGTATCCTTGATGTTTGTCAACTTCTCTTCTTCTTGTGTTCTGGCTTTTTCTAAATCTCTAGCAGAGGTTTCTCTAGCTTTTTCTACTAATTGTTGTACCTTTTTTTCTACACTTTCTATCTCTTTTATAGTATTATCTGTTTTTGTCATATTAGTATTGATAATTATAAACGCAACTATTTTACACCTTTTCAAAATATAAGTCAACTATTTTTTGACTAAGGTTGTGAATAAGTATTTTGTTTTATTTTTTTAAAAAAATCCTACCTTTTGTAGATGGCAGGAAGTTTTTTTATTTAATTTTTGTAAATAATCTTCTAGTATTTTCTTCAGTAATTTTTATAACCTCATCTGTTGTCAGACCTCTAATTTCTGCAATTTTTTGGGCTACTTCTTCTACCATCCATGGTTCGCAACGCTGTCCGCGATAAGCCTGTGGAGCTAGATAAGGAGAATCGGTTTCAATCAGCATTTTATCAAGTGGGCAGTGTTCCACGACCTCCCTGAGGTCTAAATCTGCCTTGGGGTTGGACTTTCTGGGTGGGAAGGTGATTACTCCCGTAAAACCAAGATATAGGCCCAAATCAAGGAATTTTTGGGCTTGAGTCCAGTTGCCGGTAAAGCAGTGGATAACTCCCATAATTCCCCCCTGGGAAGGGGGGATAAAGGGGGGTGTTGGCTCTTCGCTAGGCGAATACCCCCTCTGACTCCCCCTTACTAGGGGGAGGACCCGTAGCAAGTCTGCCATTTCATCATAGGCATCGCGGATGTGAATAGACATTGGCAAATCTAACTCTTGGGCCAATTTCATCTGCTGGGAAAAAGATTCAAAATGTTTTTTCTTTATTTCTTTTTTATCTGCATCTTTTGGTAAATGAAATAATTCCATACCACACTCCCCTATCCCGATCACTTTGGGATGGCTGGCGAGTTTTTTATAAAATTCATAATCAAATTTCTCCTCGCGGGAAGTAAAAGCCACTTCTTCTTCATCTACTTCAGTTGAAGTAGTATGAACCGGATGCAAACCAATTGTGGCATAAATATTTTCATATTTTTCCGCCAACTGTACAGCTCGTTCACTGGTTTCTTTTTGACTACCAACCACATTCAAAATCATGTCTTTTTCAAGACATCTTTTATACACCTCAGCAAAATCATCTTTGTAGCCATTAAATTGAAGATGGCAATGGGAGTCTATTAATTTCATATTGACTTTTTATAATATATATTGTATTGTTTATTTATCTTTTCAACTATGGGGGACGGATATGAGAAAAGAAAAAAAGTTGTGTTTGGAAACAAATCTTCCCGGTGTGTTTCTGGTGTTGTATCGGGAAGGTAACATCAATGGCTCGTTTCGCAAAGGTCAAAATCTGGAGGGATTTAACTTCAGATTTACCATCGAAGGGAGGGATGGGAGACCGATCACTGCTGATGAGGTGAGAAGTAGGGGTCGTCTCAATGATGCAAGGAACAGGCTAACGTTGATGCTGTCAGAGGCCTTCGGAGTTGGTGTTGTCAAATTTGCTGACAGCGGTGGTAAAAACTCCAAATGTGGGATCTTCGTGTCTGGGGAATTTCTGAAAAATGAATTTCCCGTTGGTTGGCTTAGGGTTCATCCTTCCGGTCACTAGAATTTCCACTTCAAGGTACATTCTGTACCAAAAACCCCGACATTCTGTCGGGGGACAAAACCCACGTTCGCTCTTTGCAAGGAGGAGGCCCCACAAATCGGTGGGGCTTTCTGTTTTATAGAACAACGTTTTCAATATAATCAACTGAGTCTTCTAATAATTTTAAAGCATCAGGCAAAAGTGGCACTAAAATACCGGCAGTCTTGATCAAAAATGGAACAACAAAAGAGTCAGCCATATTACCCATAAAATATTCTGACAATGGTACTTTATCTATAAAGTAAAAAATCAAACCTAGAGTCAAAATACCTTCAAACAAACCAAGCATCATCCCCAAAAATCTATTCAAACCTTTTATAAATGGTAATTTAGTGACAATATCGGTTGTTTTTTCAAAAACCCAAAAACCAAACCCTACTAATCTATTTATTACCACAAAAGCTATGATAAACATCACTACTTTTGGCACATTACCTTCCCAACCAGTGACATTTGCGAGCCATGCTCCCATTGGTTCATACCAACGGCTAGCTAGATAAGCACCAGCGACAGTACCAATTAGAGATCCAGCGGTGTGAATTAAGCCAAACCAGAAGCCGAACATAGCGAAGCCGGCGATGATTATTAATAATATTACGTCGAATAGGCCCATAGGATTTTAGTTAATAGAACACAGATTTAACTAATTTAACGAATTATAACAAATATTTTATTATATATCCGTTCAAATCAGTTTAATCTGTTAAATCCGTGTTCTATTTAGTTAATCTAGGAAAGAGGATCTCTCCTTTTTTTATTATACCACCTTCTAACAATTTTCCCCAGTCATGACTCAAGTCATTTGTCCCCAGTTGTTTTAAAATCTCTTCAGCGGACTGCGGAATTATGGGAAGTAGAGCAACTGCAATATGACGTAGACCTTCGGCTAGTTGATAAAGAATTCCAGAAATATCTTCACCATTTTTGGCTTTTTCCCAAGGTTTTTCGTTTGAAATTAAAGTATCCAATTCTTTTACAAATTCATTTATAAATTTTACACACTCTTCAAAATTATATTTATTCAGTGCATCATCATATTGGTTCCAAAAACCTGTTATCTGGTATCTGTTATCAGAGTATACTGATGCCCTTTGGGTAACTGCTAACTGCGGAACTTTGTTGTCATTATATTTTTCAAGTAACGTTATAATTCTTGCAGTAAGATTTCCCACCCCATTAACAAGATGTGCGGTATAAAAATCTTCAAATCTTTCAATACTAAAATCACCATCATCATAGGAAGGTACTGCGCCGAGCAAATAATAACGCAGGGCATCTACGCCATATTTTTCTGCAATTTCAAATGGATCCACGACATTACCAAGAGATTTACTCATCTTTTGTCCTTCTGAAGTAATAAAACCATGGATAAAGACTTGTTTGGATGTAGGAAGATTGGCTGACAATAACATAGCTTGCCACATAGCAGTTTGCTGACGAAGATTATCTTTTCCTGCCACTTGAATTCCTGGCCAAAATTCATCAAACAGAGTGGGCTTGCCACGCCGTAGCTCCGAATGAGCGGAGGTGGGCCAACCCAAAGTAGAAATATAATTTACCAAGGCATCAAACCAAACATACATTACTTGGGTTTCATCATTTGGTACTGGTACACCCCAGGGCATTTTTTCTTTGATACGTGAAATACTAAAATCTTGCAAACCTCGTTCTACAAATTTTGTAATTTCATTAAATCGGTGTTGAGGTACGACAAAATTAGGATTAGCCTTGTACATTTCAAGAAGCGGTTCTTGGTATTTAGAAAATTTAAAAAAATAATTTTCTTCATCAATAATTTCCAAATCTGAATTTGGATGGACTGGACATTTTCCATCCACCAATTCAGAATCAGTTTTTTCCAATTCACAACCAACACAATAATTTACTTGATATTTTTTTTTGTAAATATCTCCATTTGCCAAACATAATTCCCAAAATTTTTGTGTAGCTTTTTCATGGTGTTTGTCGGTCGTGCGAATAAAATTAGTATAAGATAAATTTAAAGTATTTTTCAATGCATCAAATTTCCCTGCCCATTCATCACAATATGCTTGTGGTGAGATACCCAGTTCTTCAGCTTTGCGATAAATTTTTAAACCATGTTCATCAGTGCCTGTATTAAAAACAACTTCATTGCCAAGAAGTCTTTGGTAGCGAGCTAACGCATCCGCCTGAATTATTTCCAACGCAAAACCAATATGCGGTTTAGCATTTACATAAGGGAGGGTGGTTGTTATATAATAGTTCGGAGTTCGGAGTTCGGAGTTCATAGCTTTTGTTGTGATGAATTACGAATTATTTTAATTATTTATAGATACACAGATTAAACTAATTTAACGAATATAAACGAATTCGTTTTGATCTATTAGATTCGTTAGATTCGTGTATCTATTTCGATACTATTACCACAAATTCTCCCTTATCTTTAATATCTATTTGCATAATTTCTTCAATTGTTCCTCTATATATTGTTTCAAACTTCTTAGTTAATTCCCGACATATACACATTTTAGCACTTTTGTCAAGTACCCCCTCCAATTCTTTGAGGGCTTTTTTTATTCTATGACATGATTCATAAAAAGCAACAGTGTATTTTGTGTTGGCAACTTCTTGAAAAAATTTCTGTCTACCTTTTTTGTGAGGTGGAAAACCAAGAAAAAGAAATTTAGAAGTGTTAAAACCAGATATAGATAATGCGGTTGTTAGCGCTGTTACTCCGGGTATTGGAATTATTGTTATATTGTTATATTGTCTTATTGCTTTGGTAATTAATTCACTCCCTGGATCACTTATGCCCGGTGTTCCGGCATCAGTCACCAATGCTAAATTTTGGCCATTTTCTAATTGTTTAATTATTTCATTAACTTTTTTATCAGTGCTATGTTCATAATAGCTGGAGAGTGATTTGGATATATTATAATGTGCCAAAAGTTTACTCGTCACTCTGGTATCTTCGCACAAAATTAAATCAACACTTTTGAGTGTTTCCAGTGCACGAAGAGTAATGTCGCCCAAATTACCAATCGGTGTGGTGACGATGTAGAGTGTTCCTGACATAGTTAAAAGACACAAGATACAAGAAACAAATAAATTATAAATTCCAATATTGAAATCAAATATTTACTAATTTAAATTTGGAAATTATCTATATTTTGTATCTTGGTTATTATTTATAATTATACCAATTCTAGCGAAAAAGTAAACACCTCACTATTTTGAAAATAATGCAGGGTAAAGTATTTAAAAAGACAAGGGCGGCCTAAAACTAGCACCGCCCACGATTCCCTCACTTGTTTGACCCTCCTATCTGCAATGGATCTAGATTAGCCACTATCTAGGATCATCGATCTGATTCCATCTCTCAGCAACAATCCTCCTCCTTTTTATTTCTTGTTCATCTATAAGATATGTCCATTCAGAAAACAGGAGTAACCCCAAGCAACCAATCACTGCCTTGATTCCTGCCTTGTCTGCAAGAATAAAGAAAGCAACTAATATTGCAAGAACAATCACATACATAATATTCTTCATTATATACCAATTCATTTTCATGGTAGCCCCCATCCTTATTTTGGGTTGTGAAAAGAACCATTTAAATTATGTCAGAAAAATTATTATTAGTCAAGACAAATAAAAGAACCGCCTTT
>CAYXGV010000003.1:0-49704 GCA_964464685.1 uncultured Gammaproteobacteria bacterium | reverse complement strand
GAAAAAACTCCCTGATTTCCACCGAGTTCAACTGCTGAACTTATTTTAAAATCATCAACTATCCGAGATACTTCTTTAAATCTAAAGCTTTTCTTCTCACTAGGAGATTGGTAATCCCCCCATTTTGAAGAGATATTTTTAATTTGAATTTTTTTTATTTTTTTTGCAATTTTATCAAAATCAAATTTTTGCCAAGGCAACAAATTATAATTTTTAAGCCAGACTAACAAACTACCAAAACCAAATTTTGATAATTTTGTCTTTATTCTACCTTCATCCACCGTCCCAATCTGGCAATAACGAAAAAACATCTTGGCTATCCGTACTAACCAATCAATTTTAAGCAACCTTAAATATGGATGCAGGTGCAATAAAAATTCATAAATAGTTGCATAACGACTTGACAAAAAAACCGAACGAGCAAAACATTGGCTTCCTTTTGCCCAAACTATCAAAGGATAATAGTATAAACGTAAAAAATCTTCACGCGGTAGCCAACCGACATCATTTTTATTCAATTTTATAAAACTACCCAAATCAACAAATTTTGGCTTGGCACAATCAAATAAAACATTGGCTGTATGACAATCTTTAGTCTGATAATTAAATTTCCGAGCAACCTTATTTACTTGTAAAATAACTAACGCCGCGTCTCTAAGCATATTAAATGACCACTCACAAGCATAAACAACCGGAGAAATCCTCTCATGTTCTACGATTAAACCAAAGTCTTCCAGCTGAAAATCCGTAATCCAACTTTTGGGAAAAAGCTTTTCTTTGACAAGTTCTTCAATCAAACCGCTGACAAATAACTCCTTGACAGCTGTCACTGCTTCTGACTTAATAGCACGAAATACTCTTCCCTCATAAAAAAATAAGGAGCCAACATCATCCACGCTTATAGGACTAAATTCAACTTCTTTAATATCAATTTTCATATAAAAAATCATTAATTTTCTTCAATCCTCTTTCTACCTCCTCTAAATTATAATCCACTTCATAAGCTATCGGTGGTTCCTCAAAACTTTCTATAAAAGCTTTGCTATTTGTGTCCGCCGCCATACTCATCAACAAATCATTAAGATCCGGAGAATAATCTTTGTATAATTTGAGAAAATAATAAGACGGAATGCCTATATCTATACTATGCCTAACAGCAGTAGAGGCTATACTAAAACAACGGTAGATTTTATCTAAATTTTCTAAATAAAAAAGCTCAGCTATTATCTTTTGCTGATAAATTTTAAATTGTCTCAATTCCACTGCTTCCGCCTCACCATGATCATTCGGGTGAGATTTAAAGATATAATCATATTCAGGAAAAAACTCCTCTATATATCTCAAACAACGGTTAGTAAAATCTATATGATATTTATTAGGATAGTTTGAATTGCCAAAAAAAACAACCATTTTCCTTTTATTTTCTTCTCTTATTTGACATATCATATCTCTTACATAAATAGAAACATCATGTATTTCATCAGGGGATAAATTATTAACGCCTACATTCTTAATGGAAAAACAACGACTAAAAACCGCCCCATTCCCTTTTTTATAAAATAATGCGTAAAGCGCCCTATCCTTTGTATGTTTACAATATATAATCGGCTCCATTTTGAAAAATAACAATAAAGTACAATTCCAAATCTTGCTAATAATTTTTTCTCTATATTCCCCCCCTTGGTAAGGAAGTAAAACCCCGTCAATTAAGTAATCTGGATTAATTGATACTCTTTTATTCTCGTTATAGATTGAAAATAGCAGGGTTTCCAAAAAAACTTTATTTGATAAAACCAAAAATATGTCATCTTTGTTTATTTCCAATTTTTTTATTTTTTGTTTATTATACAAAATTTTACCTATTTCCCTAGGAAAAATCCAAGAAAAACCTGCCTTAAAAAACCAATGAATCTCCTTAAAATAACTACTAAAGCTGGCCACATCTGCCCCGCACCAATAGGGATGTTTAGAAATTAACAAATTAACAGTATAATCTTTACCAAAATATAATGCCAAACCAACAGCGGTGGTTATCTGCATAGGATGATCAACAATTATCCAAATTTTTTTATTCATAAATTAAAAAAATATTTAATTTTTTTTAAAAACCGCCACCAAAGTATCGCAAGCTCCCATTTTCCTCAACTGCCGAGTATACTGTTCATTTAAATCCGAACCATTTAATTCCTTATAAACATTATGCCCGCCAGGCCTGCCATCTTTCAACCAACCAATGTGATTAGCCAAAGGGTAACGTTGAAAAAAATCTATTTTGACATTTGAGAAACCAGCGCGCTGACAAATTTTTGCCAAAGTTTTCTTATTATAAGAATACAAATGCAAACTCCAATAAGTAAAATCTTTAAATGCCTGCAATTTATAATAAGAAATCAACGCATCATCATCGCTAGGCACTTCAATAATTATTTTGCCTCTTGATTTGAGATTTTTTTTTAATTTTCGCAAAAAACTAATTGGGTCGGGTAAATGTTCCAAAACATGAAAAAGGGTAATAACGTCAAATTTCTCTTTATATTCATCTATATTTTTCTTTACTTCTATATTTTTATTATAAAAACGGACAATCTTATCCAACTCCACCCCCTTGACCTGACGGGCAACTCTCTGCGCCAGTTGCAAAAATCCACCCGCACCGCAACCAAAATCCAAAACAGACTTATTTTTTATCACTTTCTTCCATTGCTCAAACCGACGCAAATCATCATTATAAAAATTACGGAGTAATTTCCGATAATCGCGAATACTATTTGCCACCACCTCATGCATATCACCACGCTCATAAGAAATCTTTTTTAGATGTGCAAAAGAACTCAAAGAAGTAAGCAAACAACGACGACACTGCACCACACTCACATTATTATTATCTCTAGTTTTTTTATTTTTTACGATAAATTTATTATTACCACACAAGTAACAATGCTTAGACATAATTATTTTTTTATTATAATATTCCATTATATTTTTCCAATAAATTTAATGCCTGATAAACCCCAGATCCATGGTGCAAATGTCCACTCCAAATTTCAGGTACCCACGAAAAATTTAAATCTTTAAATTCGCTAAACACTGACTCAAAATTTATTTCCCCATCATAAATTTGTAGCCCCTCGCCATTTATACCTTTGGCGTCGGAAATATGGACATGCTTAATTAAATTTTTTACGCTGGCAACATATTTGGCTAAATCTTGATTAGCATAATTGCAATAAAGGGCCGCATGACAGATATCCAAAGTCATACCCAAACCAAAATGCCCGCAAAATTCCAAAAAATCTTCTGGCAACATAAAGCCATACTGAAACCACTCCCCGCCCAAATACCATGGCCGAGGGGGTAAATTCTCCGGAATTATATCCACTTCTTGAGGAGAAAAATCCAAACGCGCAAAACTGGTTATTGCTCTTTCCATCATTCTTTTATTGACATCCCGACTCTCGTTTCTATCCATCAACATCCCGCCAAGATGAACTACTATTTTAGGCTTGACCACTGACCAATTTTTACTAATCTCCAAGACCTTTTCAATAGTCTTTTGTAAAATAACTATTGATTTATCAACTTTCCTTTTGTCACTAGTACAAATGTCAACCAACTCTCCGTCTACTATTTCTGGTGCGTGAACAATTAATTCAGATCTATCCGAACAATCAATGAAATCAACATCTAAATCAGTTTCGGAACAATGAAATTCAATCACTGGTGAATTAAGAACTTGATAATCAGCAAAATCGTGAAACCGACACTTTACCCCCCATTTTTGGACAAAAGAAAACTTTTTCCAATCCTTAATCAATTTTTCATCCACGAAATCATCATCTGCTATATAATGCCCATGGGCGACATTTTTTTTAAAAACCAAGCCATAATACTTTTCTATCTGGTGGGGGAAAATCCCCTTACCAGGTGATTTAAATGAAATATCATCCGGTTTCAAAATATGCCCTTTTTTAATAGACAAATCAGCCACAGCCGATTTAGCAAATACTTCTTTATTTAATTTTTCGGCTTGATTTACTTCCTTGTCTTTTCCCAAAGCCCTTTCCAACATCCTGATATGATCAACCATTTCGGTAAATTCTTCCGGCAAAAGGGACGCCTTATGATCCGGTCCCTCGGCATTACGGTCAAAGGTTATATGCTTTTCCACAATCTTAGCGCCTAAAGCCACGGCTGCCACCGGAATAAATATCCCACGTTCATGCCCTGAATAACCAACCACTGGGCTTAAAACTTTTAAATTCTCTAAAAACTTCAAATTAATTGCTTCGTAAGGAGTGGGATAACTGGAATTGGCCAAAAGCAAAGCAAACTTAATTTTATTTTTTTTGTAAAATTCAGCACATTCTTTAATCTCGTCCGCGTTCCACATGCCAGTGGAAATTATCAAAGGAAGATTATAACTAGCACATTTTTTGATCAAACCAAAATTAGTCATATCCGCCGAACTAATTTTGAAAGCCGATATGCCCAACTGATAAACAAAATCGGCCGAATTCTCGTCAAAAGGAGTAACTATCAAATCCAAACCCAATTCTTGGCAATGTTGCTTAATTTGTAAATAGTCTACCGATGTTAGTTCAAATTTTTTTAGCAGAGGCATCAAATAATCAAAATTCCACTCGGCACTATTGGTATCTGACAAAATTTCTTTAGCATATATCTTATCCAAATCTCTTTTTTGAAACTTAACCGCGTCCACCCCGGACTGTTTGGCAGCATCTATCAAAGATAAAGCAGTATTCAACGAACCATTATGGTTGATGCCGATTTCACAAATAATATAAACGGAATTTGTCCCTTCTGGAGAAAAAAGGTTATCTACCTTTTGGCTTTTTATTACACGATCTAAAATCATACTTATAAAGTTAGGATCTATTCTGCAACATTGAAGAATAAGGGGTAACACACTGGGATTCAAGATTTTGGGGATTTTTTATAAATTCTATATCATGAGATAACATTTGTTTTACAATCTCAATCACGGTTGTATTGGGTTTCCAGTTCAACTTTTGAAACGTCTGTTGTGGAAATCCCATTATCTTGACTGGATCGTTTTTACGAAAATAACTTTTTTCAAATCTTAAATACTTTTCATAATCATCAATCCCCACTTCGGCAAATGCTTCCTTGACAAAATCCCTCAATAAAGTGCACTGCCCAGTGGCAATAATATAATCATCAGGAACTTCCCTTTGCAAAGCGAGATAAACAACTTCCATATAATCACCAGCAAAACCAACATCGCGGTATAAATCTATGTTGCCCAAAACTATCTCTTTCTCTACACCAGCAGCTATCCTAGCAACAGTCTGACTTACTTTACGGGAAAAAAAGTTAATATTCCGCAACGGAGATTCGTGAATATAAAATAAACCATTAACTATAAACAAATCATATTTTTCTCTAAAAATTTTTCCTAGGTGATAAGAAGCCAGCTTGGCCACACCGTACGGAGAACATGGTTCAAAATTATTTTTTTCATGATTTTCAAGATTTTTTCCGAATAATTCAGAACTTTGGGCTAAAAAAAGTTTAGTCTTAGGATTTTTTTTAACATATTCTAAGAATGGAGTACTTGAATCAGCATTCGTACTTAAAGTATTTAGACAATTACTCCAAGAATTAATTACCGACGATTGCGAAGCCAAATGGTAAATCTCATCGGGTTTCACTTCCAACAAAGCATCCTCAATGGATTTTATATTGCTTAGGTCTCCAAAAATTAATTGCACTTTATCTTTGATATTCAAAAAACTGATCCCATAGAGATTGGGAGTTGGCATGTTTCTCACCATGCCATAGACCTGATATCCTTTATTTAAAAGTATCTTAGCCAAATAAGGACCATCCTGCCCTGTAATACCTGTAATAAAAGCAGTTTTTGTCATATTAGTAAACGATATTATTATTTCAAAATATATTTTTTCATCAAAACCTCAGAAACATCCCAATCAACCTGCTCATCTAAATCAACCCCGGTATATTCAGGCATTTCATATGTGGCAATTCTTCCACATAAACGATTTTTGTGTTTCTTGATATTATCCACAGTATTGATATAAAAAGCACCATTCTCCATTAACATCCCTTCAAAATCCTGCCGACGTGGACGTTTTTTATAATTATAATTAAATGACTCACCTGTTTCTGTCCAGAAAAAACTTTTTATCCTCACACAGCTTAAAAGTGAATCACACTCTGACTCCTTATACTTTCTTATTCCATTTTCAAAATTACTAGTTTGGGTGAGAGGAGAAGTGGCTTGAACTAAAATAAATATATCATCGGCCACAAAATTTTGTTTTTCCAAAAATTCAAGCATTACACTTTCTGTACTGGAAGTATTGCTAGCGTTTTGTGAGTCACGATCATATACCTGAACTTTGTTAAAACCAAAACCCACCACAACATTTTTAATCTTCTCACTATCGGTCGCCACATACACCTCATCCACCAATTTAGCGTCTTGCAACGCTTTTAAATTCCAATATATCAATGGTTTTCCGCAAAAATCTTTGATATTTTTTAAAGGTATTGATTTACTGCCACCCCGAGCGGGAATGAATGCTATTGTTTTAGACATAATTTTATCTTAACTATTTATTTAAACTATTATGTTCACTATCAATACGTCCATCCTGCCTATTATTATCATCCTCTATTCTAATAACATCATCCACCTCTGGAGTAGAAACTTCTTGCAGAATGATGTCTGTAATAGCTATTATTCTATGTTTCCGTGGTGGTATGACTGTAAAAAAATCATCTGCTTTCATTTTTTTCTTTTCCACTACTCCCTGATCATTTTCAAGCCATACCTCTGCCTCGCCAGCAATAATATAATTAGTTTCTAGCTTATTGTTATGATACTGATAGCTTGTACGAGTCCCAGCACTTATATAAATTCTCTTATAACAATATTTATCATTCAATTCCAACCAAATTTCTTTACCCCAAGGTTTTTTTACGATTTTAGAATTTGTCATAACTTTCGTGATAATGATTAATTAAATTTTCAGCCACATCAATTAAACTTCCATGAATATCTTCACATTGTTCAAGTTGGGCTATAATGTGCTTATAACTATCTGAGGCAAAATGATAATGCCCAGCAATTATTGAACACAAAAATTTATTCTCCGCTGTATTTTTGTCTAGCCATTTTTTCCATTTTCTCCCTTTATAAACCTCTTCTAAAAACTGGGTAAAATCTACGCCATAAATTAAACACTTAGCAAGGACTGTCTGAGTTTGTACTACACCTAATTGAGGCGCAATATTTAAAGCATCAACAATACCCTTTCTTTTTCCTATTTCAACTTCAGATAAATAGTCTGCATTATGTTCTTTTAATTTTATATTCTTTTGTTTAAGTATTTTGTAAATTTCTTTTATAAAGTGACCATTAAAAGTTCCTGCTTGATTTATTTCTGTAATCAAACTACCAGTCTGCGCTACATAAAAATGGGGATTACAAAAATCTTTAAAAAAATCAACCTCTTCCTCTATCTCAGACAGATTTGGTAAATTATAATTTGTACCAGTATTCTCATCTGTCCCAATTTCTAAATGAATATCCGGTTTCAATTTTAAACAATATTCAATTGCCTTTTTAGATTCTTCCAATTTCTGACCTTGTACACTATCAAAATGACAAAAATCTATATGCATTAAATCAAAACCATTTTCTATATCACAATCAATTGTTTTATAAGTATCATTTAAATCACTGAGACCATTAAACCCTGGTCCACAATGGTCTCTGCAAATTTTAACGTCACTATTAGTGTAAATAGTTCTTAATTTATTTATGAATTCCATGTATTGCATAGTGGTCCAGTTATTTACATACCCTCCATTATGATCAATCTGATTTTTAGAGGATATCAACATTAGCTGTTTACGATGATAATTAGAAAACCTAAAAACGGCTTCAATGATTTCCGAACTCATTGACCCGACACCCAGAGTGGCACTAAGTTTATTTGACATACTATCTGCTTACTAATTTATAAAGCATGCTTTTGCCCATGAAATACAGTAGGCGATCAAAGGGTTCGTGATGCATGGGAGACATGTTGAGGAATATCAAAGCCGTAATTATTTTTATTTTAAAAAAATCAAAACCATTTTTCTCTAAAAAAAATTCATATTCTTCCCTAGCCTCTACCAAATCATTTTTTAGATGATAGTTATAATATATGCTCGCCCCGCTCATATCAAAAGAAAACAGCCCTTCTTTTATAAGTTGGTAAGAAATTAATTCACCACCATACAATTTTGCCAAGTCATAATAAAGATCACCCATATTGGTCAAGCCAGCAAAATCTTGCCTCCAGTCCAATAAAATAAATTTTTCCAAATTACTCACTGAATCCTTGGTAACTAAAATATTATCAAATTGCAAATCGCCATGAAAATTGCTGGGTATACCATTAGTTATGTAATCCCAATCAATTTTATTCATCAATTCTTTAAGCGAGGGAGTTAACACACCGTTTATACTTGTCGAGCCATCCTCAATCCCAGTTTTATCATAAAACGTTTTGAGGCGTTTAGTGGTCTTATCTATATAAAATTTCTTGCATGCTACGACGAATTCTTCTTTCTCTAAATCAGAAAGTTTTAACTTCTTCCACAAATTCGTTTTAGCCCATTGCAAAAAATTTTTCACCATTTGTGAATTTAGAACGTTATAAAGAGTCTGCCCCTCGAGCTTTTTATAGCAATAAAAGTTACCGCGATGCCCTTCTATTTCTGGACATAAGCCCTTGAGGGAGGTTCTGGCCCTCAAACATCTATTAGCCGTTATTTTTTCATCCACAAAAAATTTTATAACCATTCCATTTACAAAATAAAGAAACTCCTCCCCTTTGTCTTTGCTGAAATCAAATTTTTTTTCTCCCAAAGATAAACTTTGATTAGTTTCTTTGTAATTTTCAAGAATCCCTGTATCAAACCATGTAAATCCGACCGGCACTAAACTATGTTCAACCAATTTTTTGAATCCATTAGAAACTTGAATCTCCCCGCCCACTATTTCCTTGTTTTTATCCAATGCCTCAAAAAAAACACTGTAATCTTTAACACCTGCGAGTCCTATAAAGGCAAACTTATTATTATTTTTTACTTTATCATCCAACTGACAAATGAGATTATTCTTAATTTTAACCGTGCAATATCTTTCAGTTTCTTTAACGGGCGCAATTCCAAACCAATTCTGATCTGGTTTTGGAATATTTTCGAGCACCAATGTATCGGCCGCAAAAAAAACAAAAGGACATTGCAAATTCTCTCTGCAAGACAACAATGAATACCCTGGTCCAGTGCCAGGACCGACATATTTATCCACTTCAACAAAAATAAATTTTCTATCAGGATGAGCAAGTGCTAAATAGTCAATCACTGTTTCTTTCTTATGACCAACAGCGACAACTATCTCTATTTCTTTAGAAAATTTTTCAACTATATGTGAAATTACAGCCTTAAAATTTATAGGGAGAACTGCTTTATTGATATTATTTGATAATTCTCCCATCCTTGTTCCAGCTCCAGCCGCCAAAATACAAACTTTATAACTCATAAAATTAAATTAACTTTAGATATTCTTTGATACTTTGTTTAATTACTTTAAAAGGCGCCTTTTTACCCGTATACAATTCAAACTGCGACGCCGCTTGATACATTGACATTTGCGCGCCGATTATAATATTTTTTTTCATACTCTTTGACGCTTTTATTAAAGCAGACATTTCTAACGCAATTACTACATCCATAATGACCTCGTAATGCTTTATACTTTGTTTATTGATTATCATTTCTTGTTTATTTGGAGACATCCCAACTGAAGTGGCATTAATCAATAAATCACCTCTAAAATTATTAACCTCACTAAAATTACAAAAGTTTAATTTAAATCTCTTCGCCAATAATTTCGCCTTTTGATTATCTCTGTTGGCAATAAAAATGCTTCCTGCACCCAATTTTATTAATGCCACAATAATTGCTCGCGCCACACCGCCCGCACCAATTAATAAAACTTTTTTATTTCTAACATTATAATTTTCTTCCAAAGCCCGTTTAGCACCAATATAATCAGTATTATATCCAATTAATTTTCCTTTTTTATTTACGATAGTATTTACTGCACCAATTTTTTTTGCCACTTTATCAACTTTATCCAAATATTTAAGCACCTTTATTTTATGAGGCATAGAAACACCACAACCCCTAATTCCCAAGGCCTTAATGCCTTGAATGGCTTGTGGTAAATCCTTGGCTAATACGCAAAACGGTTTATAAACATAATCCAAAGCTAAAAATTGAAAAGCATTATTAAAAATAGTACTACCAAAATTACTTGATTTTTCGGCAATAGAAATACATAATTTAGTGTCCTTGTTTATCATAAAAAGCTATAAAATAAATGGCTCAAAAAATCTTTCCATAATATGCAGACAGGCCTCAGCTACAGCCCCCTCGCCACTATTAACTTTAGTCACATAATCAGCCCTTTCTTTTGCCAAATAAAAAGCGTTTTGGGGCGCGACACTATATAAAAATAAAGGAAACACTTGTGCATCAAAAATTCCATCCCCCATATATATTGATCTCTTCAAATCAAAATTTTTTTGTAGCCACTCCATCCTTTCTGCCTCAGGCACTAATTCCAACCGCAAACCCATATCATCAACAATTCTTTTTTGGGTTATTCCCCAACCTCTTTTATCAGCAGAAATACAACAAACATTAAGATACTTTTTAACCATCTTTATACCATCATTATCATGCGGACCAAAGACCTTAGCAAATTTACCATCTTCGGTATAAAGAAATTGACCAGTACTAAACACCCCATCTACATCTAAAATAAGGTGGGTAGGAACTTTTATTATTTTTTTGTTTACACAATTTTTCATATTTACATATTTAATAATAATACAAACCACGATCCAATAATGTATACCTTCCTTCACCCATATTCATATCTTTATTAATACAAGCAAACAATTCCTGTCTTGGTATGGCAAAAGTCAGAGGTAAATAATCCGTACGAAAATTCTCTTTTTCCACATTAAAAGGACCTTCCAGAGTATAGAAAGGAAATTTATCTCTAAAAAATTTATGGTTTATTCTTTGGAAAAAATGATAATAATCCATTTCGTTAATTTTAAATCCAAACCAAGAAGGCAGGTGTATCATTTTATAAACAAATTTACTGGAAAAGTTTGACCATTTTTTAATATCTTCCTTTAATACTTTATGTAATAAATCTTTGTGAAAAATGTCTATTACTGAAATAAAACCATAAACGTACCCTCTGGCTTTTATTTTTTCCCAGACTTCCGGAGTAAGTTCCACTATGTCAACATATTTTAACTCTTTCTTCTTATACCCGTTAAAACATCTATTCTGACGACCAAAAAACCACCAAGAATAAGTCATATTATCCACTTTATTTTCTGCTAATTCTTTAACTAACTCTTTATAAATATCCTGTGGAACCAAATTTATATGGTCTTCATTCCACATTAAAATATAATTATATTTTGCCTTGGCTGTCATTTCCAAAGCGTTGCGACTCCATCTTCTCTTGTCGTCCAAAAGACTAAATTCTATCATCCTACCTTTTAATTTCTCTCTAATGTAATCCAAAGCCTGATTACGATATAGTCCACGAATATTTATCAACCAATCATCACTAATGTCACTAATAGAATCAAATGAATCCTTAAAGTGTTGTAATCTGTCTGCATTATCCATTTTCATGTTAGCAAAAATTGTAAACATATATTTTATATTATTTTAAATTTATATAACATCTAGATGCGAGGTTGACATAACACATTTTTTACATACTGGATGCTTATAATACTCGCCCGCTATATGCATCTTTCTTAAATAATCAATCTTTGGACATTTCCATGCCTCCTCTATAGTCATTAAAGGAAGATCTTTGGGATTAGTGGCGCTGGCAAAATGTGTGACATCTGAAAATACCACACCTATCTTTGTCTTCAATTTAGCAATCGGTAATTCCGCTCCAAAAAAGGTACAACAAGGCAATATCTCGCCATTATAACGCACGGTCAGATGGCAAAATGATTGGGCACAATTAAATTTGGGCATATTCTCAAAGGCCGTTTCGCTCAAAACCGGATTATTAATATTAATATAATCCTGGATTCCAATCAAATCAACTTTTGTTTTCCAATATTCAATAAAATCCTTCAATTCGTATTCATTGTCCCTAGTTTTGACGAAATTAACTCGCAAAAGAGGTGTTTTGGATTTTAAATCTCTTCTTATTTCCAAAAAATTATGAATATTGGAGACAACATTGGCTAGCTTGCCCCCCTGCCTAATCTTACTATAAGTTTCTTCCGTTGTCGCGTCCAAAGAAACTTGCAATCTAGTCAGGCCAGACTCAATTAAACCTTCGGCTATTTTTTTAGTCAATAGAGAACCATTGGTACTAAAATAAACATCAAGAACACCAGCCTTTCTCGCATAACTAACAAAATCCACAATATCCGGTCGCATCAACGGTTCATTTAAAAAATTTAATCTAATTGCTTTTAGTCCTTTCTTCACTCCTTCGTCAATTACCTCTTTAAAGGCAGCGAGATCAAACCAAGTTCTTCTATTCTTATCACCCCTTATTTCTCTGGCCCACGTGCAGATATGGCAAGAATAATTACAAGAATAATTAAGCTCAAAATCTAATTGAAGAGGATAATCGGAAACATATTGCAAAGTTGATGCTTTTTTCCATAAAGACCGATATTCGTCATACTGCTCTTTGCCTACAAGCTCGCGCAAAACCGAATCACTGTCTGTAATTTTCAATACAGTAGTAACTTCTTTATTGTCCGGCTTTCTTAAAACTTCTACACCTAATAAAGTCTGTTTAGAATTCATATTAAAATATCTTAAAATTAAAAAATATTTTTTAAACTACTTCCCATGATATTATCGGCGCCGTCACTCCGTCTCTTTTTTCTGTCCAATATGGTGAACTTCTTAAACTACTGTTTATTTTAAAGCTGATTGATGGGGTATTTAAAATTGTGGGTCCAAAAAGATATTGTTTGTGCACTAAACCACAATCCAACATTATTTTATAAACACCCTCATTGAAAAATCCCTTTGGCAATTTAGTTCTTAATACACATCTCCCCAAACTAAAAGGAGGCCAGCTTTCTTTGGGTGAGTCAGTGTAAAAAGACATATACACAGGAACATTATCCTCATTATAAATTACATATCCTAAATTTAACGAGCTATCTAACTCTTCAACATAACCCTCTATATTCAACCAAACATCGCTATCATTTGATATTTTCTCAACAATTTTATGTCCACTATCATCTGACAAATAAACATTTATTGGTTTAAACCAAGGATTGTTAAATATATTACCAGAATTACACCAATCCGAAAACTTTTCTTCTTCAAAAATTGATAAATAGTGATTAATGGTTTTTTTTGTTTCTCCACTAAATACAACTTTTCCACCTTCCAACAAAATACATTTTGAACACAACCTCTGCACCGCACTCATATTATGACTCACAAATAAAACTGTTCTGCCTTCTTTTTTTGTAACCTCACCCATTTTACCTAAACATTTCTTTTGAAACTCGGCATCACCAACAGATAACACCTCATCCACCACTAAAATATCCGGCTCCAAATGAGCGGCAACTGAAAATGCCAAACGCACATACATACCAGAAGAATAACGTTTGACAGGCATATCCAAAAATTTACTGACACCAGAAAATTCAACAATTTCATCAAACTTTTTTTCAATTTCTTTTTTTCGCATTCCCAAAATTGCGCCATTTAAATAAATATTTTCTCTGCCAGTCAATTCTGGATGAAAACCAGTCCCTACCTCTAACAAGCTTCCAACACGTCCTTTAATCCTAATCTCCCCTGTGGTTGGTGGGGTAATTTGTGATAAAATTTTTAAAAGAGTACTTTTGCCTGCACCATTTCTACCTATAATACCTAGCACTTCCCCTTGTTCAACATTAAAATTCACGTCTTTAAGAGCCCAAAATTCGTCACTTTTCTCTTGACTCAAAGCTGTTTTAATTTTATTACCAAACCAACGTGCCGGCGATTTAGCAATATTAGTTAAAACATCACGCAAAGCAACGTAACTCTGGCGCTCACCAATGTTATATCTTTTACCTAAATTTTTTACTTCAATAATACTCATAATAGATACTAATATACTAATTTACTTCCGCCAAAGGACAGATCAGTCCTCTAGCTGAAATGATACGAATGAATACTAATAATCAAGGAATGATTTTTTTTATTTTGTTTAAATCAACACTGCTCTTATTTTGTAAACCAGTATAAATATTAAACCATTCTCTAAAAGTCATTTCCTGATCATTTCTTTCAGAATCATAACGGACATATCTATATTCTTTCATACGCGCGTATTTATACCAGTAGATATCCAGAGATTGTTCGTCCACTATAGCAAAACAATCCGCAAATGTTCGCCAGCTATCTTCCAACGTCCACTTGACTTCACAACCAATTCTTTTCAAAAAAGAAGTGGCTAAATGAACCTCATTAAATTTTGCTTCTGGCGCATAGGTAGTACCTTGATTATCTACCAAATTAATATCCCAATAATTAAATAAATCATCAATTTGACCAAACAGATTCATATCAGAAATTCCATACATTCTATATTTAAAAGAATTTAAACTACAGCCAATAATTCTCTTTTTTTGTCTATAATCACCAACTGCTGAAAATTTTTCTAAAATATTTACCAAATATTCCAAACTATTTACCCCATATATCCGCTGATCAGTTCTAGTTTTAAAAACATACTCAACATCTAATTCTTTAGCACGTTTGATACCAGACAAACTTGAAACAATTTGAAAATTAATATTCTGTACACCCTTCTCGCTAGGAACTTTATTCAATAATACTTCTTCAGTTTCTTTTTTTATTTCCTCAATATATTCTTTTTTTTCATAATCCCAAGTAGAAAGAATGATTATCACTTGAGGAAAAAGTTTTTTATATATTTTAATCGTCTCCAAAGTAAAATCCTGATCATAAATAATCGGACCCTGCATCACAATCGCTACTTTTGGATAATTAATTAATTTATCAGAAACAATACCAATCTTATCTGCTTTTTTGGGACGTAGATGAAATGTAAAGAAATATGGCCACGGCCTTTCCAGTAAATTAAATAGTTTTTTAAACCACTTCTTCAACATACGAATGAGAGATACTAATATACGAATGGTACTAATGATACGAATGAATACTAATGTGTGTTTGCCGAAGAATATTTGTATCCATTAGTATAATTCGTAAAATTAGTATATTGATATCTATTATTTTATTTATTTTAAAGATTTTACATAATCACTGCAAACTCCGAAACAATTTGGTAAATCTTCTTTTTTTATCTGACCTCTGACAACTAATATATTTTTTTCAGATATAGGCTGTTTGGGAAAAGTCCAGATAAATCCTTTTGAGGTCAAAGCGTAATCATCAGTTTCATGCCAGAAAAAATTAAAACCAACTTGCCCCAATAAAAAATTCAGTGCTTCCAAATTTTTACAATGGATCCACAACTTACTTTTATAATTATTTAAAAAATCCAAACTAGTCTGATAAGTTGGCTGATCGTGGCCTAAAAATATTTCATTATCTTTAAACCAAACATCAATTTCAACCTCAAAACCGCTCTCCAGAGCTTTAATAATATATGCTTCGCTATTTTCTAACTCTGGCTGAGAACCAATTAAATTACCGCGGTGGCTTATGAACAACATAAATTATTATAATTTTATTCCTTTTTCTTTTACAAATTCCGAAAACGCATTCAAATCTTCTGGTGTCCCCATGCCATGCATCTTTTCTGCTGGAATATCATAAATATAAATATTTTTATCTTCCAAAATTAATTCATTATAAACCGGACAAACATAGAATTCATTATTAGTCCTAATATTTTGTTCGATCATCTGTTTGGCTCCACGCACAAAATCACTGCCTTTGCTAAAATAATAGATACCAACTGTTGCTTTATCAGAAATTAATTTTTTTTCTGCCACTTCCATTACCTTACCACTTTCGTCCACTCTAGCATAACTCCATTTTGGATGGCTAGCCTTAAAAATCATAATCAAACCGTCTTTTTTGTCTTTACGTCCAGCTTCTATAAAATCATCAATTTTAATATCAATAAACTGGTCAGAATTAGCAATAAATAAATCATCATCATTATCAATATATTGAGCGGCAGTCAAAACTGTACAAGCCGCACCTTCGGTAATACCATTTATTTGCACTACTTCAAATTTATTTTTAGTGGCATTCTGTAAAATATGATAAAGATCATATTTCTCATAATGTTCCCTTTGACAAATAAAAGTAAAGCGATAGTCACAAGTGGGACGAAGATTATCTATTACCACTTCAATCATAGTTTTGCCATTAACATCAATTAATGGTTTAGGAAAAGTATATCCTGCCTCTTGAAATCGTGAACCACGCCCAGCCATTGGAATTACAATATTTAACATATATTTAAATTTAAAAAATTAAATTATATATTTATCATTTTTTATAGAGGGAATCTTTATAACAGCTGTATAACCACTGGCTAAACATTTAAAATCGGCTACTTCATTTTTTTTAAAAAAAACTACATCACTTTCTTTTAAAATTTTTTTATTCATTTTAAATCTTCCTTTTATCACCACAGTAAGCTCTTCTGCTTTTTTGTGATAATGAGCTTTCCCAATTTCTCCTTTTTTATATTTTTTTACAGAAAACTCAAATTTTTTGGTTTTTATAATCGTTGGTTCAAAATCACCAACCATCCATCCACCAATAAATTTTTCTAATCTGTAAACTCTCATAATACATCTTTAAATAATCCCAAATGCACATCCTCTACCCCGCGCACTTCATAAACAATCCCGCCACTGGCTTTGGCCGAAGCAATACCATGTGGAGCGTCTTCTACAATAACACACTCTTCTGGTTTTAAACCTAATCTAGCAAAAGCGGTTAAATACATTTCTGGATGTGGTTTATGATTAACCACCTCATCATTGCCAATTATCAAATCAAAATAATCAAATATTTGAGCCGATTTTAACATTAGATGGAGTGTCTCTTTGACAGAATTAGAACAACAAGCTAATTTAAAACCTTTATTTTTTAAATGTTTCAACATTATAATTTTTGAATAATCTGGCACACAATATTTGTGAATTATTTCTTTGGTGTATTTTTGCTTTATGGAATTTATAAATTCTCTCAAACCAGTCGGCAGTCTTCTTAATTCTTCCAATTTCTTTAATTTGGCTCTGGTTGGTAAACCGTTGAAAATAGACCAGTGTTCATCGCGTCCTATTTTGGCTCCAAACAGACTCAATGCTTGATTCAATGCTTCATAATGCCCATCTGGCATATCAACCAACACGCCGTCTAAATCAAATAAAATTGCTTTTATCATATAACATCTGCAAAATAACGTTCTACTTTTTTAAAATAAAAATAACCCAGTAAACAATAAACTACCATACTAATAGCCGAAACTCCAAGTAATAACCAATCAATTTGGCCAACTCCCAAAATGCTCACACGTGCTGTATCAATTACGCCAGACATTGGATTCAAACCTAAAATCCATCTAAATTTTTCACTAACCATACTAACCGGATAGATAACCGGGGTAATAAAAATTAACAGCTGAATAAAAAACGGTAAGATAAAACGCACATCGCGATATTTTACATTCAAAGAACCAAACAACAAACCAATGCCTAAAGTAGAAAAAATTGTCATGATTATTAATAAAGGAAAAATAACCAAACCCCAAAATGACGGCAAATACTGATAATAAACCATCATTCCAACTAAAATTATGCTGGCAATCAAAAAATCCACTATATTGGTAATAACAGAAGAAACTGGCAAGATAATACGTGGAAAATATACTTTGGTGACAATCTGTTGATTTTCCATAAAAGTATTACTAGCATGTGACAAACTACTGGAAAATAATGTCCAAAAAATCAAACCTGTATAAACAAAAATCGGATAAGGTATGCCATCTGATGGCATTTTGGCAAATTTACCAAAAATAACCGTAAAAACAACCATAGTCATAAATGGCTGAAAAATTGCCCATAAAGCGCCAATGAAAGTTTGTTTATATTTTACCTTAACATCGCGCCAAGTAAGAAAATAAAACAAATCACGAAACAACCAGATTTCTTTCCAGTCAAATTGCCACCATTTATTTTTTGGTTTTATAATTAATTCCATAATGAAATATACAGATAGAAGATACTAATATACAAATTTTACTAATGATACAAATAAATACTAATGTGTATTTGCCGAAGGGTATTAGTATACCATTAGTATAATTAGTAAAATTTGTATATTAGTATCTTTTATTCTACCAGTCTTTAGTTTTTTCTATTGTTTTAATTTTCACTTTTTGATATAAATCCGTCGCTTTTTTATCAACTTCTGGAGACAATAAACGCAACAACTCATGTCCTAAAATACGGTACTGCTTACCGACTTTATTTGCACGAATTAGGCCTTTTTTGAGAAGACGTTTTATAGTACTATTACTAACCTTAAGCAATTCTTGTGCTTCCTGCGTGGTATAGACCTCATTTGGCCTTATTTCAGCCATAATTTAATGATTATATAATAACTACTCTATTTTACCAAAAGTATCATTAGGTGTCAAATGGTATCAGACCGTTTTATCCACATTTTTTAAATACCACTTATAAACCATTTTAATACCAACATCCAGTTCGATTTTATGTTTCCAACCCAAAGTATGTATTTTTGAAACATCCAACAACTTTTGTTCCATACCATCAGGTTTTTTTACATCCCAAATTATTTTACCGTTAAAACCTATAATCTTTTTTATCACTGACCCTAATTCTTTAATTGTTAAATCCTTCCCCACTCCCAAATTTACAAAAATCTCTCCCTTTTCATTTTGTTCTTTAGTAGGATTAAAATTATTCATTAAAAATACACAGCCATCTGCCATATCATCTACATATAAAAATTCTCGTCTTGGCACACCTGTCCCCCAAGCAATTACTTCACTATCCCCACTTTCTTTAGCTTCATGAAATTTGCGAATTAAAGCTGGTAAAACATGAGAATTCTGCAAATCAAAGTTATCTCCTGGACCGTAAAGATTAGTCGGCATAACCGCAATAAAATTTGTACCGTATTGCCGATTATAACTTTGACACATCTTTATGCCAGCTATCTTGGCCAAAGCATAGGGTTCGTTGGTTGGCTCCAAATCACCGGACAAAAGATACTCTTCTTTCATAGGCTGAGGACATTCTCTTGGATAAATACAAGAAGAACCCAAAAATAATAACTTCTTTACATTATTTAAATAAGATTGGTGAATAATATTATTTTGAATCTGCAAATTTTCGTAAATAAACTGAGCAGGATAAGTATTATTTGCAAAAATTCCACCAACCTTAGCAGCCGCTAAAAAGACATATTCTGGCTTTTCTTTAGCAAAAAAATCTGCCACAGCCTGCTGATTTAACAAATCTAATTCGCTATGGGTACGTAAAATTAAATTATTATAACCTTCGGATTCTAATTTACGGAGAATAGCAGAACCAACTAAACCTTTGTGACCAGCTACATAGATTTTTGCGTTTTTATTCATATGATATTGGATACGAAATACGAACAATACGAAATTACGAACAAAATTATCTTCGTATTTTTGTAAATTTCGTATTTCGTATCCCATTAATACTCATTTAAAATTCTGTTAATTTTTACACCATTATAAGTAAAAGATGCAATAATAGCTAATTTCAGATTTAATGCTGATAAATATTGTTTTACCTGATCTACATTATTTATCGCAATAATTTTACCTCTTTTTAATTCTAAAACTATTTTATCCTCTATTAAAAAATCTAAATAATATTTACCAACAATTTTTCCATCAAACTTTAGTGGTACATAAAATTGCTCCTTAAATTTTAACCCAGCTTTCTGCAAACCTAATTTTACAGCTTCTTGGTAATATTTTTCCCTATGACCACCACCTAGTTGCTTAAAAACATCAAACAAGACTCCATTAATTCTAAAACTCAACTCTGGATAAAGCAGATCATTTCTCTTTAATACATATTGTTTTCCTCCCTGTATCATAACAAATTACTTTATTTATTTTCGTAATTCCGTATATTTCGTATTTCGTATCCTTATTAAACAATATAATCTCTTGCAACCAACCCCATCTCTTCAAACTCAGCCTCCACCATCAATTTCACTAATTCTTCAAATCTTACTTTTGGTTCCCAACCTAGTTTTTCTTTCGCTTTATTAGCATCGCCCAAAAGCATATCAACTTCTGCTGGTCTAAAATACTTTTCATCTATTTCTATCAAAGTTTTTCCTGTATTTTTGTCAGTTCCCTTTTCTTTCAACCCATTACCTTTCCATTCTATTTCAAAATCGAAATATTTACCTGCTTCCTCCACAAACTCGCGTACAGTGTGTGTTTCTCCTGTCGCAATAACATAATCATCTGGCTTATCTTGCTGGAGCATAAGCCACATTGCTTCCACATAATCCTTAGCATAACCCCAATCTCGTTTGGCATCCAAATTTCCTAAAAACAATCCGTCTTGTTTGCCAAGTTTTATTTTTGCAAAAGCATTGGTGATTTTTTTGGTGACAAAAGTACCACCACGACGAGGAGACTCATGATTAAATAAAATGCCATTACAAATAAACATATCATAAGCTTCGCGATAATTCACACAAATATTATGGGAAAAAACTTTGGCACAAGCATAGGGACTACGCGGATGAAATTGTGTAGTTTCTTTTTGTGGAGTTTCCAAAACTTTTCCAAACATTTCTGAAGAACCGGCCTGATAAAATTTTACCTTCATTTCTTTATCTCGTATGGCGTCAATTAGACGAAGAGTACCAAGACCATCTGCATTGCAAGTATATTCTGGTATTTCAAAACTTACCTTTACATGACTCTGAGCACCAAGATTATAAATTTCATCTGGCTGTATTTTGTCCAAAACACGACTAATATTACTAGAGTCAGTTAAATCTCCATAATGTAAAAACATCTTTACATTTTTTTCATGTGGATCTCTGTAAATATGATCAATTCTTTCAGTATTAAAACTACTAGAACGACGAATAATACCATGAACCTCATAGCCCTTATCCAATAAAAATTCGGCTAAATAAGAGCCGTCCTGGCCTGTTATACCTGTTATAAGTGCTTTTTTCATAAATACTAATATTAAAAATACAAATATACTAATAATACGAATTATACTAATGCTATACTAATTTTAACTTTGAAAATTTACCCTATTCTTAGTATCAATTTTTACTATGCGGACTGGTTTAAGATAATTCCGGATATATTAATTCCCCACCTTTATACATATTTAATTTCTTTAAAAAGTATTAGTATACCATTAGTATCATTAGTAAAATTAGTTTATTAGTATCTTTTATTAATTATTTTGTAAAATAGAATTTACAATCTGCTTCCCCTGCTCGCCCCAAACAATACCATTCTCTTCAGCTTCTGTAATAATTTGTTTAGCTTCATCAATATATTCCAATTGCTGATAAAGCATCAACAGTCGTAACCAACCTTCTTCAATTTTAGGATCATCATCCACACTATCACGAAGCAATTTAATAGCATCATCTGTTTGTCCAAAATTAATTCTCAAAGGTGCTAATAAATATTGTATTTGCTGGCGACGAGGAGATTTTAACAAAGCATCTTCCGCTGCTTCTTTAGCTTCTGTAAGATACTTTGGATCATTCTTTAATTGCATTCCAGTAAAAACCAGTTGCACCTGCAATAACTGTACTCTAATATCCAAAGGATGCAAAATTCTATTCTTTTTTATTTCACTATAAGCCAAATCAAATAATTCATTGGCTTTTTGCACCTGCTTTACACTAATCAATTCCTTAATAGCCGAATCGGCCGTACGGGCAAAATCCATTCTAATATCATCAATGTGTGGCGAGGGTGTGGTAGAAGCTAAAGCATACAGCTCTCTAGCTTGATCTATGTCTTGATATAAATTCCTTATAGCACTTAAAGCATTCTTATTCGCACGGGCAGGATTGATATTTGTAGAATAAATCATTAATAAAATCACTAAACCAACCACTACTGCCAAACCAGTAGAAATATTTTTACTGTTGCGATCTTTGATTTCTAATTTATCAGAGGATACCGATGCCCCTTGGGTATGATTTATAACTTGTGAATTTACAAAGGCTAAAAAGAAATAAAAATATAAATAAGAAGTTGGATTTTCAAATACTGTTACCAGACTAACTAAATGTGCAATCAAAAAAGCCGAAATAACAGACATAATATGTGCATCTAAATTACCTTTTTTATAATTCCTCCACAACACCCAGATTGCAACAAGATAAATACCAAAATAAACCAAAATACCAGTTGTGCCTTGAACTGCCAAAGTGTTGAATATAACACTATGAGCATTGTCAAACCATGTCTCGCCCCAACCATGCTCTAAAAACTCGGCTCTGTAATATTTGTTAAAAGCATAATAATAATTATTTGGCCCCCAACCAAAAATTGGTTTCTCCTGCCAAGCATCTATGGCAACACCCCAAGCCATAACACGGGTATTAGTACTAGAAATTTCAGTATTTACCAAACGACCAATAGCAGGAATGGTTTTTACAAAATTAGTTTGTCTAAAATTAAATAATAGTCCTATTAAAATAATACCCAAAATTATTAAACCACCAAGACCTTGTCTAATTTTTTTATGTTCTTTCAAACTAAAAAGATACGAGATCATCAAAATACCAATCCCAGCAATCAAACCCAACAAAGTACCCCTAGTGCCACCACCAAAAATACCCCAAAAACCGAATAATCCTCCTGCAACAGCATACCAAAACCATGGGTTTGTTTTTTTAACAACCTCTTTTACAGCAAGTAAATAACCAATAAACATCAAAAACAAACCATAACCACTAAAATAGATTGAATTCCCTAATGTAGCTGACACACGCGTAGCCCCTTTATTCAATAACATTTCTGGATTGAGGTATCTTTGTAAAAACCCAATAAACATAACCAGTCCACCGGCAAATAAAAAAGTTCTAAGTAAACATTTCCAATCTTTCCATTCTTTAACTACAGAAGTAATTATAAAATAATAAATTGTATAGTGAAAAATAGTAAATAAACCAAGCATTCTTTCGTGATTATCCCAAAAACTCTTATACCAATCCACACCAACAAAAGTGGAAATGGTAAAACTGGCAAAAAACAAAGTTACGATAATATTTATTGATGTTAAACGCGGTCTATATTTTGTCCAATCAGATGATAATAGCAAAATATAAAGCCCTAAAGCCAATAATGTAAGGCTTCTAAACCAAATAATTTTAGGTACAATAAATGGGAAAATATAACTTGAAGGCACGACTATTAGGGGAACAAAGAAAGTAATCCCAATCAGAATTTTGATCAAATATTCTAGTTTTTTTTGCATAAATTTATTAGTCTAAAGTTTTTAAAGTCCATAAAGTCCGTAAAGTCGAAAGTCCGTAAAGTCGAAAGTCCGTAAAGTCGAAAGTCCGTAAAGTCGAAAGTCCGTAAAGTCAAAAGTCGAAAGTCGTGACTTTACAGACTTTATGGACTTTATGGACTTTAGACTTTGTTGACTATTTTAATGTTTTAATTAACCCAAAAATTAATTTAGAATTTTCAACAGACAAATCATAGAACGAACTTCTCCACAAGACCCCTTTGCAATAAATAAAAATCTTGAAAATTCTTTATCACTTTTTCTCTTCAAAAAAGAGTATTTAGCGATAAGGTTTTTAATAAAAATATTGTGTCATCTAATAATTTTTCTCGGAAATGATCTTTTTGAGAATCGGTAAGTACTTCGCCCAAGCCATCAAGAATATGACGATTATCCATTTTTTCCAATAATTCAACACACTTGGCTAAAACATCCACAAAAGGCATATTGGCTCTATCTTCAACTAATTTTTTATTTATAGGCCAATTATTTTTAATAAAAAAATGCACATCATAAATATCACGACTCGTTTTACCAATTCGCTCATACATTGCCATTAACTTATTAGCAAACATATCTTCTTTAACCATCACCAACATTGAAATACCCAGTAATGTTTTTAGTTTATATTTGGAACCAAAATTTCTACGATTCACTTCAATTTTAATATTTTGAGATTTTGAATCATACGAAATAATTGTAACAAGATTAAATCTCTTAATTCTTGAATCAACAATTTTGCCATAACTCATGGCTATTTTTTGAATTTTTTCAAATACTTCCTGCTCTCTACTTTCATCCAAAAGATCAAAATCAAGATCTACTGAATTACGAGTCAGTCCATAAAACATCAAAGCTGCTGTACCACCTTTGAAACCTAAGTATGGAGAAAGTGAGGTGTCAGAAAAAATATCTTTTAAAATTTGCAATAAAATTTTTTTATGCTTTGAATAATCTAATGTCATAATATTTCTTTATAGTGCTTGAAGTATTCTGCAACTTTTTTATTCATTCTCTGATTTTGATATATTGGTAAAATTTCAAAAACTTTATCCCAATCCAAAACATCTAAATGGTCAAAATGGTAATCTTTGCTTATATATATTCTGTCTAAAAACGCACGCTCTTTTGTGGCAATAGCCACGCCATTTACGTGTTTAATTCCAATTGTATTACTTAAAACATAATCTTTCATTCTTACAAAAGATATTTTTTGCCCATCGGCTTCAATCTCTCTGGTAACATAAGAAGCAACAAAAATATTTTTATAATATTGAAAATTTATTCCGGCACGAGTTAATACTGTTTCAAAACTAATATAGGCTGGTGTGTAAATTCTAGTAGCCAATTCAAAACGATCATAATTTTTATCTTTGGCATAAATACCATGATAAACTCTGATTAATTTTTTATTTTTTACATAACTACTTAATCTTACTCTAAAATTAACATTTGCTTTTTCACCCCACAACAAAACAATATCTTTGGTGGAAAAGATAGTTTTTGATGATCTCAACAATATCTCAATGTACTGACCTTTTTTGGTTTTATTATCCATTTTGTTGAAAGTTCCCATATATTAACTCCTCCCTGCCTGCCGACAGGCATGGTCTCAGAAACTCACTAATAGTTATCTTAAAGCTTACTTATAGTACAATTATATACTATTTTTCAGATAAAAACAAGGTTAACTGTGGATAAATTGGCAAATATAGTAAGTCTGAAAAGTCGAAGGTCTGTAAAGTCTAAAGTCAATAAAGTCTGTAAAGTCGAAAGTCGTGACTTTATCGACTTTATAGACTCAATTTATTATAACTTTTTTAAGTATTTTTGACAAGAGGATACACACCCAGACACTTAAATAAATGTGCAGTAAATGAATTTCCCCGCAGCAAGCTGACGGGGTATCACCATAGGAAATTTTCGTAGCAAGCTACGCGGTATAAACCGCTTGTCCGCCTTGGGCGGAATTAAAAAACTACCCCGATATAAATCAAGGTAGCTTTTATAACTTTTTAAGATTGTTCTTTTTTTACTGTCCTACATAACCAAATCAATGTAAATTACTTTTCATTGATTATAATATAGATCCATCCGCATATATTTCACTGTCGGAAATGGAGACAATACGATCCCATCGAAAATTAAGGGAGTTAAAAGTAGCTTCGTCTTTTATGTGCCGTTTGACTTGCATAGTAGAATCGGTAGGATCAGGTTCTAATTTATAAACCTTTGAATCATTGGCATATTTAACTATAGTATAATTAGGATGGCGATTAGTATAATTAATCTCTGAACCGATAGTGTATTGATCTAAGAGTGAGGGGGCAACATCCTCAATCCATTCCCAGCTGTATTTAAGATCATTAAATACTGTTTCAGAGGTAATCCAATACTTTTCTGTGCCAAGAAGAAGATATACCTTTGGATCTTTAACAATCTTAACCAACGCACCATACTTGGGGTCATATTTTTGTCCTTGAGGCATGAAATTAAGAACATCATCAGAAATAGAGTTTATGGTAGCCTTGGTAATAATTTTAACATCACTCCAAGAATCAAAGTAGGTAAAGAATACCTTGGAATTATTAAATGGACGCTTGGTACAGTCTTCGGTGATGTAATATACGGCTGGGTTGCCAACATACTTATAAACACCACCCACAGTTAAACTGCACTCAACTGAAGTGGAAGGAGGAGTAGTGGGGATAGTACTTTCTGGAACAGGAACAACATCAGTTGAACTAACTAACAATTCAATGGTATCAGACACAGCAGTAGAAATATTATCAGATGTATCTTTAAATTTAACATAGACGGTCTTGGTACCAACACCAGAAGTTAATGTCCAACTCTTAGTTGTGACGTATGCTTCCCAACTACTGCCAGTAAAATTGTTGCTGTTGTTAATCATCATGTAAGAAGCCCCAGTAGCACCCAATGTCAATGTTACATTTACATTAGTTGTTGAAATAACTCCACTGGCAATTGAAATTGAGGTGTTAGTTGGAGGTGTTATATCAACAACTGTTGATCCTCCTCCTCCACCACCACCGGTTTGACCTGATGGTAAATTAGAATTAAGAAAAGAAGCAGAATCCAAACCAGTATCAGTGCTATCCTTTGAATCAGTGAAGGCCAAATTAAGAGTACCATTGCCGGCGACTTCAAACTGGGCGTTATTGTTGACGGCACCAGTGAACAATCTGAATGGTAAGGCCGTGCTTCTAAAAATACTTGTATTAACTCCTGTTTCAGTCAAAGTTACTGTTTCTGAATCACTATAAGTACTAGCGGTAACAACGGAGCCAGTAATTGTATCAACTGTACTAGCATCCAAATTTCCATCTGAATCCACTACATTAATATAGACCGAATCACCAGCTCCATAAGTGGTAACTTCAGTACCTGAACTATCAGTAAGCTTAGAAGAAGTAATTGGATGTTTAATTATGCCACTCTCAGTAGTAGTACCATTATTATCAAAAGTATTTGGCGCATAAAGATAATAACTACTGCCAATTGTTAAAATACCACCATTAGTAAAAGAATTTGTGGAGGTGGTATTTCCGCCAAAAGCATATGTGCCAGAACCGAGGGTTAATGTCCAAAATGTAGCTCCAGCAGTAGTGACCGAGCCGGCATTAGTATAACTTACAGTTGAACTGTTTGCGGTAAATGTTCCGCTATTTACTAACGGCGTACCAGAACCGCTTAAAGTAAGTGTGGAAGTAGCAACAAAAGTTCCAGTATTAGTCAAAGTGCCAGTGACAGTAGTAGCAGCCAGCATAGTATATGTACCAGTTCCCAAAGTCAAATTGCTGTAAGTCGTAGATGCGACATTAGCAGTGGCGCCAGAATATGTTACAGTGCCAGTTTGGTTATTAAATGTAGCTCCTGCATGCACCAGTGGAGTGCCAGTACCAGATAAGGTTAGGGTGTAACCACCTGCATTCAGTGTCTTGCCAGAGTTAACAGTTAAAACACCACTAACTGTGGTATCAGCTAACAAAGTACCAGTATTATTAACAGTTAAATTGTAATAAGTGGTTGAAGCAATGTTAGCAGAAGTTCCAGAATATGTCACCGTGCCAGTGCCAGCTGTTAAAGTAGCACCAGCTGCGGTAAATGGAGTGCCAGTGTCTTTGGTAAAGGTTAGATTGTTAGTGCCTGCAACCAATGTTCCTGCGGCAGTCAAAGATAAAGTGCCTGTAACCGTGGTATTGGCAAGCATAGTATAAGTACCAGTGCCTAAAGTTAGGTTGCTGTAAGTCGTAGATGCGACATTAGCAGTGGCGCCAGAATAACTAACTGTACCTGATTGATTATTAATTGTAGCTCCTGCATGAACCAACGGCGTTCCTGTGCCAGACAAGGTCAGAGTAAAGCCACCAGCGTTCAAGGTCTTGCCAGAATTGACAGTTAAAACCCCACTAACCGTAGTGTTAGCCAACAAAGTACCAGTATTATTAACAGTTAAATTGTAATAAGTGGTTGAAGCAATGTTAGCAGAAGTTCCGGAATATGTGACTGTACCAGTGCCAGCTGTTAAAGTAGCACCAGCAGCCGAGAAAGGAGTACCAGTGTCTTTGGTAAAGGTAATGACATTTGCTCCGGCAGTCAAGGTCTTGCCTGCGGTCAAAGCGAGTGTATTAGTAACTGTCACAGCGCCTGTCAAAGTGCTGTCACCCTGCAAATTCAAATTAGCAAAGGTGGTAGATGCAATGCTAGCGCTAGCGCCAGAATATGTGACTGTACCAGCTTGTGCATTAAAGGTGGCACCTGAATTTACAAGCGGTGTACCAGTACCAGACAAAGTTAGGGTGTAACCACCAGCATTCAAGGTTCCATCAGCAGTCATACTCAAAGTACCAGTAACAGTAGTAGCGGCAAGCATAGTATATGTACCAGTGCCTAAAGTCAAATTACTGTAAGTGGTAGAGGCAACATTAGCAGTAGCACCAGAATAACTAACTGTACCTGATTGATTATTAAATGTTCCACCTGCATGTACTAACGGCGTTCCTGTGCCAGACAAGGTTAAAGTGTAAGTATCAGCACTCAAACTTTTGTCAGCATTGACGGTTAAGACATTAACAATCGTAACATTCCCAGATAGTGTAATGGTACCCTCTATAGCTAGATCATATATTGTAACACTTCCTGCTCCTCCCAAGGTTTTACCAGTACCGTATAATTGTAAACTACCAGTATTATTTTCTACAAATGTACCACTTGCTCCTACAGCTAAATTACCACCGATTTTGAATAAACCAGAACCAGAAGAAGTTACAGTACCAGCATTCACAGTAAAATTTCCAGTTGTAGTAGCCGCGTCAGCACCAATAGTAATAATTCCTGTATAACCAGCACTCACAGTTACTGATGCAACTTCTGTTAAACTAGCATCCCAAGTAGCATTAGCCGTTGAGGTGGTGCCATCAAATATCAAAGCATCATCACTGCCGATTTCTACACAAGCTGTACCATCAGCTATTTGCCAGTTGGTATTTACACTCATAGCCAAACTAGTGGTGGCTGTCCAATAACAGGTCTCGGTGGCTGCTTTAGCAGACTTAATATTTATTAAAAAACACCCTCCCAAAATTATTATTGAAAACAAAAAAAATGTTTTCATATCCAAAAATTTTTGTGCTCTCCACATACAATTTTATAAATTAAATAAATTAAAAAACTTCATTTGTTAACATTATACCACAAAATTCTCTTTTAAAAAAATAAAAAAAAATATCCTGTGGATAAGTTTACTTTATTAAATAATTGCCTCTTTAAAAAAATTAAATGAACAAACCAAAATCCCGACTAAGTCGGGATTATTTGGTTTACTCTAAACATCACTGTTGAAGAATTTAATCAAACATAATTAAATTATGTCAATCAAGAAACTCAACTACTTAAGTGTTTGTCTTAGAGACCTTGGTACCTGTAATGGCTTCAGTATCAAGCAACAAAGCATTGAATGCAGAGGAACCAGTATATCCATCTGCCCAATCAATATTATTGTTGAGATCGTCAGTATTACCACCAGAAGTATAAGTACCCTTAAGATCATTAAGATCAAAACGGATAAAGTTGGTAACGTTTGAAGTAGCGCTTACAGCACTTACTGTGGCCTTGACTACAAAGTAGGAAGTTGTTCCTGGAGCTAACTTGTAATCAGTAGCTAATACGCCAGACAGAGCAGTAGTAGAAACAATACCAGAAGTACCTGAAGTGTCAGAACTCAAAGTACCAACACCTAAAGCACCGGCCGCATCCGAACCACCAATCTTCTGAATAGTAACAGCGCTAATTGTTGTTGAAGCACTTTTGCTCACATCAAATCTCACGCCATTAAGCAATGTTAATAAAGCATCGCCAGTGGAATAAGTATTATCAGTAGCTTCAGTAGTCACAGCCAAAATAGCAACAGTGAAAGTATCAGTACCATTCAAAATAGTGTCAACTGTGTATCCACTATAAGTGGACACTAATTGGACGTTGCTAATCTTAGTACCAGCAATTATAAATTGCTTAGTATAAGCAGTAGCATCAGCTTCAGCTGCTTCATCATAAGTATCATCTAAATCATTATCATAAGCATATTCACCTGCAGCTACAGAAGCATCACCACCAGACCAAGTAAAGGTATGGCCAGAGCGAACGCCTTCAGCAGCTACTTCAGTACCGCCAGTTGTGCTAGCTATTCTGAAAGAGAAAATCTGATTAGAATCAGCTTCACCACCAGCTAAAGCAGTCATGGTATTAGCAGTGACATAGATATACCAATATGCAGTACCTTGAGCTACCACTTCATCAATATCATCATAAAACACTACACCACTACTATCTACTGTCTGACAAGAAATCAAATTCTCAGCTGTGACAACTTGAGCACGGTATAAACATACCGAAGCCAAATCATCATCAGCACCAGAAGTATCAACATTGGTAAGCTTCAAATCCTTAATCTTAATGCTTTCATCATCAGCCTTGAGTTTTAGCTTGCCAACCCAAGCAGAAGTGCCGGCTAATAGGATTCTATCTTTGTTAAAGCCAGCATCAGCATTCCTCATCTGTAAGTACAGCTTGCCTTTATCAGCCAAAGTTATTTGGCGATAACCAGCCGTCATATATGTACCAGAAGTGCTTAAATCATCAGAACCAGTTGAGGTAATAGCCGGGTCGCTGTTATCACTTGCTTTGCCAGTAAAGTAATCAAGTTTTAACTTATTTACCAAGCCATTAGCAGCAGTCACAGCAGACGCTACTTTGCCTTTTAACACCCAAGTGACTTTATTGGTTGGACCATTAAGCACTGTGAAATCCATGCTATCAAATGATAAAGTGCCAGTAGACATTTGCGAAGTGGTCAATAATTGCTTTAGGTCATAAGAACCGTCAGCATTTACCAAATAAAAGCCGATTTCCGCCCAATGAGCGGTAGGAAAGGTGGTATTGGCGTCAAAGTTAGCATAGCTTACTTTGATGTCGCTAGCCTGCGCTTCTAAAGTGCCTTTGTAAATAATAACATCAGTGTCATTGACAACAGCAGTGCCATTATTTTGCGTTATGCCAGTCACTTTCAAAGTTGGAGTCTTTACAGTAATTAACTTGCCAGTAATAGAGCCAATAGAGAAATTGCTCACAGTATCGCCTGCCGGAACAGTCTCGGCCACCACATTGGTGGTATTGATGGTGGCAGTCACTTTATAACTGTCGCCATTGCCAATGCCATTTGGCAAGTCGCCCTGCATAGTAAAGGTGCGAGTCTGGCCGGCTGACAGATAAATCTCATCAGAGAACGTCCAGGTTTCATCATCAGCATCGGCATCTCCACCACCTGTCATAACACCAGTATAAGTACCACCATTAGTTTCAACTAACTCAAAATTATCAACATCCAGAGTGTCGGAAGCTGTGGCATTACCTTCGGTTTCGTCAACAGTCAAAATCAATGAAGTGATCTTGATGTCAGTTGAACCAGCACCCAAAGTTAAAGTACCAAAGTTTACATCAGTCACATCATCAATTGTATCTAAGTTGGTACCAGTGTAGGCCACATTTAATTCTGCACCGTCAATAGTAATGATAGCACCTTCAGTTGCTGCATTGTAACTATCATTGTGAACAGACAAAGATGTACCATAGGTTTTACCTATCATTAGTAAGTCGGTGGTATTTTCTAACACCAATTCCAAAGTATGGGTATCACCATTAACAATATCACCCACGACTTTGAAAACCTCATTCTTGCTCTTGGCAATATCAACATACTTATCTGCGTCCAAGACAAAACTGACTTTGTCGCTCACCATGCTTACTGGACCAGCTAACATTGTGGCACCTTTATAAAGATAGAGGTTAGCAACATCATCATCGCTAGCATTAAGGGTAGCAGCTTTATTCTTCAATTGAATTCTCTTAAAAGTACCATCTTCAGTACTAGAGACAGTCAATTTGAATTCTGCTAAAGTGACATTGGTAACACCAATTTTCTTAGTAGCAGCTGTACCCATGTTAGAGATAGTCACTCCGCCAACGGATACACTAACGCCAGTCATTTGATTACCATAAACCGGAGTAATGTCAGTACCATTAATAGCTAAAATACCTAAGGAATTATAAGTACCAGCTGTATCTAATTTGGCGACAACTGTCAATTCTTTGTTAACGCCTTCAATAACTTTCAAACCAGTTGGGATGTTATATACCATAGTTTGGCTATTGGAATCCCAAGAAGTTTTTGAGGTACCTAATTTAGTAGCTCCGTCATATAAAGTGACAGAAGTAAAATCACCTTTAGCACCAAGACCAGTACGACCGATCTTTACTGAAGCAACGGTGTAATCGCCACTAGTTGCTTTTAGTATGAATTTACCAAAAACTACATTGTCAACGTTAATAACAACATTACCAGCTTCTGAGGTATTAGCACTCAAGCTAACAGACAAATTACCAACTGTTGCGACTGGAGTTCCACCACCAAGAACAACTTCACTAGCAACTGTCTGAGCTGGGTTTGCTTTCAAAGAAGCGGCTGTGACTGTAGTAGCACCCATTTCCAAAGCATCAACTAATGCTTGAGAAACAGTTTGTACATCACCAGTAGTACCATCAACTTCGTAAAGCATGCCGTCAACTACAGCATAATTGGTTGTACCATCAACAGTGACAGTCATACCATTGTGCAAAGCAGCTGTGGTAATTTCTGTACCTTCAGCAGCGAAGTTTGGCCAGTAAACATCAGCCACGTCGCGAACTTTGGAAGCCCAGTTTGCACCATAAAGTGCTACTGCTACTTCTTCAGAACCGATCTTGGTCTTTTTGTTACCTGGTTCAACTAAGTAAACGCTTGGAGAGATTTCCACCTTTACCAAACGTGAACCTGCACGATAGTTTACACCATAAGGTGCAACACTTGGAGCTGGATAAGCATCAACACAAGTGTTTGGAATTTCCTCAACTCCAGAAAAGTCAGCATACCAAGTATGATAAACTTCTGAATTTGGGAAGTACATTCTTTCCATGTCAGCGTTCAAAAGATAAACTGCTGAATTACCAGGAACTTTGAACAAGTCACCGGCTTCTAATTCAGGACAATCTACTGCTACAGCAACCGTAGGAACTAAAGCGGCTAAGCCGACGCTCCACATAATTGTCATAGCGACAACTGAAACGGTAAAGAATTTTTTTGCAATTTTTACCATATTAATTAAACATCCAAACTTATTTTGAAGCGCGTCCGCCTAAAGCGGAGTCCCCAGAATAAGCGAATTGCTACTCTCCTAAACAGAGAATAACGGTTACATCTTAGCTCCACCTTTTGAGTGGATCAACCTTTTGGCCAGATGGTTCTCCCGCTTCGCTTTCGCTAGGCTCAAGCTACGCGGGATAAATCCCCCATCACCTATAAATAGGATCTGGGAGAAAGATGCCTCTTCCCGACTAAGTCGGGAGTACTGTATGGCAGTAGTCCTTTTAGCAAAATATATGCTACAAGGACCTAGCCGTACAGTACTTTTAAGGGGCGGTTAATAAACTACATACTAATATAATGATAGATACTAATATACTAATTTTACTAATTATACTAATGGTATACTAATGTGTACTAAAGTAAAACTGGATTTAAATTGAACTTACTTTGTATTATTAAAAGTTAGTTTTAAAAAATAATTACCAAAATAAGTATTAGTATTTATTCGTATCATTAGTACAATTAGTATATTAGTATCTTTTATCTAGTATATTAGTATCTTCTATTTTTTAGTTAAATCCGTGTGCTATTACTTATCTTTTTTTCATCAACCACCGGTACAGATGAACTTGTCGTATTTTCAACTTTTACTGAACTACTAGTTGATGTGGTTTTTTCTATAACAACATTTTCTTCTTTTTTAATTGTTTCTTGAGTCACTACGCTACTGACAACTTTTTTTACCTCAGTCACCACTTTCTCAGTCGCTTGGGTGGTACCAGTAATTTGTTTTACTTTTTCTATAGCTTCAGTAATCTGATTATTGGCTACCAATGTTTTGGCATCGGCCAAATTTTGTACAGACGTAACACCAGTTTCATTAACTTTCTTAATTGCTTCACCCACTGCAGTTTTTACTTCTGCCAAATTAGTATTATTAATAGTGGTAGTTGTTAAATTAATTTCAATAGTTGAACTATTAATCTCTGACATAGAATCAACTTTAGGTGTACTAGTTGGCATCAAAACACTATCTATATTCATCTCAGTATTGCCACCCTCAGAAGTATTGACATCGTCTAAACCTTTAATAGCATCAGCTGCCTGAGTTTTTATTTCATCCACATCAGCCAAAATATTTTCAATCTGATTATTTACTAAATCTCTTACTTCCTCGTCAGAAACCTCTGCACTTCCCTCTTCTTTTACTTTTATTACTGCCTCAACGGCATTAAGACCAACCTCAGTCACTTTTTTCTTGGCCTCAGTAATACCAGCATTACCAACTTCTTTACCAGCTTCTTTGAGATCGTCATTAATTTCTTTAGTTTTTTCAGCCACTGCCTTGCTGGTTTCTACAATCTTCTCTGGTTGACTTTCACTTACTTCTTTTATTTTATCATTAGCACTATCAATTGATTTTTCCAAACGTTTTATTGTGTCATCAACTTTTTTGGAAGTTTGAACAGCATTATTATCAGCGACTTTATTTTCTACAACTTTTTTTACTTCTTTTGCACGACGAGAAGCAAATTCCATGTGCATTTGTGCCTCTTTGTCACCAGAAGATGTGACAGCAGTGACAATTTCTTGAGTTTTTTCTGTGGCTAATTTTACCCCATAACCCAAATCCCCAGGTAAAGAATTGACTGTTGCCCCTACACTAGCGATCCAACCACTAGTTGCGACTGCCCCGATAAGCAAGAACACAACCATTGGACGAACCACTGAATAAACCATGTGGCCTGGCAAAACCACGCTAATTATGTCCCAGATATGTGAAAAAGAAAAAGTATTTTTTTGATCAGAAATATTATTGCTAATTTGACACATCATCTTCTCTTTATTTTCCAAAACCCAAGAACGGTCGGGGTTCATCCGACTGTTATTTTGCTTAAGAACTTTTAATTGTTCTTTGGTGTTTTTATACATACCACTAGTGAGTTTGTAAAGTTATAAAGTTATAAAGTAGAAAGTGTGAGTTGGTTGTTATATTGTTATAAGTTATATGTTACAAGTCACTCTCCATCAATTCCTGCAACTTCTTGGTCGCTCGGTGCAAAATTACTCTGACACTGGTGCTGGTTTTATCTAATATGGAAGCAATCTCGGCAGTGGATAGATCCTCCACAAACCGCAGTAAAAGCACTTCCTGATATTCCTGTTTCATTTTTTTAATGACCTTCATGATTTGTTCCACTTCTTGATTTATTTCAACTTTCTCATAATTGTCATCATCGGCAATTAAGATAACCGAATCAAGAGAACACTCTTGTTTTTTGGCTCGTTGGCGATAAAAATCAATAATATTATTCCTCGCCACCCGATAAACCAAGCCACTAAAACTGCCAATTTCAATTTTTCTATTTTCAATTAAATAATTCCAAACCTTTAAAAAAACATCACTAATTATATCTTCAGTTTCTTCTTTATTATTAATTTTGAAAAAAACAAACCGATAAATCTTTTCCACATATATATCGTAAAGTTCCCCAAAAGCAGCCGAATCTTTCTTGGTCTTGATCTTCAAAAGTAGGATTTTTTCTCTAATTTTCTGCTTCATAATAGAAGACGTGGAAGTTAGTAAAGTGTTACAGTTTAAAAAACACTATAATAAATAAATCTAAAATTTCACCAATTTAGCATATTTTTCACGACACACGACCCACATAACATGGAACATACTTTGGATTGATAATTTGTATCGTGTTGTGTGGGTAGTGTGTCGTGGAAACTTCTTAAAAACCAATAATTAATCACATTAAAAATAAATCACTATAAACATAAGAAGCCACCCCTAAGGGAAGCCCTAATACTGTATGAAAGAGATTATAGCACAAATATCATAAAAAACAAGCCCTGACGGGTGGGCTGGGGATAAGTTGAAAAATTAAATTGTTATATTGTCCGCCCAAGGCGGATCCGCCTTGGGCGGATTATATTGTTATATTGTTTAGAAATCCCCTCTTGAGAGGGGTGCACACGTAGTGGCGGGGTGTGTTCGCCAATATATATGAATAACCAACACACCCCAAGCACTGCGTGTCTTACCCCTCTCAAGAGGGGATTTTCAAAAGACTTTATAAACTTTATAACTTTACAAACTTTCTACTAATTTGTATACACTAGTCTATACAATTAAATAACAAAGTCCATTTTTTGGCTAATTTAAAATAAATATTTTTGTATACACTAGTCTATACTTTTAGCATAATTTTTGACTAAAAAACCATTTTTTTGCTATCAACAGCCAGCTATTGACAACTTTTTCTTAAAATGTTAATATTTGTATAGGTTTGTGTATACAAAAACACACTCCCGACTCAGTCGGGATAAACACACGGGCTTCGCCCTAAACACAAAAACACCCAAACACGGACACATGATAAATGATAAATGATAAAATTTAAGAGATTTATTATTTTAAATATATCCGTTCAAATCCTTTTAATCCGTTAAATCTCAGCCCAAGGCTGACAGGCGTGTGCTATTATTTATCTTTAGCACACCACTCAACAAAATAATCCTATATTAATATTCAAACACTATCTGTAAATCTGGATTATCAGGATATCTGGATATTAATATAACAATCAATATGGTCAATCCCCCACTGAAAAATATTAATAATAAAGAAAAAGAAATCATCAGAGTATCTATCTCTGAAGGTGCTCGTCTTTTTGGTGTAAACCCACAAACAATTAGACGAGCTATACAGGCTGAAGAAATAATTTATATTATTGTAGCCGGTAGATACAAAATAAACTTTGAAAGTCTAGTAAAATGGTCACAAACAAAAACAACAGTTAAAAATAAAAGTGATCAAAAAGGTATTGGACAATATGTGGATAAGTGGAAGATAAAGAATAAACTATATTCACCGAGTGCTAAGGCGGTGAAGAAAAAAATTGAAAATAAAAAAAAAGAATCCGCTGAATAAGGCGGGTTTTTTTGTTGTATATAATATTAATAAAATATTAGCGAAATATTACAAAAATATTTAATCATTAACTTGTTTTAGCACCTTTAGTTATGGAAATACAATGTAAATGTTTAAAGAATAGACCTTTCGCTTTGTGTACGATTTTTACTAACGGTGAAGTGATAATATTTTATTAATATTCTATTCATATTTTGTTAATATTTTTTAGTCCTCTCTTCCCTTTATCCCTCAAAAATAGTATAATTAAACATATACCTTTCTAAACAAACAAAAAGAAAGAACCTTATGAAATTCGTTGAAGAACACCTAACAGTCCACCATCTACTCCACAAACCCCATCGCTGGTTTTTGGCTTTTTTGCTGTCGCCAATTCACTTTGCCGAAATGCATTACAAAAAAAAATATCACCTTAATTTTAAACATGCCAAAAAATTATTTGTTTTTGACATGGCCTTATTGGCTTCAATTTTAATTTTAATCGTGGCCACCGCAGGCTGGTTTTTTTATAATCCTGATGTTACTGCTCAAATTGATCTCTCAATTAAACCTTCATCCGATAGAATTATCAGCGGTGATTATATTACTTATACGATAAATTATAAAAACAACAGCGAAAAAAAACTTGAAAATGCTACGCTATTACTCAGCTTGCCACCTGGATTGGTAATTGACAAAATTGAACCAGCTGATATTTGGCAAGAAAAGAATCATAGCTTTGGACTGTCGGAAATTTTGGAAAATGAAACTGGCACAATAATAATTGCTGGCCGATACTTTGATACCCCCCATCAAGAAACTCACATAACAGCTGAGTTGGTATACAATCAGGACGACCGCACCAATGAAGAAGTTAAACTTGTTACACTAATTCAAATTCATCGTGGCTCAACCTTAAAACTTGAACTTGATTCAACTGACAGAATATTATCTGATGGCTCTATCCCAATTAAACTAACCCTAAAAAATAATGGCGAGCAAACATTAGACAACATTTCCCTACCTTTGAATTTAAAAAATGGAATAAAATTGACTGAATTACAACCAAATTTAGGTGAAATTAATCAAAATATTTGGCAAATTACCTCACTTCCATCTCAAAAAACTGCTCAAATAGATGCCAAACTAGTCAGTGAAATTCCAACCAGCATCAATAATATCATTTTTGAATTAACTCCTGAAATTACAGTGAACGACTCAATTATCAAACAGGGCACTTTAACGAAAAATTTATTAGTCTTGCATCCAAAAGTAATTGTGAGCACCAATTGGCAAGATAATATTACCCAAGCTGTGTCAGGAGATAATCTAACTTTAAATTTAAATATAATCAACCAGGGCGACACTGAACTAAATAACTTAATTATTTCTTTGCCTTTGGCTGGCGATAATATTATTAATAAAAATAAATTACAACTTTTGAACAGTGGTATTATAAAAGATCAAAATTTTATTATTGATCAAAATTATCAAGCCAATCTAAAAAAATTATTAGCTGGCGAATCAACTGACATTAAAATTATTATTCCAATTGTAAATCCAAATATAGGAAATGATCTTACTTTGAATATTTTTCCCAAAATCACGGCTCAAGTGACGACGGCTAATAATGCAATCTTTCAAAACCAAACCGAAGCCCTACCAATAAAAATTGGCACCCAAATAAATTTGTCAGCTGAAGCTCGCTATTATACTGACGAAGGTGACCAACTCGGCCGTGGACCATTACCAATGGAAGTGGACAAAGAAACCAGATATTGGATTTTATTAAAATTAGAAAATACTACTAGTAAAATTACTGATTTAATTTTGCAGACCAAATTACCTGATTACATTACTTGGACTGGCAAAAGTAGTGTTAGCCAAGGTGTTGATATAAAATTTGATGAATTGACTAGAACAGCTACTTGGTCAAATAATATTTTAAATCCTCACGAAACAGTTGGTATTTATTTTGAAGTAGCCATAACCCCCACGGCCGATCAAATTGGCTCCATACCAACACTCATCCAAAATATTCAGATTTCTGCTGTTGATAACTATCTAAACCAACCCGTGTCTGATTATGTCGGTGCAATTGATACTAGTCTAATCAACGACGAAATCGGGAGAAGAAAGGGAGTGACAGTTGCCGACAAATAACAGTTACCAGATATCAGATAACAACGATACGACACACGACTCACATAACACCATACTAACGCCTTGCCTATTGGGAGGGTGTTTTTATTAGTGTAGATTTGTGTTAAGATTTGTGGCTCTTGACAAAACTCTCAAAATGTGGTATAATTGCTTGTTGATACAAAATACAAGATACATGGAATAAAATACAAAAATTTGCCTAAGATTAGGTAAATATTGATATATTGTTGAGTACCTTTATAATAAAATATTCCACAATCACAATCCGCATGATCTGCGTCATCCGCATATAATCCGCGAATCTGTGTCACAAAAAACTATGAAAATTGCCATGATCGGACAAAAAGGCATACCAGCCACTCATGGTGGAGTGGAAAAGCACGTACATGAATTATCAGTACGTTTGGTTGAATTTGGTCATGATGTGACTGTTTATGTAAGAAAATGGTATACCGGTACAAATGAAGACTTTAAATTGGCTGGTGTAAATATAAGACACTTGCCTACTATTCACACCAAACATCTGGATGCCATCACCCACTCCCTGATTGCGACCTTTGTCGCTATCAGAAATAATTATGATGTTATTCATTATCATGGTGTTGGACCATCTTTGGTAGCTTGGATTCCTCGTTTACTATCTCGTAAAACCAAAGTCATTGTCACTTTCCATTCAATTGACAGATACCATTCCAAATGGAATTTATTTGCCAAATTAATTTTACGTTTGGGCGAATGGACAGCTTGTCATTTTCCTCATGAGACAATTACGGTTTCACAAAGTTTACAGAAATATTGCATCAACGAATTTAACACTGAAACCCATTATATCCCCAACGCTTTTGATCCAAAACCGGCCACCACTTTTACCAATGAACTTGATAAATTTGGCTTGGAGAAAAATAATTACATTGTTATGATATCTCGTCTTGTACCTCACAAAGGTGCCCATCTTTTGATTGAAGCTTTTAACAAATTAAAATTAGAACATGGTGATGATGATGAAAAAATTAAAAATTTAAAATTGGCCATTGTCGGCGGTTCGGCTTATACTGATCAATATGTCAAAGAATTACACGCCTTGGCTAACATTAATAACCAAATAGTTTTTACAGATTTTCAATCAGGTGAAACTCTTGATCAGCTCTATTCCCATACCAAATTATTGGTGCACCCATCTGACAATGAAGGTTTGCCTTTTACTGTTTTGGAAGCAATGTCTTATTCCAAACCAGCCTTGGTTTCCAACATACCTGAACATTTAGAATTAATTACTGACCCACAGGCTATTTTTATTACTCGTGATATTGAAAGTCTAGAGAAAAAACTGTACAGTGTATTATCACTTCCAGAAGAAAAATTACAAGGCATGGGACAACGCAACAAAAATACCATTGAAAAATATTATACTTGGAAAAAACTTATGCCGAAGATTATTGGAGTATATGGAGAACAGGTTGATGAAAGAAGTGAAGAATTGATTGCTTCTGAGAGTGGGGCGTAAGGCATCAGATAACAGTTACCAGATAACAGATAACAAAAAAACCTCCGATGAAAATCGGAGGTTTTTGTCCCCTCTTCTGGAATGAAATTTATTTTTTATAAACTAAACCCGCCATAAAGACGGGTTTAGTTGCTGTGGACCGAGGGGGGATCGAACCCCAAGATTGAGGGTGATAATCCTAATCAGTACACCAGTACATCTCGGCCCCTTGATCTCAGCCGGACTATTATATCACAAAAATATAAAATCCCCAAGATTTGGGGATTTTATAAGGGGTTTGATTACCCGAGATTACTGTGTATACAGCAAAGGATTATCACCTAATACAAATATACTAGATTTTACTTATTTTGTCAAGTTTTCTGTGGATAATGTTATTTGTCTAAAATCCCGAAGAAGATCCTATCACATCATCCTTCCCATCAAAATCAACATCAGCGCTTATGACTTCTAGGCCGGGGGTGCCGAGGGCATCGTAGGTGGTAAACTCTGGATAAAGCTGTGCACCACTTTGATCAAAAATTCTCACCACTGGTTTTTTGCCAGGACCAGCACCAACAATTATTTCATCAACTCCATCGCCATTGACATCACCACCAGTCACCGGCACACCACCAGTAAACCAATATTCATAAGCTAACCACTCATGTAATTTTTCTAATTCAAAATTATAAATACCAACTTTTGGTTGCAATCCCTTACCAGATCCAATTAAAAGTTGGTCTTTACCATAAGGATCTCCAATTACATTTCCAGCCCCCAAATAAAAACCACCAGTATAATTTTCACCAAAGGGATAACGATCTTGGCGCATCTTGCGACCATGGCGAGTATAAACTTTTAGCGCGCCTGGATAACCAGCACTGGGAGCTACATAAATTTCCATATAACCATCAGCATTCAAGTCCCCGACTGCCACCCGCAATTCGCCCTGATAGCTGGTGGTGTAGGGATAAAGTTTGGTAAAAATTTGACCATCATCGCGCCACGCCATAATCCGATTACGATTTACCACCAATAAATCACGTTTACCATTGCCATCCAAATCAATGTGAGCGACTTTGTCGCCACCTTTATAACCTTCTTCAAATACAAAAAAACCATTCCGAGTTCGATTGCCGAGCACATCAAAAAATCTAACAAAATCACCGTTTCTAAATACCACATCATTTAATGATGATAAAGTTTTTAATAAAATCAAACCATCATAACCATCAATCATAGTTTCACTAATGATTGAACCATCGTTCACTTCAGTATCTTGGTTACCATGAATTTTTTCATAATCACCACCCAATTTAATCGTTTGGGTCTGACTAGTAGCATTGACCAGTGCTAGACCATTGGTAAAATCTCTTTGCCAAACATCTGGCTGATAATTATCATAATTATTTTTGGAAGTGGCATCACCCAAAGCAGTACCCAGATCAACATCATATTCGTCATACCACCAAGTCTGACCATGGTTGGTATCACCGTAATCGTAAGAAAAATAACCATCTTCCAGTAAAGTACTACCCAAACCAAACCGCACTGCTTGATAATTTTGTGAACCAGAGTTGGCAGTATTAACATTGATTAAATTTATTGTCGGATTTGCACTAGAAAAATTCGCCTGGTAACGATTCATGGTTGAAGTCCAAAAAGCTGGTAAAAAATTTTCCAACATTTTGCCATTTAATTCATTATTATATTCCGCCGTCGTACCATTACCAACAATAATTGTATTCGCTCCCGCTAACTGTCTGGTTTGATTATAAATTTTTTTCATTCCCGCCACCCATTGCGCATTTAAATTAGTATCAATACTATGGTCATTATTAAAATCCAAATCAGTTCCAGCAAAATGAGTAATTGAATCCCAAGCATTATCATAATATACACCATCCCACAAACCAGTGGAAAGTAAATTATCAGTCACAAAATTAACTAGATATTTTTGCCAATCACTATTAGTAATATTTAATAAATAGGTACCCGGCCACCAAGTTAATTTTTGGCCATTACTATTGTGCAAATACCACTCGGGCCTGATACCACTGGACAAGGTTCGACGCAATTGTGAAAAACAAATGCCAGCATCTTTTCTAATTTCCTGTGGAGTAATATAAGCCAACATTATTATATCTGGATTTATTTTTTTTATTTTTTTTATTTGGGGCAAACTGGTTATTTGAGTTTCCATATCTAAAACTAATAAATCCCATTTGGCCAATTCAGTTGCCTGTGAGTCGCTAATTTCCCAATTTAAAAAATAATTGGCCTTGCGAGGGAAATTATTTTCCGCCTGTGTTTCACCAGAAAAACCAAAAAACACCAAAACTATAATTGGAATAGGGAGTATTTTTTCTATAGTTTTTAGTTTATAGTTCATAGTTCTTAGTTACAAATAACAGATAGCAGATAACACCGAACCCCGAATGCCGATAGCCACCCCCCCCCCCAACACGAGCCACGAGCCACGTAACACGACACAAAGTAATTTGAAATTTGTAATTTTAAAATAATTACCAATCACCATTTACTTACAACTTACGACTTACTATCAACCACTCACTGCTTATTCTGCCTAATCTGCTTATAAGCTTACTGCTTAATGGATATTTCACCAATATCTTAATATCTCAATATCTCGTCAATATTTCATTGTATATTTTTTCTAAAACTAAAATATTTTTTTTCAAAGCAAAATTATTTTTGGCATAATTTTTTGCCTCTAGCACCATAGCAGACAGACTCGCTTTATTTTCAAAACAATAATTTATTGCTTCAACCAAACTGGCAACAGATTTTTCTTTGAATATTAAACCGGTCTTTTTATTTTCTAGCAAAGTCTCAACTGCCCAGGGTGTGCCGATTACCACTCGCCCAGCTGTCATTGCTTCCATTGTCACTAGGCTCAAACCTTCCCACAGCGACGGTTGAACAACTACATTTATATTTTTATATTCATACGCCATATCTGCCACCACACCATGCCAAGTAACTTTATTTTCAATCCCCTGTTTTTTTGCTAAATTTTTTAATTTTTTTTCCAAAGATCCAGCACCATAAACATGCCACTGCCAATCATAATTTTTTAACTGCCCTAAGGCTTGAATTAAATAAACGTGACCTTTTTGTTTTTCTAGTCGTCCAATTGTCGCAATCTGCATTTTTTCATTGACAAAATTATTATCTGGTACCGACAACCACTTCTCTACTTCTACTCCGTTTCTATTCAAAATTAATTTATTTTTATTTAACTTAAAAAATTTATTATCAAAATTAAAAACATTTTCCGAAACAGCCATTACCTTGTCGGCTTTTTGTAAAATATATTTCCAAATTACTTTACGTAAAAATGAGGTGTTAAATTCAACATTGTGTTGGGTAGAAATCCATTTAGTTTTTTTGCTGACCAACAAGTAGGATGCCATATCACCACTAAAAACATGGGAATGGACCAAATCTGGTGAAAACTTTTTATAAAACTTTTTTAACTTTCGCCAACTTCCCCAACTTTTATTGTGGCTTACATGAATCTTAATCCCCGCCTGCTCAAAATCTTTTACCATTTCTCCCCCACCAATTACACTCGCCACGGCTACCTCAAAACCAGCATCTTTGAAATGCTGGGCATACTGCAACACTATTTTTTCTGCCCCACCAGTGGTGAAGCGTGGGATTAAATACAAAATTTTCATATATTATTTTGTTCTAGCAAACTTAAATAAATTTTTCCATAATCAACAACTGTCTTTTCAATACCAAAATTATTTTTAGCATATTTTCTACCGGCCTGAGCCAATTCTACACAACTTGGTTTATTTTCAAAACAATATTCCAAAGCTTTTTTCCAAGCTTCCACATCGCCTGTTTTTATCAGCAAACCAGTTTTTTTGTTTTCAACCAACTCTGGCACTCCACCAACCTCTGAACCAACTACCAAACGACCACTCGCCATGGCTTCCATTACCACTACCCCCAGACCTTCCCACAAAGATGGCAAAAGTAATAAATCTGACTTATAAAAAATTTTACTCACATCTTTTTGAAAATCAATAAAATTAACTTTATCAGCTAAGTCTAGCGACTCTACCAAATTTGTCAAATTATTTTTTTCTTCGCCTTCTCCCACTGTATTCAATTTCCAATCCAAATCTTTTAACCCTGCTAGGGCTTTTAACAAAATCTCATGGCCTTTTTGTTTTGTTAGCCGTCCCAAAACAAGCAAATTTAAAGGTGTCAAAAACTGAGGTTCTACTAAATCCAAAAATTTATCTAGTTCAATACCATTTTTTATAATTTTTATATCCTTTTTTATTTTATAAACCCGACGCATATAATCGGCTACTTGATCGGAACAAGCCACAAAAACATCGGTTTTATTTTTTAATAATCTACGCAAAATATTTTTTATCAAACCTTCATCAACATTCAAATTATGTTCAGTAGTGACAACTGACAAATTTAATTTTTTGGCAACAATCCGACCCCAAAAATCGCCGCCAAATAAATGGGTATGGACTATATCTGGTTTCAATTCTTGTAATTTATTTTTTAAATCGGAAAACAAATGCCAACTGATTTGTCCTCGTTTTGGCACCACATAAATTTTTACATTCTTATTTGTTATTTCACTAGCCAGAGGCAACTCATCAAAAAAAGTAATAATCGAAAATTTATATTTTTCTTTATCAAAATTGTTTACCAAATCTACCACCAAACGTTCAGCTCCGCCGTAATTTAAAGTTGGAATAATGTGAACTATATGTTTCATATTTTTTCTTTTTCAGAAATTATCAAACTGGCTAGAGCAATACCAATCGGCATCCACATTACTCCGGAAAAATATGAGGTATTAAATAATTGAAAAACAATTTCACCAGCTACTGCTAAAAACAAACCAACAAACAAATATTTATCTGACAAGCTAGTCATTTCTTTTTCTTTGTGCCACAAAGTCTTTAAAATTACAAAGAAAAAACCACCTAACAAAATTAATCCCAAAATACCAGTTTCAGCTAATATTTTTTGAATCATACCGTGAGCCTCTAACGGATCACCGAACTCATTGGTCAAAAACCAAGTATTACCAATTAATCTAATATACATACCGGGACCATAACCAATCAGCGGTGCCTGCTTGAAATAATACCAAACGGCTTGGCTGGTTTCTATTCTAGCTGAATTGGAACTTTTTACAATTGGCGAATATAAAAATATGCCCATCAAAATGATGGCTGATAGTGACAAAATTATTCCAGCTGGCAAAAGCCAACGTTGTTTTTTTAACCATACTTTTACTTTGTCACCATAAAAATAAAGTAAACAAACAAATTGAAATAATAAAACCAACCAACCAGCCCGAGAAAAAGTTAATAAAACCGCCAAAACCATCAACCCCATACCCCACAAATAAAACCGTCGCCACAAATTATGATAAAAAGATAAAAATAATCCAATTGGGATAATAGCCACCAAAACCTCAGCAATCTGATTGTGATTATAACCCAAGGGTGCAAATCCAAACAACGAATACGGTACTACTCGCAACCAACTAGCCTGAGAGACAACCAACAAAGATGACAACCCATAAAGAGCTATCATAATTCCGATCCAAAACCAAATTTTTAAAATATTTAATAAAACTTTTTTATCTTTTACAATAATAATTGGTACCAATACAAAACCAACCATTACAAAAACATAAAAACGTAAAAAATATTTTACACTTTCACCAATATTGTTTTCATAAGCTAGCAAAGCTGATAAACCAGCTACTATTAAAAAACTAAAATAAAAAACCATCGGTTTTGTCAAAACTTTTTTAATTGCTGACCAATGAATATTTTTTGAAAAAATGAGCAAAACTAACACAATTAAAATCAAAAACAAAGCAACAAAATCAACTATTGGCGCATTTAAATTTGCCAACCAAGCCGAATTTCTTGCCCATTCATATTTGGAAAAATAAACCACTAGACCAGAACTAAAAAAAACCGTGCCAGCTAAAAAATAAAGTCCCCAGATAGGACGCCAAAAAAAGAATAATAATACAACTAACAATAATAAGGAAAAAATAAACATAGCTATAGTTGAAGAATTTTTTTTACTTCTGCCTGCCAAAAAGCTTTAACTTTGGGCCAGGTTATTTTTATTAGCATCTTCGGATCAGGTTGTTCTTCGGCTTCTTTAAAATAAATTAATGATTTACAAACGTGGATAATATCATAATCAATACCTTTAAATTTTTTACTGGTTTGTTGAAATAAATTTGATAAATTAGTTTGTTCAATTTGTAAATAATAATATAAATCAATAAAATCTTTTTTGGCATTTCTTCCAGCAATTGCCGATAACTTCATAAGAGCAATATCCAACTTACTTGCCAAAAAAACTTGACCAAATAGCTTTTCTTTTTTATCAAGCAATCCATAAGGATAGGTCATAAAACTTAATTTAACGCCATCCAAATATCCTTCTAAAGTGTTTTCTTCTTCATTAATCAATTCAAAACGACCAATTTTCTGTAATTTTTTTAATAATATTTTAGTATTAAAAGATTTTGGTGTAAACCAATCTAGGTCAATGGATTGACGGTGCCCTAAATACAAGGCCAAAGCCGTACCACCGGCTAAATAAAAATCTTTTAGCCAATTTTGATCTTTTATTTTATCTAAAAGTTTTTTAGTATCACGAGCCAAAGTTTCTAAATACATATTTAAAATTAAATTATTTTCCAAAAATTTTTAGTTTTAGCAGAAACATTACGACTTTTTTCTACTATAGAACTTATTTCTTTTTTATTAAACACTTTTGTCAGCCAACGCAGATCACTAAGACCACCTTTTTCAGCAATTCTCGTAATAAAAAAACTACGATTTTTATTCAAATCAATTGTTTTAAAATCAATATCCCAAAACAATCTTTTTACTGTCTTTGGTATTGTCATAATAAATATATTATAGCATATTTTAATAAAAAAATCAACTAAAAAATCCCGATTAAATCGGGATTGTTTACTCTGTTATCTTCACACTAATTAATAATTAATGTGTAAATGACAGGGAGGGAGGAAGAATGCAATTACTAGCAAATTCTCATCCTCCTCCCTGTGTGTAGTTTTGTAAAAGAGCTTACGACGTTTGACCCACTACTTTAGGTCTTGGCCGAGTACCTTTTCTTGGTCGATGGGAGGTACTAGCCCATCTCTTCAGATACCCTACTGGTAGGGATGGAAGACCGCACCCCCCTGACACATACCCAACGCACCAGCGCCGGATACACAACAAATGGGTGCGGGATACTGCACCGGTGGCGGGGTGATTCCCGCAGGTGCAGACCCACACTTAGGCGGAATTGCGGAATAATCCGCGAAGGCCCATACCGCTGGGGACCAATACGTCCCAGTTGTGCCCGTGAAAGTGTGACAATGGGGCGCACCTTCCAAAGGAAGGGTGTCGTCCCAACACCACACCGCGTAGCCGTCAACCACGCAGAGGTTTCCCTCGCAATGGTTTCCAACTATACAGTTGGTGGAGTTACACAAGCCAGTGGGCTGAGCCACACAGATTCCATCTGTGCAGACGTTGCCGTCATCACATTCCTCGTCCGTCAGACAACATTCGAGGACATCCTCGTACATGCAACCGTCAACAGGATCACAGGAGTCTGCAGTACAGACATTGTCGTCGTCGCAATCCAGTTCAGGACCGCCAGTGCAGACACCACCGTCCTTGCACTCGTCGTCCGTAGTGCAAGCATCCCCGTCATCGCAGGGATTGTTGTTGGCGGTGAAAACACAGGCACCATCTACACAAGTGTCGGTGGTGCAAACGTTGGTGTCGTCGCAATCGACGTCATCAAGACACTCAACGTCATCGACGCATATTCCGCCTTCGCAGACCATATTCGCACCACAAACCTCACCGTCACAATCGTCATCCTCGCAATCAACGAGACCGTCGGCGTCCTCGTCCAGTCCGCCTTGGCAGAAAGATTCGAAGTTGGCACACTCGCCATCCCCATTGGTGTCGGCGCACATCTCACAAGTCCCCGGCAAATTGCTCGGGTTCCCCAAGATGTCGTCAAACGTCGTACAACCGAAGTCGTACGCCGCTGGCAGACACATTACACCCTCCACACAGAGATGACCGGGAGCCGGGCAGTCAGCATCAACCACGCAGGGACTGGAATAGCCCCAGGAGGTTTCGCCGATTGCGAAGCACTGGACATCCGTTGTACAGCAACCGATGATAGCCGTGAAAACACAGCCAGTAATCGGGTCGCAGGAGTCAGCGGTGCAGGGATTGCCATCGTCACAATTCAGAGGCAAACCGGCCACACAGCCGGTCGCCGGGTCGCAGGTTTCAGAACCGTTGCAGACATTGCTGTCACCACATAATCCGTTGTCCGGAATGTGGGTCACAGTGTCCGCACCTTCATCGCAGGCATCCACCGTGCAGGCAATACCGTCATCCGTTTCCGGAGCAGTACCCGCCACACAACCAGTGGTCGTGTTGCAGATTTCAGCGCCGTTGCAGAACAGACCATCGTCGCAGACAACTGCGGTATACCCACACACATTGCTGGTGCAGGTGTCCGTGGTACAGGCATTGCCGTCGTTGCAGTCCGCATCCGCCAGACAGCCGACACAAACGTTCTGAATCAGGTCACAGACCTGACCAGCGTTGCAGTCGGTGTCCAACAAACAACAACCCACGACCGAATCATGCTCGCATCC
>CAYXGV010000002.1:38769-51681 GCA_964464685.1 uncultured Gammaproteobacteria bacterium | reverse complement strand
TAACTACCTTTATCCCAACTTCCCTGATTTTTTACCTAAAATATGCTATAATGGTTGTGGATAAGTATATTATAGGGTAGGGGGGTATAAAGTGATTGTAAATATATAATACCAATAAATATGGAAAAAGACAAGACCTTGGAAAATTTGAAAAGGGAAATGAGGATTAGGAATTATAGTAAAAGTACAATGGATTCCTATGTTTATTATAATGAAGAGTTGTTGCGTTTTTGTGAGAAAGATCCACGGGAAATTAATACGGAGGATATAAAAAATTATCTTGATTTTTTAGGACAAGCTCGTTCGGCTAGTACTATTTCAGTGGCATATAATGCCCTGCATTTTTATTATGGTCAAATTTGGAAGCGAAGTTTTTTTACTAACATCCACCAGCCCAAAAGAGGAAAATATTTACCAGTGGTATTATCAAAAGAAGAGGTCAATAATATGATTGTTTTGACTCTAAATCCTAAACACAATTGTATTATTAGTTTACTTTATGGTACGGGTTTGTGGGTAAGCGAATTAACACATATAAAAATGCGCGATGTTGATCTGGATCGTAAGATGTTGCGTGTATTTCAAGGAAAGGGCAAGAAAGATAGGTTTGTGATGTTGCCAAAAAAATTATTAGCAATTTTTTCTATACAAGCAAAATTAAAACAAGGGGGAGATTTTTTGTTTACAAACGGACGTGGTGGAAGATTGACAGAAGCGACAATTCAGAAAATTGTTTGTCAAGCGGGAGAGAGAGCGGGGATTAAGAAAAAAGTGTCACCACACACCCTTCGCCATAGTTTTGCTACACACCTACTTGAAAACGGAACCGATATAAGGTATATTCAAGAATTATTGGGACATGCTAAATTGCAGACAACACAAATATATACTCATGTGGCGAATAATAATTTGGTGGGAATAGTGAGTCCGCTTGATAAATAGTTATAAGTTTTTAAAGTTTATAAAGTAAAAAGTATGAAATTTGAGCGTTTTGAGGATATAATAGTTTGGCAAAAGGTTGGAGAGCTAACAATAGAAATTTACAAGATTTTTAGTTTGTCTAGGGATTTTGGTTTTAGGGATCAAATTCAAAGAGCGGTAGTTTCTATAATGAATAATGTTGCTGAAGGTTTTGAAAGGATGAGTAACAGTGAATTTAGGAGATTTTTATTTATCTCTAAGGGGTCTTGCGGAGAAGTTCGTTCAATGATATATTTAGCTTATAGACTCGATTATATATCTATTGAACAGTTTGATGATTTAAAATTAAAATCAATAGAAATTTCAAAAATGCTTTCTGGTTTAATAAAGACTTTGTAAATTACTTTATAAACTTTACAAACTTTTTAACTTTATAAACTATGAGTGGACACTCAAAATGGCACAATATACAAGGTAAAAAGGGTAAGGCTGATAAGGCTAGGGGTAATATTTTTACCAAATTAGCCAAGGCAATTACGATCGCGGCTCAGCACGGTGGGGGAGATCCAGAAATGAACTTTTCTTTGCGGATTGCAATAGAAAAAGCCAAAGCTACTAATATGCCAAAAGATAATATTGAAAAGGCAATTAAGCGTGGTGTGGGTGAGCTAGATGGTGGGGCACAATTGCAGGAATTGGTATATGAGGGTTTTGGTCCTAGTGGTGTGGCTGTCTTGGTAGAAGCTTTGACTGACAACAGCAATCGGACTGCTTCGGAAATCAAGCATGTGTTTGGTAGATTTGGTGGTTCGCTTGGTGGTCCTGGTAGTGTGCAGTGGCAATTTCAGCACCTCGGTGTTATACACCTCGGCGAAATTATAAGAAACAAGATACAAGAAACAAAAGATGATTTTGAATTAGCTTTGATTGACGCTGGGGCTGATGATATTATTGATAATGAAACTGATATTGAGATTAGATGTGCGATGGAAAAGTTTTCCGATGTGGTTGGTGCTTTGAAAAAAATTGGTATTGAACCAGATGATTCTGGCTTGGAGTGGATTGCCAAAGAATGTGTAAAATTGGATGACGAAGCCAGCGTCAAGGTTGAAAAATTTTATGATGCTTTGGATGAGTTGGACGATGTGGAGAATATTTATACTAACGAAAGTTAGATTTTTTGTATGCTCTCCCCCTATCAGGGGGAGCACACGACGTTAGTCGGTGAGGGGGTCTGTAGAGGCTTGATGAGAGATTTTAAAAAGTAGACTCTATTTGCGTGCTAAAAATTACTTTACATACTAAATAAATAATACAAACTCTACAGCTTCGTCAGACCCCCACCGTCACTACGTGTCGGCTCCCCCTGATAGGGGGAGAGCTGTAATCATAAAATTTCCAAATTTCAATGGGAGTTATTAAGGAAATTGATATTTGAAAATTTTTTGGAAATTGTTTTTTGGAAATTTATTTTTTATGCAAAAGAAATTAAAAACTAGAATTTTAGGCATCGACCCCGGCTTCGGCCGTACTGGCTGGGGGGTGATTGAAAAAAATGGGAGCGAATTGCAACCAGTGGCTTGTGGTTGTATTGAGACTAGTACCAAAGATGATTTTATAGATCGAATTGATGAATTGAATTGCGAACTTTTGAAAATTATAAAAAAATATCAGCCAGCTCGAGCGGGAGTAGAGGATTTGTTTTTTGCCAAAAATGTAAAGACCGCTATGAAGGTTGGGCAGGCAAGGGGAGTTATTTTACTTACTTTGCGTCAGGCTGGTTTACCAATTGATGAGTTTACCCCTTTACAAATAAAGCAGACATTGACTGGTTATGGTCGAGCGGAAAAAGGTCAGGTACAAAAGATGGTACAGATGATTTTGCAAATTAAAAAGAAGATTACACCCGATGATGCAGCCGATGCTCTGGCAGTGGCAATTACCTGTGCATCTGGTTTAAAAATGAAAGTAAAAATTTCAAAGAGGTAACTGTGGATAAGTTTTAAAACATAAAATAGATTTTTATTTTTTTTGTGTTATAATAAAAATATATAATTTAATTTCTTAAAAATAATGATTGAAATTAATATCAAATTTTTTAGTGTTGTTTTAAGAAATAATAAACAGGCAATCAAAAGATAACCATTGTTAAGTTATCTTTTTTATTTTTATTTTTAAAAAATATAATTTATTAATCTAAATATATGGTACAAAAAATTAGAGATCATTTTCAAATTTGGAGAATAGCTTATTTACTAACGATGCTTGTCTTAGTAATGGGTGGGGTACTTTATTTCACCAATATTGCTTTTGCTGATACCAGTACGGAAATCACTAATGTGGTTTTGGCTGACGCTGATACCACTGGTTATGGTTTGGATGGTAGAGATTTTCAAGTTACTTGGACACCAAGTTCTACTATCCCAGCTGGATATCAAATGACACAAATATATATTACTACCAGTGGAGTGAATTTAGTGACGAGTACTCTTTTTACCACAGGTTGTAATGGTAATGCTTGTTCGCCATTTGGTATGATGAATCAATTTTCCTTGGCTACTTGGACTTTGCCACAATTTATGAATCAAGATAGTACTTATACTAGTTTGGCCACTTCTAGTAGTTATGTAGCATGGGTTTATGTACAAGCGGATGTTCCTTTTCTTGTTTCTTCTACTCCTGTTTCTTATGCTAGCTCTTCCGATAGTGTTGATGATACAAATGCTCCACAAATTATGCATATGGGGGCACATGCTACTACAGAGAGTGTGGTGGCGACATTATATTCTAATATTTTTGACGACCAAACAATACTTGGAGACTTTGCTGATCTTGAAGATAGTGGAGCTGAATATTTTAGATTATATTATACTTCTAGCACATGGCCTGGTTCTCCAGCTTTTGTGGATGCTATTGCAGTATCTGGTGCTGGCGAGTTGTTTTCTTTTACCATCCCAACTTCGTCGGTTCCAACTGCCGGTGGGACAGTAAGTTATTATTTAGTAGCAAGTGATCGAGCCACACCAACACCCAATGTGCGTTATTTTTGTGCTAGTCCGAGTGCTATTTCAGTTGCAAACTGCCAAAGCAGTCCTTTTATAATGAATACAGTAGTTGCTGGCGAGCGGACTGTCGCTGGGACTGTGACGGCCGAAGGCCAGCCACTAGTTGGTGCAACTGTGTTTGTTAGTGGTTATGCCAAAGAAGCGGTGGTAACTGATGGTAGCGGTGATTATTTGATTGAAGGTTTACCTAATTATGATACCTTTGATTTTACTGCTACAAAATTGGACTATGCTATGATGCAAAGGCGTGAAAATATTGGCACCAGCAACAAGACAGGTGTTGATATAATGATTAATAGAGGCGGAATGGGATTTTTTGATGGTGGCGGTAGTATGGGTGGCGGAGGAGATATGATGGGTGGTGCGCCTCATGTAGTGTTTTCCGGTCCGATGGAAGGTATGCAGGGATTTCCTTTGACTGAAAATTTGCGCGTTGGTTTTAGTCAGCCATTGGATTCAACCACTGTTACTACTTTTAATTCAGCTACTTCAAGTAATGTTTATTTGGTTAAAACTAACACGGGTGTAAATGTGCCTGGTACAGTTTCTTATTGTGAGAGCCAAGCTTCTGCTGGTTGTTCGTCTATTCCTACAATGGATAATAATGTTATTTTATTTAATCCGACTAGTAATTTAGCTTCTAGTACCCAATATACTTTGGTAGTAACTGGTGCAGTAAAAAGTCAGGGTGGACAGGCAGTACAAGGTAATCGGCCGGAAGGTGGACATAGAATCAATTTTAGTACCATGGGAGATCAGATTAGTGATTTTGCTGGTACTTTCACTGGTGGAGATTATGGTTTGGGTAATTATGGCAATAGTGGAATGTATATGCCACCTTATGTTCGTTCTATGTCGCCGGCTCCAGGTATGAATGTGGCGCCAAATACTAATATTTTGTTGGAATTCAATGAGGCAATAGGTGTGAGTACTGTTAACAATACTAATATAACTCTTTGGACTGGTGCTGGTGTACAGGTAACAAATAAAAATGTTAATGTATCCCTTGATTCTAATGAACAACGTTTTGTTACTATGAGCCATGATGCTTTGACTGTTGGTGAATATGAGGTGCGTGTTACAGGGGCAGTAGCTAATGTCAGTGGTTTGTTGATGCGTGGTGATAATAGTTCCAGTATCGCTTTTAGTTCAAGATTTAATATATCTGGTTCAAGTGATTCCACAGCACCAACTATTTATCCTTCTCTTTCTAATAATTCCACTGGTGTGGCAACTAATCAAGTATTTGAATTTGGTTTTAATGAACAGTTGGCTTTTAGTACTATTAATTCTACCAATATTACTATGTATCGGGGAGCGACAGCAGAAAGTATTTTAGTTAATTATGATCCGGGTAAAAATAGCGTATTTGTGGCCTCGGCCAGTGCTTTGTCTCCTAATACTGCTTATACTATTACTTTTAATTCGGCAGTAACTGATTTAGCTGGTATTGGTGTGGCTACTACTACTTATACTTACACTGCCGGTTCAATGGATACTACCGCACCAAAATTAAAAGAAGCACGTTGTGATGATTATCGTTGTTATATGAGGTTTAATGAACCAATGAATCATGATACTTTTTCTGATTCAAAATGGGCTAATAGTGTTATTAATCCAGCAAATTGGGCAATAGAGCAAACAGCCCCGACTCCAGGCTCAATTAGTATTACTGGCAAGCCCATGAATTATAATACAGTTGATAATTCAGTAACAGTAGAAGGTGTGGCTGGCTTGGCCGTGAGTGATACTTATCAGGTGACGGCAGGTTCAGCTTTGCAAGATATTTCAGAAAATGCGATTTCAACCGCTGGCAATGATAATGTTTTTATTGGTACAGTAGAAAGTAGTAAAAATACTTATGGTTCTTTTGGAGATATGGGCATGTTTGGTCCGCCAACTGAAAATATGATGGGTACGGGAAATATTGGACAAGGTGAATTTATACCACAAGGCTTTGGTAATTTTACTTCTGATCAATTTGCTATGGGTCAGGCAGATATGGCTTACCCTTTTAATCAAATGGCAGGTAAAGATGTAAATGTTTTTCAGGTAAGATTTACTCCGGGTGTGGTTTTGGCTACTGGTGATCAAGTGGTTCTAACTTTCCCTAATGGTACAAATGTTACCAGTACTGCTTTTGATACACAATCACCATATTATATTGATTTTAATCAATATATGGCCGGTACAGTAACTGGTACAGCTATTTCTGCTGATAATACTACTGGTAAAGTTATTATTACATTGGGTGTTTCAGGTACACCAGTTGCTAACGACCAAATTACTATTGATTTACGTAAGATAATAAATCCAGCTATTCCAAAAGGTCCACAGACTGGTGGTTATACTGTAGGTATAAAAGTGTTACGTAGTGCAACGGTTTTAGCAAATAAAACATCAATGCCATATTTTGTTATGGCTGGCGGTACAAATACTTTAGTGGTAGATTTGAAAGCAGGAACAGCGACAAGTTCTGCTGGTGTTGTTGGTGCTGATGGCACAGTATATTTATGGGGTGGCGGTCCTGGAGGTCCAATGGATAAAGTTTTAACTTTGAATGAAGGTGAAATTGAAACTGTTGATGGAAGTGCTGCAACTGAAATTACTTATAGTAATTTACCCGATGGTTGTTATGGAGTTGGAACAGAGCCATATATTACTTTGAATGGTAATGATTATTATGGTCAAATGTCACCAGAACCAGTTTGTTTAAATAATGGAGAAACCAAAACTAAATGGATGTTGTTGACACCAGCTAGTAGCGGAAACACTGCAACTATTACTATTAAGATGGTTGATGGTAGTGGTGATCCATACGTGTTTAGCAACAAGGATATTGACATATTTGCAGGTGGTCCTAATAAATTTGTAGTAAAAACACTAACAGGTGTTACTACTGCAGCTGTGGATGGCTATCAAATGAAATTAAATGCCAATGGTAGTTGGTTTGTGGGCATGGGTCCGGCAATGTCCAAAGGTACATCCAGTGGTATGGCTAGTTCATTAGGTGTGATGCCTCCGCCATCATTAAATTTGCAGGTTAGTAATATTGATAGTTCACCTGTTTTATCAGTTAATGGTGGTACACCACCGGGTGTAGCTTATAGTAATGGTGTAATTACTTATACCTTCGCTTCGGCAGATAAAACAATTGCAGGTACAGTACAAGATGGTTCTGGTAATGTTTTACCCAATGTAGAAGTGTTTGCACATCGTCAAGGTTTTGGCACACCAGTATTTACCCAAACCAATGCTTCAGGAATATTTTCTTTGAGTGTGAATGATTATGGTAATTATGAAATTGGCACGCGTAAAGATGGTATGCCTCCTGTCTTTAAAAATATTGAAGTTAGAAACGAAAGTGGTACAAAAGTTTATGTTGATGGTCAAGACAAAACAAATAATTTTATTCTTAAATTGAAAAAAGCCAGTTATACTATTTCCGGTAAGGTATTAGATAGTAGTAGCAATGGTATTGGTTATGCTCCAGTGGTGGCAACAGATGCTAATGGTAATAGTGTCTTTGGTGGAACTTCTTCAGATGGTAGCTACACATTATTTGTTGATAATGGTATTTGGAATTTAAGAGCAGAGTTACCACCATCTAAATCAGATGCTTGTGGTACTTTCTCTAAGACAGTTACGGTTTCCAGTGCTTCTCAAGCTAATCAAAATATTATACCAACAGTCAGTACTTGTTATACCTTAAGTGGTACTATTACAGTAAGTACAACTTTAGCTAATGTGCCTGTATTTATAGAAGAATGGGATAATATTAATAATCGGCCATTGTCAGGCGGTGCCAGAAAACCCGCTTCCACTGATTCAGCTGGTTTTTATTCTGTAAAAGTTGGGGCTGGTAATTATCGTATTGGTACATGGCATCCTGATTATGGTGAATTGAGTGCCACTACCACTGTGTCTGAAGCAACTACTAAAAATATTACTTATTTGGCTGCGGCTATGTCTAATATAACTTTCAGTTTTACTGGCGGTACCTCGGCTATGAATGGTTTTATTGAATTGAAAGATAGCTCTAATCAAAATAAGAGATTTGGCAAGCAAGTAAATGGTTTGGCTTCTTCAGTAGTAATGGCAGTACCCACTGGCGTAACTTATAATTATTTTGTTGATGTGTTTGGCATAGGCAAGTTTAGCAGTACGGCCACAGCCGGTGATACCAAGACAATTGATTTGGGTGTTGGTGCTGGATTTGTGACAGTTACCGGCACGATTTATGACGGCAGTGATAATGCTAAAGCCGGTGCTTTGGTAACATTTAGTAATGCTACTACAACTATTTCCGCGGTGGCCAATGCGAGTGGTGAATATAGTATTAGTTTGAAAGCTGATACTTATACTGTTTCTGAATCTTTGGCTGGTTATGTTTCACCGCAATCAGCGAGTGTAGCATTTACAACCGACACGCAGGCTTATGATTTTGGTGGCACTTCTCCTGATCAATTGGCTTTGCAAGTTGCTAATAGATTTGTTACTGGTACGGTCTATGCTTCTGATAGTGTGACAGCCATGACTGAAGGTTATGTTTGGGGCACTAATGTTTCTAGCACAGTTGTATCCTCGCCAATTAATTCCACTGATGGTTCATATTCTTTGCCAGTGACTAATGGCATATGGACAATTAGGGCCGTTGGTCCGAGGCATGTGGAAACAATTCTAAGTCCAGTAGTTACAGTTAGCGGAGCCAATCAGACTGGTAAAAATATTACTTTAACGGCAGCTAGCGCTGGCACTAATGTGCCGACTTCCACCACAGGTATTGTCACAGCTAGTGCGGGCGGTTCTTTGAATGATTCAGCAGTCAGTGGTATTAAATTGACAGCTGGCGCAGGCGTGTTGGAGACCGGTTCGGGTGATGTAACTTTGAATTTTGAAAAGAGTTATAATGCTCCAAATACGCAAAATTATCAGGCCTTGGGCAATGCCACTTTCTCTATTGGTGCTTCGGGCAACTCTACTATTAAAAATTTAAACGGCAATGCGGAAATTACTCTTGATTTTTCTGGTATGACTTTGCCTACGGGCGTAACTACAAGTAGTTTACAATTAGCTTATTATTCTCCAGAACGTGATGAATATATTACAGTTGAAGGTGGTTTTACAGTTGATGCAGATAATAATACTATCACTGGTTTAGTAAATCACTTTACGGATTTCGTAATTACTTATCGTAATGGCGGTGCTGGTATTACAGTGACAGAAAGTGATAATTCTACGGCTGTCACTGAAGGTGGAGCAACAGATTCTATCACTTATGTTTTGATTTCTGCTCCGAGTGCCGATGTGGTAATTACTCCAACAGCCAGCGGTTCAGAGGTAACTCTATCACCAACTAGTATGACCTTTACAACAGGTAATTGGAGTACACCGCAGACTTTGACTGTGACGGCGGTTGATGATTCCAGTGTAGAAGGTACACATTCAGATACTATTACTCATGCTATTTCTTCCTCTGATTCTAATTATAGTGGAGTAGTAATTAGCAATATCACGGTAACTATTACTGATAATGACAGTGCTGGAGGAGGGGGTGGAGGCGGTTCGTATGATTCCACTCCGCCAACCAATACTTCTATTATAATTGCTGGTGGAGCTACTTCTACTTTGAATAATTCTGTGAGTTTAACTCTCGGTGCTATAGGTGCTTCTCATATGATGGTGGGCAATGATAGTGTATTTACAAGTTCTATTTGGGAATCTTATGCCACTAGTAAAGTGTGGTTGTTGACAAGTGATGCTGGTATAAAAACTATTTATGCAAAATATAGAGATTCGTCTGGCAATATTTCTTCACTAGTATCAAGTACAATTCAATTGTTAGAAGGCTATACAACTACTACACCGGTGGTGACAACAACGCCAGTAGTAGAAGAAAAGCCAGTGGTTAAAGTTGTTACTTGTGCTCTTACAATGGAAAAAGCTTATCGTCATAAAACCGCTAAAGCTGTCTTTTATGTGACTGACAAATGTACCAAACGTCCATTTAAAAAATCTAACGTGTTCTTCACTTATTTTAATTCTTGGGATGATGTGGTAGTTCTGGATACTATGACTGAATTAAATAAGATTGATAATGATACCTTAGGTTTTATGCCTTGGGGACCAAACTATGATCCAAAATATGGGGCTTTAGTCAAGATAGTGACAGATCCAAAAGTATATTTACTTTTAGGAACTGAAAGATATTGGATAACATCAGAAGTGGTGTTTAATGCTCTAAAATACGCTTGGAATTGGATTGAAGATGTTGATGAAGGATTACTTAATAAATATACTGAAGGTTCTGAAATAACGGCAACTGATTATCATTCAAATTATACTTTGATTAAATATAAAAATAGTCCAAAAGTATATCGTTTGGAAAAAGATTCAGAGAATTCTGAGATTCAAGTTAAACGTTGGGTGCCAAATGAAAAAACTTTTGAGTCTCTTAATTTCCGTTGGGATAGAATAGTTACAATTTTAGATGGAGAAGAATATTTAACAGGGGAAGATTTGGTAAAACTCTAAAAGAATGAATTTAAAAAAACAATCCCATAAATAAAAGGGGTTGTTTTTTTATCCTGCTCGCGTTATAATATGAGTGCTGATCTGTCATTGCGAGCGACGATAGGAGTGAAGCAATCCCAGTGGATTTGCTACGTTGCTAATGCAATGGGATTGCCACGTCGTCCTGTCCCGCCGATTGGGCGGGCAGGACTCCTCGCAATGACACATTTTATTATTAATAAATTTTTAAATCATAGATATATGAAAAAAATAAATATCGCTATCAACGGCTTTGGCCGGATTGGTCGTCATGTATTCAAGTTGGCTTTGGAAAAAAAGAATTTACAAGTAGTGGCTATCAATGATCTGACCGATACCAAGACTTTGGCACATTTATTAAAATATGATACAGCTTATGAGGAATACAAGAAAAAAGTATCATTTGATGACAAAAATATTATTGTAAATGGCAAAAAAATCCCAGTTTTTGCAATCAAAGATCCATCAATGTTGCCATGGAAAAAATTAAAAGTTGATGTGGTGATAGAATGTACTGGAATATTTCGTGACAAAGACGGGGCTGGTTTACACTTGAAAGCTGGTGCAAAAAAAGTTATTATTTCTGCTCCAGCCAAGGGTGGTGATGTTCCTACTTATGTTCGTGGAGTAAATTGTGGCAAAGTAAAACAAGAAAAAGCCAAAATAATCAACAATGCTTCTTGTACTACCAATTGTATTGCTCCTGTCATGGCGGTATTAGATGAAACTTTTGGGATTGAAAAAGGCATGATGAGCACAGTTCATGGTTATACATCTGATCAAAATTTGCAAGATGGTCCACACAAAGATTTACGTCGCGCACGAGCTGCTGCAGAAAATATTATTCCAACTTCAACTGGTGCTGCCAAAGCAGTTGGTGAAGTAAAACCAAATTTGCAAGGTGTTTTTGATGGTGTTGCTTTTCGTGTGCCAGTGCCAACTTGTTCGTTGTCAGATATTACAGTTGTTTTGAAAAAAGACGTCACCAAAGAACAAATAAATAATGCGTTAATTAAAGCTTCCAAAACCCCTCGCTTCAAAGGCATTCTAACTTGTACCACTGAACCACTAGTGTCATCAGACTATGTTGGTAATTCTTATTCTTCAATTGTTGATTTGGAATTAACCAATGTGGTTGGCGGTAATTTAGTTAAAGTTGTGGCGTGGTATGATAATGAAATGGGTTATTCACATCGATTGGTGGAGATGGTGGGGTTGTTTGCGAAATAGTCCATAAAGTCCATAAAGTCTTTAAAGTTCATAAAGTTTTTTATTATGTCAGAAAGTGAAAATAGAGGAGGGGGAGAAGAAATAAAGAGAGAGAGAGAGTTAAGTGAATTGGAATTAAGTTGGGGAGAAGGACACCCATCAAGTTTACCTCATAGTATGCGGTGTGGTTGTGAAAATTCTGAGTGTTCAAGGAGTAGCAAGTTTGCCTCCAATAATGAGATAATTGGTGTAAAGAAAGCTCCATATGTAAATGATGGAAGAAGGATGGCGGTTATTTGTGAATGTAGTGAATGTTTTACACGATATTGGTTTCACACTAGTGATATCCATGCCAAAATTTATAAAGAAGATCACGAATTAGCAGAGTTTTAAATTATAAAAAATATAATACGAATAATCCGTAAATTTCGTTTATCTGTAAATCTGGATTATCCGGATATCCGAATAATAATTTTATGCAATTAAAAACTCTTAAACAAATCCGCAATTTAGAAAATAAAACTGTTTTGATGCGAGTTGATTTTAATGTGCCAATGAAAGGTAAAAAAGTATTAGATAATTCTAGACTTTTGGCATCATTACCAACTATACAATATTTGATTGAAAAAAAAGCCAAAGTTATTTTGGTTACTCATGTGGGGAGACCAGAAGGGGTAGATAAAAAACTTTCATTGCAACCTGTTGCTGATGAGTTGAAAAAAATTTTGAATTTGAAATTTGCCGTGCCTACCGGCAGGCAGGAAATTTTTAAACAATTACCAATTACCAATTACCAATTACCAAAATATTTTGATATAGTGAAAAAGGAAATTGTGAAAATGAAAGCAGGACGAATTTTGATGCTCGAAAATATTCGTTTTTTTGTTGATGAGGCCAAAGATCAAAATGATTTTAGTAAAAAATTGTCAGAACTAGCTGATGTTTTTGTTCTTGATGGTTTTGCGGTTGCTCACAGAGATAGTGCGTCGGTTACTGGCGTTGCCAATTATTTACCAAGTTATGCAGGGTTATTATTAGAAAAAGAAATCAAAGGTTTGAGTCGTGTTTTGGAAAATCCGGAAAGTCCATTTGTGGTTGTTTTGGGTGGGGCAAAGATGGAAACAAAAATTCCTGTAATAAAAAATTTACTTCCAAAATCAGATTA
>CAYXGV010000002.1:37431-38669 GCA_964464685.1 uncultured Gammaproteobacteria bacterium | reverse complement strand
TTACAATCAATGGATATGGTGGGGATGAGTGAATATGTTGATTTAATTTCCACTGGTGGTGGTGCAATGCTTGAGTTTTTGAGTGGAAAAGAATTGCCAGGAATAAAAGCTATTACAAAAAAATAAAAAGTGTGGTATAATATAGTTTGTAAAGTTTGTAAAGTTTGTAAAGTTATAAAGTTCGTAAAGTACTTTATAACTTTAAAAACTTTTTAACTTTTAAACTTAGTTTTATGCCTGTCAAAAACAAAATGGCTGAGCCAACAATGATGATGCCAGAAAAAAAATCTTGTTGCACATTTGCAAAATGTAACTGTGGTGAGATGGTGAAGAAAATTTTTATTACCCTGCTCGGAATTCTTTTGGTTTATGCGATTGTTTTGGTAGGTTCTATGATTCGCAATAATTTACAACAGTATTATTTCATTGGTCAGGCTGATAAAATGGAAAGAACAATTACAGTTGAAGCCGAAGGCAAGGTGACAGCGACTCCCGATATCGCCGTCACTACTATGGGAATGATTGCCGAGGGCAAGACTGTGGCCGAGGCTCAAGAAAAGAATACTTTGGTAATGAACAATTTAACTGCCGAATTGAAAAAAATGGAAATTGCCGAAGGTGATTTGCAAACATTGAATTATAATATTTATCCTCATTATAATTATACTGAAGCTGATGGACAGGTATTAGATGGTTACGAAGTTCACCAAAGTTTAAAGGTGAAAATTAGAGATTTAGAAAAAGCAAGTGATGTTTTGGCTCTCGCTGGTACAGTTGGAGTTAATAGCGTTAGTGGAATTGAGTTTACTATTGATGATGATGAAATTTATAAAAATCAGGCTAGAGAAAAGGCATTAGAAAAAGTTGGGGAAAAAACTAAAATGTTAGCCGATTCCTTGGGTATTCAAATTATAAAAGTGGTTTCCTATAATGAATATGTGGCTGGTGACAATGGTATGCCTTATTACGAAGATTCTTATGCCAAAGCTGCCTATGGTTTGGGTGGTGGGTCAGCACCAAGTGTTCAAGCTGGTAGTACAGATGTGGTGATGAATGTGGCGGTGACGTTTGAGATACGTTAAGGAATAAGGAGTAAGGAACAAGGAATAAATGACCCGTCAGAAATGGCGGGTTTTTTTATTAGTGTAGATTGGTGCCTGCCTGTCGGCAAACAGGTTAAGATTAGTGGTTATTGACAAAATATTTAAATCAGGTTATAATCTAAATACAATTATAAA
>CAYXGV010000002.1:29010-37331 GCA_964464685.1 uncultured Gammaproteobacteria bacterium | reverse complement strand
TATGTATTTTACGACGGGCCTCCTTTTGCTACTGGTTTACCACATTATGGGCATATTTTGAGCTCAGTGATTAAAGATGTGGTGCCAAGATATATGACTATGAAAGGTTACCAAGTACGTCGTCGCTGGGGTTGGGATTGTCATGGTTTACCCATTGAAAATATTGTTGAGAAGGAGCTGAAGGTTTCTGGAAAAAAAGATATTGAAGAAAAATTGGGAGTAGATAAATTTAATGAGACTTGTCAGTCAAAAGTTTTAACATATACACAGGACTGGAAAAAAATGATCAATCGTATTGGTCGTTGGGTTGAGTTTGATAATGCTTATAAAACAATGGATTCTACCTATATGGAGTCAGTTTGGTGGTCTCTAAAAACTATTTGGGAAAAAGGTCTGATTTATGAAGGCCGAAAAGTTCTTATGTATTGTCCACGGTGTGAAACTCCGGTGAGTAAGGCCGAGATTGCTATGGATGATAGTTATAAAGATATTACCGAAGAGACAGTGACTGTTAAGTTTAAAATAAAAGATCCAGAAAAGCATAATTTGCCAGCCAATACCTTTATGTTGGCTTGGACAACTACGCCGTGGACTTTACCGGGTAATGTTGCTTTGACAGTGGGGAGAGAATTGACTTATAGTTTGGTAGAATCTGAAAAGGAGTATTTTATTGTTGCTAAAGAGAGATTACCAGAAGTTATGAAAAGCAAACACTATACTTTAATACAAGATATGAAAGGATCGCAGTTGATAGGTTTGGAATACGAACCATTATTCGATATCGTCGCAATTCATGAGACAGGTAAAAAAGCTTGGTATGTGACCGAGGCTGATTTTGTTACTACTGAAGAGGGAACCGGTATAGTTCACACGGCAGTTGTTTATGGTGAGGATGATTATAATTTAGGATTACAACGTGATTTACCAGTTGTACCACTTTTAGATAATAAGGGACATTTTAATGATTTGTCTCCAGAATTAATTAAGGGCAAATATTTTAAAGGTGCAGAAAAAGATATTAAGGCTGATTTAGAAAGTCGTAGTTTATTGTTTAGCCGAGAACAACACACCCACTCCTATCCACATTGTTGGCGGTGTGATACCCAGCTTTTTTATAATGCTATTTCAGCTTGGTTTGTTGATATTCAAAAAATTAAAGATAAGCTAATTAAGTTGAATGAAAAAATAAATTGGTTTCCAGATCATTTGAAACATGGGCGCTTCTTGAATATTTTGGAAACAGCCCCAGATTGGAATATTTCTCGTAATCGTTTTTGGGCGACACCCTTGCCATTTTGGAAATGTGATAACAAAGATTGTGATCACAAGGTTTGTATTGGTAGTGTGGCCGAGTTAAAAGCCAAAGCCACTAACTTTGATGAAGTTTACAAGACCGATAAAGTAGAAGAGATGGACTTGCATAAACATCTAGCTGATAAAATTAAATTAAAATGTGATAAGTGTGGAGGACAAATGACCAGGATTCCGGAAGTAATTGATTGTTGGGTTGAGTCAGCTAGTATGCCGTTTGCGGAGTTTCATTATCCATTTGAAAATGTGGAAACATTCAAAAAACGTTTTCCTGGTCAATATATTGCTGAATATATTGCCCAAACTCGCGCGTGGTTTTACTATATGCATGTTATGGCTGTACTTTTGTTTGATGATATAAGTTTTGAAAATGTAGTTTGTACTGGTACGATTCTCAATGACAAAGGTGAAAAATTATCCAAATCAAAAATGAATTATACGGATCCATGGAAAATTATTGATGAATTTGGTGTAGATGCTTTGCGTTATTATCTTATGACTTCAGTTGTGATGCAGGCCGAAAATCTATACTTCAACGATCGAGAAGTACGTGATGTGTATAATAAGGTTATGAATATTTTCGATAATATACTTTCATTTTATACAATGTACGCTAGTGAATATAATGATAATATCAAAGCAGAAAATAGTAAAAATATTTTGGACAAGTGGATCTTGGCCAAATTAAATGTGCTAGTAGGTGAAGTGACAGAACATATGGATACTTATGATACTGTTCGAGCTGGCCGACCAATTAAAGATTTTATTGACGAACTTTCTACATGGTATGTTCGCCGTAGTCGTGATAGATTTAAGGGTGAGAACGAAGAAGACAAACAATTTGCCCTCTCAACTTTGCGTGAGGTACTTTTAACTCTTTCAAAAGTTATGGCACCGTTTACGCCGTTTATTTCAGAAAGTATATATAAAGAAGTAGGCGGAGAAATGGAAAGTGTTCATTTGGAGACGTGGCCCAAAGTTGATGAAAAAATGATAGATGATAAAGTGATAAATGATATGGATATTACAAGAAAGATCGTGGAGATGGGACATGCGTTAAGAAAAGAATCTGGGATTCCTGTTCGTCAACCATTGTCTTTGTTACAAGTTGTAGGTTATAAGTTACAAGAAAATATGGTAAGTATTATTGCTGATGAGTTGAATGTTAAAAATGTGGATATAAATGGAGATAAGGATATAAATGGAGATAATGTGATTGTGAAGGAAGATGAAAATTTGAAAATCGGATTAAATACAGAAATTACCGAAGAACTCAAAAAAGAAGGTCTGGTTCGTGAAATAGTTCGGACAATAAATCAGATGCGAAAAGATCAAGGATTAACAATTGCCGATGTTGTGGTAGTGGAATATTATGTTGAGGATGAGTTATTAAAATCTGTATTTGATGAATATGGCGAAGAAATAAAAAAACAGGTTTTAGCAAAGGAATTGATCCATGAAAAAATAAAAATAGAAGAATCTGATGATGTGGCAAAGAAGATTGATGGAAAAGAAGTGTTAATTGCGGTGAAAAATAAGGAATAAAGAGTAAGGAATAAGGAATAATCCTATTTTGTTGTTATTTGCTATTCTACCTCATCGGCAGACAGGCTGAAAACTGCTAACTGCATATTTATGCACACCCCAATTTTCTTGACTACAACTATAGAAGTAGTATAATATTAGCGAAACACAAAGTTTCTTCCGTCCGGGTAACATTCTTGGGCGACCGGGGTAAATTTACCCAATTATCATCTATGGACCTATTGGTCTGTAATACTGAGGATCCTTTTCCTAAGACAATAATTTTTATTGAGACCCAAGCTAGATAGAGTTAGCTTGGGTTTTGTGTTGTTGATTATCTATTTTTATGAAAATGAAAATTGCTATTTTATATAGTGAAGCCAAACGAGAATATTTTCCCACTGAAGACCAGTATATTACTGAGGCTGAAGTTTTTGATCGTGCAAAAAAAATTAAACCATATTTGGAAAAATTGGGTTATGAAGTTGATTTGGCGCCAGGTGATGGCAATCTACCTGATTGGCTTAAAATTCATCAACCAAATTTGGTTTTCAATTTGGTGGATTCAGTTCGGGGTAAGGAACCATTGTCGCCAGTAATTCCGGGGACTTTAGAATTGACGGATGTACCATATTTGGGTACGGGTATGTTGGGTTTGTCTATTAATTCTAATAAATTTTTAACTAAAAAATTATTAGAACAGGCTGGTGTGCCAATTCCCCGTTACCAATTATTTCAAAGTCCCAATGATACCTTGGATATTCAATTGAAGTTTCCTTTAATTTCCAAGTTGAATGAAGTGCATGGAAGTGTGGCTATAGATCAAACTGCGGTGAGCGAAAATGAGTTTCAATTGCGTACTCGTCTCAAAAGTTTAATTAATATTTACAAACAACCCGTAGTAGTTGAAGAATTTATTGTAGGTAGAGAATTCACCGTTTTTGTTTTGGAAGGGGCAGTAAAAAAAGTTTATATTGGCGAGAAAGTATTTAATTCCAGTGAAGAAAAATTTAAAATTGCGACCTTTGAAGCAGTGTGGCAGGGGATAAATAGTTATGATTATCAAAAAGTTTCCAATCATGGTATGTTGGAAAATTATGCTCGGTCAGCTTTTGATATTTTGAAAATGGATGATTATGCCAAATTTGATGTGAGGCTAGATGAATCGGGTCGTTACTTTTTTATTGATTGCAATGCCAATCCAGCTTTTGGTCCGATTGAAACTGATTGTGCCATTAGTCATGTTTTAAAAATGTATAATATTGATTTTGACGAGATTTTGCGTCGTCTAATTACCCATTTTTCCAAAGAGCAGGGGGTGGTTTTGTGACGATAAAAAATATTGTCGGGTCGCGTTTGATTTTGAGGTCGGCGTTGTCGGCAGATTCCATTCATTACTTTCGTTGGTTTCAGGATTCAGAGGTAATGCGTTTTTTTGGACAAAAATATTATCAAATGCCACAACCCGAAGTGGAAAAATATATCTCCAGTTTAAATCAGCCAATCAATTTGGCTGAAGAGATAGTGTGGAGTATTGAACTTAAAAATGGTGAAATAATTGGTGGTATTGGTATTCAGCCAGATTTTGTTAATCAGTGTGGTGAGTTGTGGATTTTAATTGGTGAAAAGAAATATTGGCGTCAGGGTTATGGTCGCGAGGCTTTACAGGAAATGATGGATCATTTGTTTACAAACTTTTCTATTCACCGTTTAGAAGTGACTGTCACTACTTTGTTTGAAAAGGCAATTGGGTTATATGAATCACTGGGTTTCAAACGGGAAGGAACACGTCGTCATTCGGATTACAACCGTATTAGTGGTAATTTTGAAGACGAAATTATCATGGGAATTCTAAAAGATGAGTGGGAGAAAAAATAAAAATTATTTTTTTATGAATATAGGTTTTACTTACAATGTCCGTCATGTTAAGCCGGATATAAACAATCCTCAATATATAAAAGAAGCTGAATTTGATGAACCCTCAACTATTTCGGGTATTGTCAAAGCTTTGAAAACTTTGGGTCATCAGGTTATTAAAATTGAGGCTGACGAAAAAGCTTTTGAAAAATTACGTAAGTTAAAAAATAAAATTGATTTGGTTTTTAATATTGCCGAAGGTATGCAGGGAGCAGACCGGGAAGCACAATTACCAGCTATTTTGGAAATGTTACAAATTCCCTATACTGGGCCACAACCTTTGGGTTATGCTGTTGGTTTGAACAAAGCTGTAGCCAAAGAAATTTTGTCTTATTATAAAATTAATACTCCGCGTTGGATGACAATTAATAAATTAGAATATTTAGATAAAAATAAATTTAAAAGTTTTCCTGCCATTGCCAAACCTTTAGGTGAAGGATCTAGCAAGGGAATTCGAGCCAAGAATTTAGTAAAAAATGAAAAAGAGTTGAGAAAAATAGTTAAAGAATTATTGGAAGAATTTAATCAACCGGTTTTGGTGGAGGAATTTTTGCCCGGTAGAGAATTTACAGTTGGGGTGATTGGTAATAATCCCGTAAAAATATTGCCAATTATTGAAGTTACTTTTCCTGATTTACCTAAAAATATTCCCCATTTTGATCACTATGAAGCTAAGTGGATTTATGATAAGCCTGGAGCACCAGATCCATTGGTTTGTCCAGCCAAACTTGATAAAAAATTAAAAAATAAAATTGAAAAATTAGTACGTGATTCTTTTCATGCTTTGGAAATGAAGGATTGGGCGCGGATTGATATTTGTTTGGATAAAAAAAGGGAACCAAGTTTTATTGAAGTTAATTGTCCACCGGGTATAATTCCTGATCCAAAAGAAAATTCGCGTTTTCCCCGTGCTGCCCGAGTAGCTGGATTAAGTTACGAAAAGATGATTGAAGAAATTTTAAAATCTGCCTGTGGTAGGTATGGAATAAAGTATTGTATTTAATAATTTAAACAAAAAATATTTTAGCTAAAGGCTGATCAATATAATCATATAACAATATAACCGTATAACAATATTTCAATATAAACAAATAATCCAATAATCACTATGCTCGCGACTAGATTATCACCTTATTTAGAAAAATTAACCGCCACTTGTCCAGCTATTCAACGTCAATTTGTTCCTTCCAAAAAAGAAGGAAAAGACGAGAGCGTGACAATGTCAGATCCTTTAATTGAGGAGCATTTTACTGTCACTCGTGGTTTGGTTCATAAATACGAAAATCGTGTCTTGATTTTATTGACCATGAATTGCGCGGCCTATTGTCGATTTTGTACGCGTCGACGCAAAGTTTCAGATATAAAAAAAGGTAGTTTGTCAGATAAAGATTTGAATAATATGGTTAAATATGTCAAAGCTCATCCGCAAATAAAAGAGTTGATTTTTTCTGGTGGTGATCCAACTACAGTACCAGTGCTTCTCAAAAAGGCTTTGCAAAAATTTGTAAAATTGCCTCAAATAAAAATTATTCGGGTGGCTTCACGATTGCCAGTTGCCAATCCAGTTATGGTAAATAAACAACTTCTGGATGCTTTGCGAGTTGTCAAAAAACAACCGCTCTATATGATGTTGCATTTTGAACATCCAGCGGAAATAACCCCAGAGGCAATTAGGGCTGTCAAAAAATTACAAACAGTGGCTACCATGTGTTTGTCACAATCAGTATCTTTGCGTGGGGTAAATGATAATGTAAAAACATTGTATGATTTATTTTCTGGTTTGGTAGAAATTGGGGTCAAACCATATTATTTTTATCGCTGTGATCCAGTCAAAGGTGCTGAACATTTTATTGTGGATTTTGCCAAAGAAAGAAAAATGTTTACCGAATTGCGCAAACGGCTTTCTGGTATAGCTACACCACTTTATATAATTGATACTCCGGAGGGTTCTGGTAAAATACCAGTGGCTTTGGATTTTTGGCAATGTGATAACAATTTTCACACTGATTTTTCTGGTAAAAAGATTGCCATTGTTCATGCTCAAAAATGACTATCGCTTATTTGACTTTCATCTTAATTTACGCTAAAATAGTCTAATAATATAGACTATTTTTAATTTAAAAATATATGATGACAGTAAAACAGATTTTTGATTTGGGTCTAAAAATGGGTATAAAATCAGATCCACGCGGTGAAAAAGGTGTGGCCGAGTATTTGGCCAATGTAAAAAAAGATTACGATAACATGAAGCCAAGTGATAAAAAATATTTTAATAAGAGTCTGCTTGAAAACCCTTATCCTGATAGCCATATTCATGTGACCAGTGGAAAAGAAGAAGTGAAGCGAGTAATGGCTGGGATTGATATTGATGCGGCGGAAATTTTAGTGGCTTCACAATTAGGTGAAAGAGGTAAACCGGTTGATCTAATGATGGCTCATCATCCGGTTGGTTTTGGTTTGTCTAGTTTGCATGTAGTGATGGATATGCAGGTTGATATTTTTGTTAAGGCGGGTGTGCCAGTGCATGTGGCTGAAAAAATTATGGAAGAAAGAATCAAAGAAGTTGGTCGCAGTCTTCATCCAGCCAATCATGATCGAGTAGTGGATGTGGCCAAATTATTGAAAGTTAATTTGATGAATACTCATACAATTACGGATAATTTGGTGACAGAGTTTTTGAACAAACATTTGGCCAAGCGTAAACCAAAATTAATTAGTGATCTTTTGGATGCTTTATTAGAAATTCCAGAATACCAAGAAGCCAAACGGCGTGGTGCCGGTCCAACATTGTTTGCTGGTAGTCCCAATCATCGGGTTGGTAAGTATTTGGTAGAAATGACTGGTGGTACTAGTCCGTCTGATAAAATTTACAAAGAATTATCACAATTTGGTATTAGTACCATTGTTGGTATGCATATGCGCGATGCTCATCGTGATAAAGCTAGTGAACATTATTTAAATGTTGTGATTGCTGGTCACATGGTTTCTGATTCTTTGGGTATGAATTTGTTTTTGGATGAGCTTGAGAAAAAGGGAATTGATGTTGTGCCTTGTAGTGGGTTAATACGCATTAGCAGAAACAATGCAAAGAAGTAAGTTTTTTAAATGTCTAATTTCTAATAACTAATTTCTAATAAAATTATTAATTACTAATGTCAAAAACGTTTTTTAATTTTGGTATTTGGAATTTTATTAGAAATTAGTTATTAGGTGAATTAGACATTTTTTAATATTAATATGAAAAAGAATCATAAAAAAGTGGAACTTCTCGCTCCTGCAGGATCTCCAGAAAAAATGGATTATGCTTTTACCTATGGAGCCGATGCTGTCTATATGGGTATTCCGGATTTTTCTTTGCGCGTGCGAATCAATAAATTTGATTTGGAAGATGTCAAACAAGCGATTGAACACGCCCACAAGTGGGGGAAGAAAGTTTATATTACGGTCAATATTTATGCTCACAATGAACACCTCAAAAAATTACCAAGCTATTTAAAAAAATTAAATGAGTGGCAACCAGATGCCCTGATTATTTCCGATCCGGGTATTTTGAATTTGGCCAAAAAGTA
>CAYXGV010000002.1:1324-28910 GCA_964464685.1 uncultured Gammaproteobacteria bacterium | reverse complement strand
AACCAGATGCCCTGATTATTTCCGATCCGGGTATTTTGAATTTGGCCAAAAAGTACGCTTCCAAAATTCCTATTCATCTTTCTACTCAGGCCAATGCTACCAACTGGCAAGCAGTAAAATTTTGGGCAGATCAGGGTGTGGAGCGGGTTATCTTGGGTAGAGAAGTGACTTTAACGGAAATTAAAGAAATTCATCAGCGAGTGCCAAAAGTTGAGTTAGAATATTTTGTGCATGGGGCGATGTGTATGAGTTATTCTGGGCGATGTATGTTGTCAGCTTGGTTCACTGGTCGCAGTGCCAATTTGGGAGATTGTGTCCAGCCTTGTCGGTGGAAATATAAACTCACCCCCCAACCCCCTTCTCCCTGCCTGCCGGCAGGCAGGTTGCGAAGAGAGGGGGAGAGTGACGATTTTATTTGTGCGGAAGCTGAAGAACCACAACGTCCAGGGATGAAGATTTCAGTGGAAGAAGATCAACATGGTACATATATATTCAATTCCAAAGATATGTGTATGATTGAATATTTGGATGAATTGATTGATGCGGGAATAGTTAGTTTAAAAATTGAAGGACGTGCCAAAAGTGTGGCTTATTTGGCTAGCGTGATAAAGGCTTATCGCGAGGGGATTGATTGTTTAGTTGATGCAGGGAACAGGCATGCCTGTTCCGTACAGAAAAGAAAGTTAAAATCTTTGAAGAAAAAGTATCTGGATAATTTGATGAGTCGTGGCTATACCACTGGATTTCTTTTTGGGAGAGAAAATGTAGAGCAGGAGACAAAGTTTAGTCATTTGGATGCTACCGAAGAATTCGTTGGTGAGGTGGTTCGGGTTGACGCCGTAGAGACGCGATTTATCGCGTCTCAAACTAGGGGGGTATTACCAAAAAATAAAAATAAAAAAATTTTTATCAAACCTCACAACGCCTTGAAAATCGGAGATAAGATTAGAGTTATTCAGCCCAAAAATGGAACTGAGTTTCAATTTTCTTTACCCCAAATTTATGCTGAAAATGGCGAAAAAGTGGAGTCCGCTCATGGTGGGACTGGCCGGCTAGTTTATATTGAATCAAAACGAAGTGTTGTGCCATATTCTGTATTGATGAAAGTGAAATAGAACACGGAAAGCACGGAAGAAATTGAGGACACAGAAAGACAAAAACACCCTTACAAAAGTTGGGGGTGTTTTAATTTTAGGTTAATTTTGCTATACTACTATTAATTAATAACAAATGTAACTCAAACCTTTAGGTTTGACATATAGGTAGGTGCATTAAACTTGTCAAACCTGAAGGTTTGAGTTACGTTATTTTCTAAAATATTATGACTAAAACAACTATTAAACAAATAACAGCTCGTGAAATTCTAGATTCACGGGGTAATCCAACCGTTGAAGCCACCGTAGAATTAGTTGATGGATCAATTGGCGTGGCAGCTGTGCCGTCGGGTGCTTCAACCGGTACCCACGAGGCCTTGGAGCTTCGGGATGGCTCTCCAAAACGTTATGGTGGTAAAGGGGTTTTGAAAGCAGTCAAAAATGTTAATACTTTGATAGCCAAAAAATTGGTAGGTCAAGATTCCCAAGATCAAAAAATGATTGATGATCTGATGTTAAAATTGGATGGAACTGAAAATAAATCCAAACTCGGGGCTAATGCGATTTTGGCAGTATCTTTGGCTAGTTGTCGAGCCACTGCTATGAGTACTAAGACACCTCTTTATAAACATATTCGCAATGTCTATAAATTAAGAGAAAAAGGTTACCGTATGCCGGTCGCTACTATGAATGTTTTGAATGGTGGACGACACGCGGATAATAATTTGACGATTCAAGAATTTATGATCGTGCCGATCAATCGCAAATTTTCTGAACGAGTGCGAATGGGTTCACAAATTTTTCATTCCTTGGCAGGTATTTTAAATAAAAAAGGTTATAGTACAGCAGTGGGAGATGAGGGAGGATTTGCCCCTGATTTACTTAGCAACGAAAGAGCTTTGCAACTTTTAATGCAAGCCATAAAGTCAGCTGGTTTTGAGCCAGGTAAACATGTTTATTTGGCAATGGATATTGCAGCTTCAGAATTTTTTCGACAAGGTCGTTATTATTTTGCTAATCAAAAACAAGCCTATTCAGCTGAAAAAGTTATTCGTGTGTTGGAAGGTTGGATAAAAAAATATCCGATCATTTCCATAGAAGATCCACTGGCTGAAGATGATTGGGAAAATTGGAAAAAATTAACCAAAAAACTTGGTAAAAAAGTGACAATTGTGGGTGATGATTTGTTTGTCACCAATACCAAAAGAATTCAGCGGGGGATTGATGAAAAAGTTGCTAACGCGGTTTTGATTAAATTAAATCAAATCGGCACTTTGACGGAAACCATAAGTGCAATTTATTTGGCCAAGAAAAATAATTATCAAATAGCTATTTCTCATCGTAGTGGTGAAACTGCCGATACCTTTATTGCTGATTTGGCGGTAGCTGTGAATGCTGAATTTATTAAGTCAGGATCTCTTAGTCGTTCAGAGAGAGTGGAGAAGTATAATCGGTTGATGAAGATTGAACAAGAAATTAACTAAAGTCGTCATCTTGAGCGAAACGGAACGCAGTGGAGTGAAGTCGAAAGATCCCATTCTGTGGTGTTATTAAGTAGGGGATCTTTCGGCTTCACTGCGTTCCGCTCAGGATGACGAAGTATTAGTAATAACTCCGTGAAAGTGGGGTTTTTGTTTTTTATATGCTTTAGTGTTTATTCCGCCCGAGGCGGATCCGCCTTCAAGACCGCCTTCAAGACCGCCTTGGGTGGTGGGAGGTGGGCGGAATATGTTTAGGCCACTAGGCCGTGTGTTTTCTTGTTTTTGTGTTTTCGCGTTAATGCTTGAATCATTATCCAAATTGCGTTATAATAGACCCAAAGATTATTTTATGGTGGTAAAAGCGAAAAAGATTAAAAAACTTAAAATTACTCAAAAACGTCCAACTTTACTGATTATTCTGGATGGCTTTGGTTTGGCTAGTGATAAAAATAAGGGCAATGCTATTACCCCCAAGACCGCCCCACATATCTTTGAATATATAAAAAAATATCCTAGTTCCACCCTAAAAACTTTTGGTGAATATGTTGGCTTATTTAAAGGCCAGCAGGGGAATTCTGAAGCTGGCCATATTAATATTGGCGCTGGTAGAATTGTAAAGCAAGATTTGGTAAAGATTTCCGAAGCGATTCATGATGGCACCTTTTTTAAAAATGAAGCTTTTAAACAGGCTTTGCATCATGTAAAAAAATATAATACAGCGGTGCATGTAATGGGTCTTTTGACTGATGGTAATAGTGCTCATGCCCAACCCGAACATTTGTATGCAATGTTAGAATATTTTAGACGTAATGATATTAAAAAAGTTTATTTGCATCTATTTACTGATGGTCGCGATTCATCACCTCATGGGGCAGCGGAATTTTTACATGAGTTGCGAGGTCATATGTTGGCCAATGAACAAATTGCGACCATTATTGGGCGTTTTTATGCGATGGACCGTAATAAGATTTGGGAGAGAACCGAGCAGGCCTATAATGCGATGATTTTGGGTAAAGGATGTGTTGCCTCTAGTGCTGAAGAAGCCTTATCACAATCATACAATCGTGATGAAACCGATGAATATTTGTGCCCGACTGTTATTATTGAAAATAAAAAATCAGTAACAACAATAAAAGACAATGACGCAGTTTTCTTTTTCAATGCGCGTAGTGACCGTGCCAGACAGATTACCAAAGCTTTTATACAAAAAGATTTTAATAAATTAAGCCATGGTTCATTTAAAAGAAGTAAATATCCCAAAAATATCCGTTTTGTTGCTATGACTGATTTTGGTCCAGATTTGCCCGGGTTATTTACTGCTTTTCCCAGTCCAGACATTAAAAATTGTCTGCCAGCAGTGATTGATGGTCATTATAAACAACTTTATATTTCTGAAACAGAAAAATATGCGCATGTTACTTATTTTATAAACGGCGGTTTTGCCGATCCATTGAATGGCGAGGCGCGGGAAGTGGTTAAGTCACCACCAATTCGTTCCTATGCTAATAAGCCTGAGATGAATACTAAAAGTTTGGTGGAGAAAATTACAGGTTATTTGAAAAATGATACTTATGATTTTATTTGTGTTAATTTTCCCAATGCTGATATGGTAGGGCATACGGGTAATTTTGAGGCCTGTAAAAAAGCCATCAAAATTGTGGACAATGCAGTGAAAAAAATTATTGATGTTTTGTTAGAAAAAAATGGGCAAGCTTTAATTATTGCTGATCATGGTAATGCTGAAGAAATGATTAATTTAAAAACAGGCGAAATGATGACTGAACATACCACCAATTTAGTTCCCTGTATTTTAATTAGTGAAAATGTTAAAGGAGTAAAATTAAAAAATGGTATTTTGGCAGATGTCGCGCCAACTTTGTTAAAAATGATGAATATTGACAAGCCAGAAGAGATGACAGGAAGAAGTTTAATTTAAAATACTATCTTAACATGCTCTCCCCCTATCAGGGGGAGACGACACGAAGTGACGGTGGGGGTCTTTAGTACTTCGGACAGTATTTTAAGAATTAAATAACTATAAATAAAGCACGTAGTTTTGGCAGACCCCCTCACCACTGCGTGTGTGCTCCCCCTGATAGGGGGAGAGCTATCGTTGTAATAATTTATGAAACGACCAAAACCAGTAGTACTCGCAATTCTCGACGGTTGGGGGGTAGCACCAGAAGATGAAGGTAATGCTATTAGTTTAGCCAAAACACCAAATTTTGATCGATTTATACGCGAGTACCCAGTTATGACGCTAAGTGCCTCTGGAAATGAGGTTGGTCTTATGTTTGGTGAAATGGGTAATTCCGAGGTGGGCCATTTGAATATTGGTGCGGGTCGGGTTTATTATCAAACTTTACCGCGCATCAACCGTTCAATTGTTGATAAAAGTTTTTTCAAAAATAGAGCCTTGCTTTCGGCTATAGATTCTGCCAAAAAAAATAAATCAGCATTGCATCTGATTGGTTTAGTTAGCCCAGGTAATGTTCATGCTAGCCAAGAACATTTGTTTGATTTATTAAAATTATGTAAATTGGAAAAAGTTAAAGAAGTTTATATCCATGCTATTTTAGATGGTCGTGATACGACGCTTGATTCGGGGATTGATTTTATTAGAATTTTGCAAGAAAAAATAAAAGAATTTGGTCGTGGTAAAATTGCAACAGTTTCCGGACGTTTTTATGCTATGGATAGGGACAACCGTTGGGATAGAATTGCTAAGGCCTACAATGCGATGGCTTTAGGTAAGTCAGAACAGTATTTTACAGATCCAGAAGAGGCTATCCAAGCTTCTTATGATAAAAAAGTTTATGATGAAGAATTTGTGCCAATAGTAATTGGTAAAGAGGGCAAGCCAACGGCCGTGGTCAAATCAGGGGATTCAATTATATTTTTTAATTATCGACCCGATCGAGCCAGAGAGTTAACTAAGGCTTTTATTTTGCCGGGTTTTTCCAAATTTGAGAGAGAATATATCAAAAATTTGAATTTTGTGACAATGACCGAGTATGAAAAAGAATTGCCAGTGACAGTGGCTTATCCACCGCAAGTGGTTAATAATTGTTTAGCTGAAGTTTTGAGTGACAATGGCCTCAAACATTTTCATATTGCGGAAACAGAAAAATATGCGCACATTACTTTCTTTTTAAATGGCACAGTGGAAGATCCTTTTCCAGGAGAAGACCGAAAAATTATTTCTTCACCCCAAGTTTCCTCTTACGACAAGGTGCCGGAAATGTCAGCCCCACAAATTACCAAAGAAGTTGTCAAAGCAATTGAGTCAGACAAATATGATGTGATTTTATTAAACTATGCCAATGCTGATATGGTTGGTCATACCGGCAATGTCAAAGCAGCTATGAAAGGAATTGAAGAAATTGACAAAGGTATTGGTAAAATTGCTGATTATGTTTTGGCTAAAGATGGAGTAATGCTTATTACGGCCGATCATGGCAATGCCGAAGAAATGATAAATTTACAAACTGATTCTTTGTACAAAGAACACAGCACCAATCCGGTACCATTCATTATTATCGGCAACAAATATAAAGGCGAAGCTGGCCCAACTGGCGATCCAATTGATGGTGATTTAAGTTTGTTGCATCCAGTTGGTATGTTGGCTGATATCGCCCCAACCATCTTAAAAATACTTGATATCGACAAACCAGAGGAGATGACAGGACGAAGTTTAATTTAAAATTTTTCTTCAATGTGCTCTCCCCCTTTCAGGGGGAGCACACGACGTTAGTCGGTGAGGGGGTCTGGAGAAGCTGGAATAAAGATTTTAAATTATAAGCTCTATCCGATAGGGGGAGAGCTAAATTTAGTAAACAAAAAACTGTGCTTTCTGCACAGTTTTTTAATTCACTATTTTTTTTCTAATGTGCTCTATAATTTCCTCTTCAACTTGCTTTAAATTTTTGCCGGCGATAATAACAGTGGCTTGTTTTTTGTCGCCAATTACCATCGGATATGGACGTAATAATTCTTCAGCATTGTAATCTCTAGAAGCATCTAAGATGACATGAATGCGAGGGGTTTTTTCAGTGTCTTCGCTTTGTTCGTGCAAGAGTAAAATTAATTTTGCTTCTGGTGAATTGCTGATAATTTCATCAACTATTTCATACAAATCATTAGAGTGGGCACCAGATCTGATAAAATCATCACGTGTAATTATGGTTGAAACTAATCCTAAACTTTTGTCATATTGCAAATGAGTCAAAGCTTGACCCCAAAGTTTTAGAGTTGATAAACTGCGAGTGCGGTAGAGATTTTGGACAATATAATCACGATCAGCTCCGAGATGCATCAATTTGCTGGCTAGTTGCAAAGTTTGTGGACGGATATTGCCAGTTTTGAAACTGCGAGTATTTACAATCATGCCAGTCAGTAGGGCAGTGGAAATTTCTTCATTAACATTTTCTGCTTGCCAGTTTTGCAACAAGTTGAATAAAACCTCAGCATTAGAAGTGGCAGTAATGTCTATAATATTTATATGACCAAAGTGAGAATTATTTGGATTGTGATCCAGATTAATTATTGGGCATTTATAAAAAAACTCAGTATTGTTTTGATACAGAGAACCAAGTTGATCCAATTCTTGTGTCCCAATTACAAAAATAACATCATATTTGAAATCGGATTGAGCTGTACGGATATCTTCTTTGGTTAGGTAATTATTTTTCGGAGTGATAAAGATTCTTAGTTTGCCATCTTGATTATCATAGCTAAGTTCTTGAACCCCAGTTTTGGCGGTATCTACGGTGATAATAAATTTTTGTAAATGATCCAAAGATTGTCTTATAAATTTAATTTTTTTGAGGAATTTTAGTTGTTGGGGTATGACAAAATTTTCACAAACCATCTCAGCTCTTTTTCCCAGTTTTTCCAAAAAAGAAAACAGAGCGATTGCACTAGCCATAGCGTCGCCTTTGTCATTTTTTGGAAAAGTAATCAGAATGTTCTTCTTATCTTCTAAAATTTTATTCAATTGTCCAGCATAATCATTCATAAACATTTAAATACCTAAACAGACAAGCCCCCTCAATCAATTAGGGTTAGATGATTAATAAATTATTTTCCGCTTTTTATCCCTATTTTGTTGGTTTTACGGAATAGAGCATTATACCAAATATACGAAAATATGTCAATTTAGCCGAAAAGATGTGGTTGTGGATAAGAATTTGGCTAAAATTAGGGCTTTCTTGCTTTTTTCAGCTGGATGTTGTAAAATATAATTAATTCTGACGAAATTCAGATTATTAATTTTATGTTGAAAGAACTGCCAAAAGCCTACGAACCTCAACAATATGAAGACAATATTTATAAGCTCTGGGAAGAGTCGGGTTTTTTTGTGCCCGAGGCGCATCCGCATTGCTGTGCCCGCCTTGGGCTGGGGGAGGATAATCCCGATAATCGGGAACCATACTCTATAATGATGCCACCCCCAAATGTGACTGGTGTTTTACATCTCGGGCATGCTTTAGAAAATAGTTTGATGGATTTGTTGGCGAGATTTCAGCGCATGAGAGGCAAGAAAGTTTTGTTGCTTCCAGGTACAGATCATGCGGCCGTTGCTACTCAGGCCAAAGTAGAAAAAAATTTGGTAAAATTAGGTATTAAAAATCCACGTGAACATTTTGGGCGTGATAGTCTTTTGGAAAAAATTCGTGAATATGCAGAAGACTCTAAGTCTACTATTTTAAGCCAGATAAAAAAAATGGGAACAAGTTGTGATTGGTCAAGATTGGCATATACCTTTGATGAAGATCGTGGTAAGGCAGTAAATGAAGTATTTAAAAAAATGTATGATGACGGACTTATTTATCGGGGTTATAGAGTGATAAATTGGTCGGTCAAAGGTCAGTCAACCTGTAGTGATGATGAGCTTGTTTATATTGATCGTAAGGCAAAGTTTTATACCTTTAAATATAGTAAAGATTTTCCATTTACCATTGCGACGACTCGTCCGGAAACAAAACTAGGCGATACCGCTGTTGCTGTAAATCCAAAAGATAAGAGATACAAAAAATATATTGGACAAACATTTAATGTAAATTTTTGTGGTGTTGATTTGAAATTAAAAATTATTGGAGATGAACATGTTGATCCAGAATTTGGTACTGGAGCGCTTGGTGTCACCCCAGCCCATAGCCCAATTGATTTTGAAATGTATGAACGCAAAAAAGCCGAAGGTGATGAAATTAATTTAATACAGGTTATTGGAGAAGATGGAAACATGACTCCTCAAGCTGGTGTTGAATTTACAGGTAAGACAGCACTTGAAGCCCGTGAATTGGTTGTGGAAAAATTAAAAGCACAGGGTTTGCTTGAAGCGGAAGAAGAGATTGACCAAAACGTCGGCACATCTGATAGGTTTGGTGATGTTGTAGAAGCATTACCAATGACCCAATGGTTTGTGGCCGTCAATAAAGAGATTCCTGGTCGTGGTAAAACTTTGAAACAATTAATGAAAGAAGCTGTTTTAACTGGACACAATGGTGATAAAAATCAAAAAATTAGTATTACACCAGATCGATTTGAAAAAATTTATTATAATTGGATAGATAATTTGCGTGATTGGTGTATTAGTCGGCAAGTTTGGTGGGGGCATCAAATACCGGTTTGGTATAGAAAGACAGGGGAGAATACCCCCTCTCCTTTACAAGGAGAGGGACGGGGTGAGGTATTCGTTGGTGCTAATCCGCCAGCTGATGTGGAAGATTGGAAGCAGGATCCAGATACTTTGGATACCTGGTTTAGTTCTGGTTTGTGGACATTTTCTACATTGGGCTGGCCAGAAAAAACTAAAGATTTAGAAACTTTTCATCCGACTAGTTGGATGCAAATGGGTCATGAAATTTTATTTTTTTGGATGGCCAGAATGATTTTGATGTCTACCTATGTGTTGGACGAAATTCCTTTTAAAAACGTGTATATTCATGGAATGTTGCGAGATAAGGATGGTAAAAAGTTTTCAAAATCAGCTGACAATGGAGTTGATCCGCTTGAAGTAATAGAAAAATATGGAACAGACGCGTTAAGGCTTAGTCTTTTAAGTGGCATTACCCCGGGGAATGACAGTCGTTTTTATCTAGAAAAAGTGGAGGGGGCTCGTAATTTAGTAAACAAATTATGGAACATGTCTCGGTTTATGCTTATGAATATTGGCGAGCCAAAGATTGATGTAGATAGACCAGAAGCCAAAACTTTGGCTGATAAGTGGATTTTGGAAGAATTAGAAAATGTAAAATATAAAGTAGGTAATGGTTTTGATACTTTCAACTTTTCTTTTGCGGGTGAACAATTACGAGATTTTACTTGGAATGAATTGGCTGATTGGTATTTGGAAATTGCTAAAATTGAAGGAAATAAAAGTGAAATTTTAAATCATATTCTAAATACTGTTTTGAAACTCTGGCATCCATTTATGCCATTTGTGACTGAAGCAATTTGGCAAGAAATATATGAAGGTAATTTACTGATGGTCGCTAAGTGGCCAGAATGTATAAATAAAATTGAAAAAGTTGATGATTTTGATTTGATAAAAAATACTATTACAGGAATTCGTTCACTCAAAGCCGACTATAAGATTGATTCAGTCAAAAAATTAAATGTGGTTATTTCAGCAGGTGATAAAAAAGACATACTAGAAGAAAATGCTGAAGTAATAAAAGGTCTAGCTCGTCTAGAAAATTTACAAATAAACCAATCGGCTAATAAACCAATTAACCATGTGGCTTTTGTTGAATTGGGTGTAGAAATATTCGTGGATCTTGAAGGTATTGTTGATTTTGCCAAAGAAAAAGAACGTATAGGAAAAGAAATAAAACAACTTTCGGGCTATGTGATGGGACTTGATAAAAAATTGTCTAATAAAGATTTTGTGGTCAATGCTCCAGCCGAAGTAATAGAAAAAGAAAATATAAAATTAAATGAGGGCAAAATGAAATTAGAGAAATTAAATAAGCAATTAGAAAATTTAAAATAATTTTTATGAAAATAAATACCGATGCAAAATTGATAGAAGAATTATTGACTCGTGGGGTAGAAAATATTTACCCAACCCGTGAATTTTTGGATAGTAAATTAAAATCTGGCGAGCAACTCGCATTATATACTGGTTATGACCCAACTGGACCAACTCTTCACATTGGGCATGGAATTACTTTGCTCAAACTTAGTGATTTTCAAAAATTGGGCCATAAAATTATTATGCTTATTGGAGATTTTACTGGTATGATTGGCGATCCAACTGACAAGGCTTCCACTCGTCAAAAACTTACTCGCGAACAAGTATTAGAAAATGCTAAGGAGTATAAAAAACAAGCTTCTGCTATTTTGGATTTCAAGGGAGATAATCCGGTGGAAATAAAATATAATAGTGAATGGTTGGCTAAATTAAATTTTGCAGATGTATTGGAATTAACTTCTCATTTTACAGTACCGCGTTTACTTGAGCGAGATATGTTTCAAGAACGGTTAAAATCAGGCGGAACTATTCATTTACATGAATTTTTATACCCAGTAATGCAAGCATATGATTGTGTAGTTATGGACGTGGATGGTGAGGTTGGTGGTAATGATCAAACTTTTAATATGCTCGCTGGTAGGACTTTAATGAAAGATTTAAAAAATAAAGAAAAATTTGTTATTGCTGGTAAACTTCTTACAGATGATAGTGGCAAAAAAATGGGTAAGACCGAAGGTAACATGATTGCTTTTTCTGACACTCCAGAAGATATGTTTGGTAAAGTCATGCGTTGGAATGATGAAATGATTGTATCTGGTTTTGAAATTTGTACGCGCCTGCCAATGGAAGAAGTAAAAGAAATTGAAGAAAAATTAAAAGCCGGAGAAAATCCACGTGATGCCAAATTGAAGTTAGCTTTTGAAGTTACTAAAACTTTTTTGAGTGAAGAAGCTGCCAATCAAGGTCAAGCTCATTTTGAAAAAGTAATCCAAAGCAAAGATCGGCCGGATGAAATTCCAGAAATCAGACCAACTTCATATAATATTGTGGATGTTTTGGTTGAAAGTAAATTGTGCAAAAGCAAATCAGAAGCCCGTCAGATGATTGAACAAGGTGGAGTAAAAGTAAATGATGAGAGCATTGAATTATTTGATTTTGAAACCAAAGCCGGTGATGTGGTGCAAAAAGGCAAACGTTTCTTTGTTAAGATTGTATAATGTATAATACGTAATGTACAATTTATAATTCGTTCTAATCCGTTTGATTTGTTAAATTCGTGTATCTATAAACTATGTTAGAAAAAGTCGAGTTAAAATTAAAAGATCTTTTAAAAAAAGCCGGTGTCACCAGTGAGATTGAGTTTAGCAAACCACCAAAACCAGAGATGGGGGATATTGCTTTTGGTTGTTTTGATTTAGCAAAGGAACAAAGTAAAAATCCGAATGAAGTGGCAAAGGAATTGGCGGAGCAGTTGCAAGATGTAGAAACGCGATTAATCGCGTCTGTACAAGCTTTCGGCCCTTATGTAAATTTCTTTTTTAACACTAGCGAACTAGCCAAGTTGATTTTGGAAGAAGTGAATAAAAAAGATTTTGGTGTGCATAAATTGGGGAAGGACAAAAAAATAATGATAGAATTTGCTCACCCCAATACTCACAAAGCTTTTCATATTGGACATTTACGAAATATTACTACTGGCGAATCAATTGTAAGAATTTTGGAAAATGATGGTTATCAAGTTGTGCGAGCCAATTACCAAGGAGATGTTGGAATGCATATTGCCAAATGTTTGTATGGAATAAAACACGAACTTGGTACATGGGATATAGATGATGATAAATTTAAAACAATTGATGATAAGGTTAAATTTTTGGGTCAAGCTTATGCCTATGGTGGTACTGTTTTTGAAGAAGATGAAAATGCTAAAGAAGAAATTATAAAAATTAATGACAAAATATATTCTCAGACTGAAGATATAAAAGAAGTTTATAAAAAGACGAGACAGTGGAGTTTGGAATATTTTGATAAAGTTTACAAGCGGGTTGGGTCTCATTTTGATAGACTATATTTTGAATCAGAAGTTTTTGAACGGGCGATTGAAATTGTTAGACAAGGTGTAAACGATAAAATTTTTAGAGAAAGTGATGGAGCAATTATTTTTGAAGGATCAAAATATAAAGGTTTGCATGATCGGGTATTTATAAATAGCAAAGGTTTTCCAACCTATGAAGCCAAGGATTTGGCTTTGGCAGAAAAACAATTTGCTGAGTATAATCCCAATGATATTTATCATGTGGTAGCACGCGAACAGTCTGATTATTTCAAAGTAATTTTCAAAGCTCAAGAATTTACTCTGCCAGCCAGTCAGGGAAAACAGCATCACTTGGTTTATGGTTGGGTTAGTTTGAAAGATGGTAAAATGAGTTCCCGAACTGGTAAAGTAGTTTTGGGTGAGTGGCTGTTGGATGAAGTCAAAAAAAATATTTTAAAAATAATGGATAAAAGTGATGTCAAAAATAAAGTTGATGTAGCTGAAAAAGTTGCAATTTCGGCTGTTAAATATTCATTTTTAAAAACCGGTATTGCCAATGATATGCAGTTTGATATGGCTGAATCAATTTCAACAACAGGTGATAGTGGGCCATACTTATTGTATATCGTGGCGAGGATCAAGTCTATCTTAAAGAAGTCAAAAGTCATGCCCTTGGGGCATCAGTGTTTCCTGAAAAGCCAAAAGTCAAAAGTCGTGATTGATAAAATTGCTTTAGAGGAAAAAGAATTATTAATTAAGCTGTCAGAATTTGATGAAGTGACAAGCTTGAGTGCTCAGAGTTTGGATCCATCAAAAATTGCTAGATATTTATTTGAACTGGCACAGGCGTTTAACTCTTTTTATGAAAATTGTCCAGTACTTAAATCCGATGCGGATGCTATAGATTTCCGTTTATTTTTGATAGAAAAAGTAGAAAAGATAATGAGCAGGGGATTGTATTTACTTGGAATTGAGACGGTGGATGCTATGTAGGCATTGATTACATTGATTTAAAAATGATTTCACTGAAAAATCACCCCAAAGGGGTGATTTTTAATCTGTGGAATCTAAAATTAATCAGTGAAATCAATGCTTAGTTATCCACAGGTGCACTTTACAGTGCACCTGAAAAGGTGTACTATATACAGTGAGTGTCTAATAAAAAATATGCCTAAAAAAAACAAAGAAACAATTGAACGTATGGTTATAAAAATTCCCAAAGATATCGCGGATTATTTCCGGGTCACTTTTCCTCATGGCAAACGTAGTGATTTTGTGGCTCAATGTATTCTTGATTACAAGCAAAAGCGTGAGATTGAAGGTATGGAAGAAGAACTCCGTCAGGCCGGCAAAAAAAGACAATCATAATTTTGTATTTTCAAATTTAATTTATAATTATATGGTCGCAGAACATACCAGCGAACTTATAAATAGTTTGTCAAAAAAAGATAGACAATTTGTAGTCAATTTGATTGATAAAATGCATGCTGATCCAAGTTTGGTAAAAAGATTATGTGTTTTTGTTTCTCTGGCTGTGGGACAAGAAGAAGTTGATAGATTTATGGAAATGTCAGAAGAGTTTAGGGTGCAAGCTTGTGTGGAATATTTGGTAATTGCTATGGCTTCGGGAGATGTGAAGAGAAAAGAAATACAATCGCTTATTCATTAATCCTTCGTTACGCTCAGGATGAATTAATTTGGAATGATTTGTATGATGATGTGGTTACATTATCAAGAGTTAGACCATTAGTTTAATTATTAAATAAATTCTGAGGTAGGAAAGATCCTTCGCTACGCTCAGGATGTGTGTATAATATGAATTTTGATCTTGATAAAATGTATTGTGGAAAAATCAGACGAGGTGATATTTTTTTATATGAGGTTGCAGGTGATACATCAGTTCGAGCTCAGGACAAGGAAAAAGCTATAGTAATTTTACAAGATGATGTTTTGAATGAAGGTTTGCCAACTGTGGTTGGTGCGAGTGTTGAGCCTTATAAAAAAGACGAAAAAATTTTTGTTAATGAAATTTTGTTAAAAAGCAACGAGACTGGTTTGGGCAAAGATGGTATTTGTATGCTTCATAAAATTATAACTACAGACAGAAGATTATTGATTGCCAAAAAAGGCGAATTAAAACCAGAAAAATTACAAGCTATTTATAAAGCTTTGGATGCAAATTTGGGAAGGTTTAGAGATAATTAATTTTAATATCAATTAACACAATATTATTTGTGAAAATTGATGTAAAAAGTAATGTTTTGTTCTTTAAAATGGATTAGTTTATTTGGCAAGTCGTTTTCGTTTTGATTATTTAAATAATAATTAGGACGAAGGCGATTTTGCCTACAATTTTTCAAGGTTGGAGGTGTACTATGATAGTCTCTGAATTTCAGGCTGCCGTTTCTGGTGGAAGAGAGAAGTATGAGAGTATCTTCGAGAGTTTGTCCAAAGCGACCAAAGCAGATGAACGTCTGCGAGCGGTTGTTCTGGATGGAAGATTTTCGTGGACTCGAATTAGGGGTCTTACCGGCAAACGAGAGGCTGGTCTTCGTTGGCTCTACTGGGTCAGCATGCCGGTTCTTCTTGTTTTGGCCATGTGGTCGATTGTGAAGTACGTTCTGTACATCATGATCATCAGGCCCAAGGATCCAGCTCGGCGAGCTCTTGGTCCGGAACGGAACCTCTTCCTGTTTGATCGAGCACATTGGCTGCTTGAACGGACTAGGAATGGGGTTACTAGCTGGACAGCTCTCGCAGCGATTTACGCATCCCTTCTCGTCGTTAAGACTGAAAGGGGATTGCGAAAGTGGCTGGGATGGTTTTGGTTCAGTCAGCCTGAGGCTCAGGCTGTTCGGAACCGAGTGCTGGAGGTGCTTGACAACACCTACGGGCACTTGGAGAAGTGCTGGTCTCGGGGAGAGAAAAATCTTCAGGTTGTTTCATTGGCCGCTGGTTCGGCCGACGCTACGATCATGGCGGTTTATTTCTTTCTAGAACAGCATCCAGATGCTAGGCCTGGTGTGAAGCTCTTTCTGGTTGATATCAATCAGGATAGCCTCAACATGGCTGAAGATCAGGCTTGGGAGTTGGGGATTGATGATCTGCTTGTGACTTACTGCGAGAAGATTAGTGACTTCGCCGCTAGATCCGAGGTTCGGGGTAACTTTCACGTGGTTGAGATGAGCGGGTTTCTCGATTATCGTGGAAATAGGTCCTTCGTTTCTTCGTGTAACTCGGCTTGCCGTGTTCTCAGGGGCGACGGTCTTTTCATTGGGGCACAGATCGGTCCTTCACCTTGGTCTTGGGTGACTCGTTGGATCACTGGTTGGCCTGGTTTGATTCGTCGGACGCCAGATGAATTCCGTCGGCTTCTTTCCAAGACCGGGTTGGCGAAAATTCAGTGCCGGTTCCATACAGAACCACATGGAGTTTACACGATCGCGTTCTGCTGCGAAGATCAAATGCCTTAGTCCCGCTAGGGACGTACCATGCAGGCAGGGGGCTTCCAAAATATGCCTCAAGTCCATCTGGACAAGCATGGTAGTATATGGGATGTAGTGACTTATTCAAGTCGTTGTATTCTCTAAACATCGCCGGCGTTTCTCCAACGCCGCACTTCTATGAAAATATTTTTTATTTTTATAGAAGAATAAAAAAATGCATTGTAGTGCATTTTTTTGTTTTTTGTGGTAAAATATTATTATATATAACATTTGTATATGAATGCAGAAATTTGGTATTTTCCTATTGCCGCCATAGTCAATGCGTTTACCAGTGGTTTTTTAGGATTTTATATAATTTTTAAGGCTAATAGAAAAAAAATAAACTACCATCTTTTTATTTTTTGTCTTTCAGTTTCGCTTTGGAGTTTTGGATATTTTATCTGGCAGTTATCTAGCACCTCGACAATGGCTTTATTATTTTCCAGATTATTGATGATTCCAGCTATTTTTACTTCCATATTTTATCTACATCTAGTTTTAGTTTTTTTGGATTATGAAAATGTTAAAAAATATAAAATCTTGTTGAAGTTTTTTTATTACATTTGCTCTATCTGGGTTATTTTGGATGTTTTGGATATATTTTTTGGTACTGGTTTGTTTATAGATGGGCTTTATGCGGTCTCTTATTTTAAATTTTGGCCAACAGCAGGACTTACTTACATTTTCTTTATTATTTTTTTCATTTTTCATTTTTCATATGCTTCCTTTTTGTTATTTAAAAATTATTTTAAGAAAGTGGGAGACAAAAGAATGCAAATATTATTGATGGCTTTGGGTATGCTTTTAGGGTTTTTGGGTGGTAGTACAAACTATCCTTTATGGTTTGGTATCTATATTAATCCCTGGGGGAATATTTTGGTATCCGTTTATGTTGTCTTAACCGTATACGCGATGTTGAAGTATAGATTCCTGGATATCAAAGTTGTGGTAGCCGAATTATTTACAGGTTTAATTTTTATTATATTTTTGGTAGATGTATTTCTTTCAAATAGTTTGGTAGAGATAATACTTAGAGCAACATTTTTGTTGATAGGTACTTTTTTTGGTGTGTTACTTATCCGTTCTGTCCGTAAAGAAATTCGGCGTCGTGAAGAAGTCACCGAATTGGCGCACTCTTTGGAAAAAGCCAATTTGCGGTTGCAAGAATTGGATCGTCAGAAGACAGACTTTTTGTCTATCGCCTCGCATCAGTTGCGCACCCCGCTGTCAATTTTAAAAGGCTATATTGAATTAATAATTGATGGCGCCTATGGTAAACCAACCAAAAAAATTGTTGGTATTTTGAATGAAATGGACGAGAGTAACGAGCGGTTGGTAAAATTGGTTGATGAGTTTTTGGATATTACTCGGATTGAGCAAGGGCGGACTAAATTTGATTTTTCCAAATCAGATGTTAACAAAATAATTGAGAGTGTAGTCAAGGAATTGAAAGATCGTGGAGCAGACAAAGGATTAAAGATTGCATGGAAGGCAAGTAGCGAGCCGTTGAATGTGATGATGGATGAGGAAAAGATTCGACACGTGGTTTTCAATTTTGTGGACAACGCTATCAAGTATAGTGAAAAAGGCATTATCAAAGTGATTGTAGAAAAAAGTGAAGACAAGTTGATAGTAAAAGTAAAAGATCATGGTTTTGGTTTTGGCAAAGAAGACGAGGCTAATTTTTTCCAAAAGTTTTATCGCGGAAAAAATGTGATTGGTACCAATGTGAATGGTACTGGTTTGGGTATCTATGTTTGTAAAAAATTTATAGAAGCCCATAGTGGTAAAGTCTGGGCCAAAAGTCCAGGTCTTGATAAGGGGAGCGAGTTTGGGTTTTGGATACCGATGAAAGGGTTGGGAAACGAGGAAACAAAAGCCTGTAGGGTCGCTCTCCCCCTATCAGGGGGAGCAGACACGAAGTGACAGAGGGGGTCTGGAGAAGCTTGAAGAAAGATTTAAAATAATATTTTTTATATAGGCGATTATGGATTGTTTTATTACGTTACGTCAATAATACAAACTCTACAGCTCCGGCAGACCCCCTCACCGCTACGCGTGTGCTCCCCCTGATAGGGGGAGAGCATAGAGAGAGTGCACATTTTTTTTGGTTAACCCCGGGTGAAATAGAGGGGGGGGCAAACGAATAAATATTTTATTAATATTTTGTTAATATTTTACTAACATCTAATCATTTACCCCGATTTGCATATTTTTCAAAAACATTGTAATATATACATACTATAATTTTTAAAAGACAAAGTTATGTTTCAAAAATCAACACCAGAATTATCCAGCCCAATCAGAGAATCAGACACAAAACATGTTCAAGATGATGTGGAAACTGTGGTCGGTCCTTCGGTAAAAGTGGAGGGTGATTTTGCTTCTGAGGGTAATATCGTAGTAAAAGGTATTGTTTCTGGTAGTGTAAAAACCAGCAAGACTTTGACAGTTGAAGATGGGGCTAAGATTTTTGCTAATGTTAGTGCTGGTGATGCCGTGGTTTCCGGTGGTATTAGGGGTAATGTAAAAATTGGCGGTAGGTTAGAATTAACCGAGACTGCGCAAATTCAAGGTGATGTTAATTGTGGTATTTTGAGTGTGGCTCCGGGTGCTTTGATGCAAGGAAAAATAACCATGAAAGGTGTCAATCTGAAAGACGAAGCATCGGAAAAACAAGATAAAAAAAGAATTAGCTTGGGTCGTACTCTGTCCAAAGCTGAGGAGGAGGAAAATACGGCTGAGTAGCAAGATAATTTTTTAGAAAAACCAGCCGTATGTACGTTTATTTATATGACAATTTTTTGCGTCAGAAGAAGTATGACTCAACCATCAAAGCCATGGAAACAAGGTTAACAGATTTTGGTATTGCTGGTAAAATAATTCGGTTACAAAATTTCACGGATGCCAAAGCGATTATAGAAGATGAGATAAAAAAAGGTGTTTCTGGTATTATAATAGTTGGTAATGATTCTACTTTTGGACATGTTTTGTCGCGGGCAGCCACCTGCGATGTTTTATTTGGCTTTTTGCCCGTAGGTTCGGGCAACCAAATTGCCGAAGTCTTGGGTATTCCAGTCGGAGTTGAGGCTTGTGATATTTTGTCCAAACGGCGCAAGGTAAAATTAGATGTTGGTTGGTTTAATAATCGTTATTTTGTTTCCAAACTTTATATTCCACCCAGCAAAATTACAGTAGAATATGATGAAAAATTCAAAGTTTCCACCAAAGACAAAGTGGAATTGGTAGTTTGTAATTTACAACCATTTGAATGGAAAGGCAAGGGCCAAATTCATATTATTCATCCCCAAGATGGCAAATTAGAAGCTTTTTTGCGACCAGTGACAGGCAAGGGTATTTTTAAAGATAAATATGAAGAACCAAGTATTTTTCCATTTCAAGAAATGATTGTTAGTTCTAGAAAACCTTTTACAGTTGAAGCCGATGGTAAACAATCAAAAGAAACCAAAATTAAAATTAAATTAGCTAGAAAAAGAGTGGAGATGGTGGTGGGACGTGAACGTAAGTTTTAAGTAGTTCAAATTTTATTCATAATTTAGGGCTGTTATAAAAATAACAGGTATCAAAATACAAAATACATGCCTGCCTGCCGGTAGGCAGGGAATAATATACAAAGATATAGAAAAAACTTGTATTTTATTCCGTGTATTTTGTATCTTGTTCATGCGCGGGTGGCGTAATGGTAGCCGCACTACCTTGAGGTGGTAGCGCTCGTAAGGGCATGGAGGTTCGACTCCTCTCCCGCGCACCAAAAAGATCTTTAAATCAAAGGTCTTTTTATATTTTAAAAAATTGATTATTCAAATTATTTATGATAAGATAAATATATATGGACATAAATCAACAAAAACAATTAGGTGCTTTTTATACACCCATACATACGGTTGAATATATGGTTGGGAAATTGACTGGTTTTGATAAAAGCAGTAAACTATTAGAACCGAGCGGTGGCGATGGTGCTTTTGTTTCTGTGGTTTTAAAAAATAAGTTATTAAAATCAGATCAAATAACTGTTTGGGATATAAATTTGGAGGTTAAAAAATGTTTAAATGAATTAGGTGTAAAGAATGTTATTATTAAGGATACACTTTTAAATACTAATATTGCTAACGATTCTCTTTTTGGTTGTGAACAGTTTTCTCATATTGTTGGCAATCCGCCGTATTTAAATAAACAAAGTGATTATATTAAAAAAAATAAACATAAATTAGGTAATATCTTTAATGAAATTGGAGCTAATGATACCTATGCGATGTTTTTATATCTAGGTTGTAAATTATTAAAAGATAATGGACAACTTTGTTTTATTGTTAGTGATACATATTTAACTTTGGGAATACATAAAAAATTAAGAAAATTTTTATTAAAAAATTATACTGTTAATGAAATAATACTTTGTTCAAAAAAACTCTTTAAAGATAGCGGGGCGTTAGTTAATACCAGTATTATTTATATAACCAATAAAAAAGCTAGTGATGATCACGCCGTCATTTTTAATGATTGTAGAGAGAATGAAGTTTATAATTATGATGGTAAAAAATATCAAACTATTCAAAAAAATATTTTGTCATATCCAGATTATGTTTTTGATTTTAATGGCGGAGCAAAGCTATTACGTAAAATTAACGAATTAAAAAAAATGGTTAATTATTTGGACGGTGGATTAGGTATGCATACGACTGATAATCGTAAATTTTTAGCCATTGCCGATTATAATGGCGTTCAGTATGCTAAAAATAATGGCATAACAGAATGGGTTAATATTAAGAATATTGATGGTAAAAAATGGAAGTTTTATCATAAAAAGGGTGGAAATAATAAATATTATTTGCCTGCGGAGTATGCTATAAAATGGGATAAAGAATCGGTTTCAAATTATAAAATGCCGAGTCATTATAATATTAATGAGAATAGACAGGGATTTATTGTTTCAGGTATTTGTTCTAATTTAACATCTCGGTTATCAACTGTCGGAGCCCTTTGGGAAAGTAATAAGGCAATGTGTTTTTTTCCGAAAGACCCCAAAAAATATCCGCCGGAATTTTTTGTCGGAGTTTTAAATAGTGATGTTTATAATAAAATGGTTAAATTATTGAATCATACTAATTCTATTCAAATTAGGGATATTAAAAAATTACCAATGCCTGATTTTAAAGATAAAGACGTCAAAACTATTGTTGAAATTTCAAAGAATATTTTTAAAAATCTAAAAAATAACTTGGATTATAATTTTAACCAAGAGCAGCAGCAAATTGATAAAATAGTTGGTGCTTATTTTAACTAATATGAAAAAGGGTAATAAAGAAAAATCAAATCGAGCCCAGGCGGATTTTTTTGAGCTATTAGTTTGTCAGTATATTTGTTGTCTTTATAGAATAACTTTTTCTTATAGTGAAAATTTAGCCAAGTTATTAAATAAAGTTTTAGCGATGGAAAATGGGGAAAAAAGATTAAAATTACAAAATGATAATTTTATTAAAGTTCAGCCGGAAATTAAGAAAATATTAGATGATGAGATAAATAAAAAGGGGAATATTATTAATGTTATTTGGGTTGGTCGCCATTTTGTAATTGAACAATCAACATCGGACGTTGACGCTGAGCATTCCAGTAAAAAGAAAACCAGATTTTCTATAAAGTCAATTGCTAAATCTGGTACAGGAACCTTAAAAAATTTAGGGTTGGGTAAATTAGAAAAATGGTTTGATTTTAGTTTTAAAGATCAAACTGATAAAATGTGGTGGGAACTCCAAAATTATATTTGTAGAACAACTAATAAAGATACTGCTAAAAGAGGAGAATTAAAGAAATTAGTACAAAAAAATAAAAAGATTTTAGAGTGGGCAAAAAGAAATGGAAAAATTTTTCAGTCTCGACTAAATAGTGTTTGTTTAGAAAAATTTAACTCTTTATCGTCAAAACAGAAAAGGGAATTTTTAAATTTTATTACTGATTGCCATGACGAGGATTTATATGTAATTATTGTTAATGATTTAGGTGTGGTTATTTATAAGCCAGTTGATAAGACAACTAAATTGAGAGATAGAATAATTGCTAAAAAAGAAAATGGCTCTGATGTTGGTTATACAATTTATATAAATAAAATCCCGACTTATAGAGTCCAGACTAATAATACTAATGGAATAGGTATTAGTGCTTTTTGTCAGAGAATATTTTTTATATAATTTATTGGAGAATTTTTTTATTTAAAAAAACAAAATCCCGATGCAATCGGGATTTTGTTTTGTCTTGTCCATCAAATAAGCCGAGTTTTGTATTCCCGATTCCCGCCCAAGGCGGGCAAGAAATCGGGGTGATGATTATTTATCTTGATTTATTGTTGCCAATAAATTCTAACGAGCTAACTTTTTGAATTCTGACAAAGTCAGAAAACACTGCTCTTTCTTCTGGTAGGGTTTACCGCTCCGATGCCTCACGGATCGGAGAGCATGGTGGCTTTTGACTCGAGAGCAAAAACATCCATGTACTTTTCACCTTTCCCTCGCCACACCGAAGCTTGAGCGCAGGTGGATCTTGATTAAAAAACCGCCTTCGCCAAGGCTACGGCGTGTCGAAGTAGTATTGTCTCTGTGGCACTTTCCCGCCCTAATCGCTTGCACGACCGGGGGGTGGATGTTATCCACTACCATTGTCACAAAAAGGCTAAAAAAAGCCTAAATGCAGAAGCTCGGACTTTCCTTCCCGACCTAAATCAGGACAATCATCTATAATGAACAAGACATATAGTATTATAGCACATTTTGGGGGGTTTGTCAAGTTAATCACCAGTTTTTTGGAGTTTGACTACCGAGCCCATTTAAGGTATTATATTAGTATAATAGGATACAAAAATTTCCTTTATTTAAAGTTTTTATTCTTCGAAAGATCCCTCCTCATTCATCTGCGCTCACGCTTGATGAATTCGTTCGGGATTAACTGAAATCTATGAAACGTTCAGAAATAATATTTATGATTTTAAAGGTCCCGCTGGATTTTCTGATGTTGGTTTTGGCGGGGGTGTCGGCTTATTATTTGCGGTTTTCCGATTATGTAGTGGCTTTACGGCCAGTAATTTTTGAATTAACAATGTTTCATTTTGTAGAAATCGTTAGTTGGGTCGCAGTAGTGTGGATTTTAATTTTTGCTTTGACTGGACTTTATTCTACTGATCCCAATCGTAAATTAGCCCGTGATTTGAGTAGAATTATTTTGGCCTGTTCGGCTGGTTTGTCAGTGGTAGCGTTGTATGTGATGTTTGCGCAATTACAATTTGATTCACGTTTTTTGGTGGCCGCTAGTTGGGGCTTTGCCATTATTTATGTAGTTGTTGGCAGAATTCTGATGCGGGGTATCAAAGGTCTTTTGTATAGATTTGGGATTGGTCTGCGTAAAGTGGTGGTAATCGGATCAGAAAATTTATCAGGCGAGATTATAAAAACTTTGGAAAAAAGAAAAGAATTGGGTTATAAAATAGTTGGTCATTTTAATAATTTTTCTCGCGACACCGCTACCAAATTAGAAGATTTAAAATTTGATGAAATGATTTTTATCAATCCGCGAGCTGATGAAAAAGAAACTCTGATGGCTTTAAATTTTTGCGATCAACGTCATCTGGTTTTCAAATATAGCGCTGATTTATTTTCTACTTACTCCGCCAATATGGTAGTTAGTCCTTTGGCTGGGGTGCCGATTATTGAATTAAAAAAGACCCCATTAGAAGGTTGGGGAAGAGTGGCCAAAAGAATTTTTGATATTGTGGCTAGCATTTTGGTAATAATTATTACCAGTCCTTTGATGTTATTATCAACTTTGATTATTATGTTAGAAACAGGCTTGCCAATTATTTATAAAAATGAAAGAGTGGGTATTCGCGGGCAAAAATTTTTTACTTTAAAATTTAGATCAATGTACAGAGAAACTTCCACTGGCTCTCAATTTGGTGAGTTGGGTAAAAAGGCTGAAGAAGCTGAAAAAGAATTGATTAAAAATCAAAGTGCGAGGAAAGGGCCAATTTATAAAATTGTCAATGATCCTCGGGTTACCAAATTTGGTCGTTTTATAAGACGCTGGAGTATTGATGAATTACCACAATTTTTTAATGTGTTGAAAGGTGAGATGAGTGTGGTTGGCCCACGTCCGCATCAGCCCCGCGAGGTTGAATATTATGAAGAAAAGTATCGCAAGGTCTTTACCCTAAAACCAGGCGTCACCGGACTAGCTCAAATTTCCGGTCGCAGTGATTTGGATTTTGAAGAAGAAATGAAATTAGATGTTTTTTATATTGAAAAATGGGGATTGTTGTTAGACTTTATTATTTTTATTAAGACGCCATTTATTTTGTTTAGAAGAAGGAGAGTATTATAACATCCGAATTACAAAATCCACTTCGTGGTTCGAATTTCCGAATTACGAAAATAAAACTGTACAATAGAATTCGTAATTCGGAAATTCGTAAAGTTTCGTAATTAGAATGTTTTATGAAAGTCGCACTTGTCCACGATTATCTCTCGCAAGATGGGGGAGCGGAGAGGGTTTTGCAGGCGTTTCACGAGCTGTGGCCGGAAGCGCCAATTTTTGTTTTGTTTTATGATAAGAAAAAAATTAGCGGTTTTGAAAATGCCAAAATTAAACAGTCATTTATTGCTCGTTTACCGTTTGTTAAAACTAAATATCAATGGTATTTGCCCTGGATGCCAATAGCAACTGAACGACACAATTTACATGAATTTGATGTGGTGATATCTTCAACTTCCGCTTTTGCCAAAGGAGTTTTGACTCGGCCTGATACTTTGCATATTTCCTATTGTCATACCCCAACTCGTTATCTTTGGACTGATACTCACGAATATATTGAAGAATTAAAATATAATCGTTTGGTCAAAGCATTTTTGCCACGCTTGATACACCACTTGCGTTTGTGGGACAAAATGAGCGTGGACAGGGTGGATCACTTTATTGCCAATTCTGGTACAGTGAAAAATCGTATTCAAAAATATTATCGTCGTGATAGTGATATTATTTATCCGCCAATAGATTTAAAAAACTTTTCTATTAGTCCAGAGGTGGGTGATTATTTTATAACTGGCGGACGTTTGGTGCCTTACAAAAAATTTGATTTGGTAATACAAGTTTTTAATCGTTTGGGTTGGCCTTTGTTAATATTTGGCACAGGACCAGAAATGGAAAAATTAAAAAGTGTAGCAAAAAATAATATTGTTTTTTTGGGTAGAATTGATGATGTTGAAAAAGCTCGTTTATTAGCGCGAGCAAGAGCTTTTATCCATCCACAAATAGAGGATTTGGGTATTACCCCAATTGAATCCATGGCCGCTGGTCGACCGGTAATTGCTTTTCCGGTTGGTGGAGCCAGCGAGACAGTTATTCCGGGTGAGACTGGGGTTTTTTTCAAAGAACAAACTTGGGAATCCTTACTTGATACGGTTTTACATTTTAATCATGAAATGTGGGATAGCGAAAGAATTAGAAATAGAGCAGAAAAATTTAGTGTAGATAATTTTAAAGATAAAATTAAACGTTATGTTGAGGACAGACACGAAGAGTTTAAACAAGGATTGAATCAGTGTGCACTTGACATTCGCTGAGGTTAAAAAACAGATGTACAAATAAAAGATACTAATAATTATAGATACTAATATACTAATAATACAAATGATACGAATGCTATACAAATGTGCGTTGTTGTAAAATTGGTACTAGATAATAGTTATTACAAATAAAAAAGTTTTTTTAATAGTCCCTCCCCCTCGTAGGGGGAGGTTAGCCTGCCTGCCGGTAGGCAGGGTGAGGGTTGACGCTTAAAAGCAAGCAATTATCGTTTTATTAAAAACTAAATAAAATTCTTCGACACCCAACCCCTCCCTGCCCTCCCCTACGAGGGGAGGGAACGTAATTGAGTTTGTATTTTATAACCCAAAGAAAGTAGTCATCAGATAATTTTCTAAGAAAGTATTAGTATAGCATTAGTATAATTTATATTATTAGTATATTAGTATCTATCATTAGTATCTATCATTCGTATTTATGAATATTGCAATTGACATTCGCCCTTTGATGAACAAACAGCGAACTGGGGTGGGGGAATACACATTTGAGCTTTTAAGCGCTGTTTTTAAAATTGATAAAGACAATCAATATTTTTTGTTTTATAATTCTTATGCTGATGTTTCAGAGAATATTCCAAAGTGGGAGTATGATAATGTTCATTATATTTATACTCGTTGGCCCAATAAGATATTGAATCTATTTGTTTGGTTAGGATTTATTAGATTAGATAAGTTCATTTTACGTCATCTTGAGCGAGGTTCGACCGCAGGGAGAGCCGAGTCGAAAGATCCCATACATAAAGAAGGGGATCCCTCGACTCCACTAGTGGAGCCTGTCCTGAGTGTTAATCGAAGGGCTCAGGATGACGTAAAAATGATAGACTATTTTTTTGCACCGAATCTTAATTTTCTTTCATTATCACGTAAGACAAAATTAATTTTGACTGTGCATGATTTGAGTTTTGAGATTTTGCCCGAGTGCTACACTTGGAAACGACGTTTGTGGCACCAGGTTTTGCGACCAAAAAAACTTTGTGAGCGGGCTTATATTATTTTTACTCCTTCAGAAAATACTAGGCGAGATGTGGTGAGGGAGTATAAAGTAGAAAGTAAAAAGGTAAAAGTTTTACAACCAGGACTTTGTTCAAATATTACGGAACATGGAACATTGAACATAGAACAAATTAAAAAGAAGTATAATTTACCCGAGAAATATATTTTGTATTTAGGCACTATTGAACCACGTAAAAATATTTTGGGAATTATTCAGGCTTATAAAAAAAGTTCTTTGTTGGATGATAAATACATGTTAGTTATTGCTGGTGCTAGTGGTTGGAAAAATGAAGAAATTTTTCAGGCAATAAAAAATACCACAGGTGTAAAATATATTGGTTATGTAGATGATGGCGACAAAACCGCACTTTATAAAAACTCTAGTCTATTTGTTTTTCCTAGTCTATACGAAGGATTTGGTTTGCCCGTTTTGGAAGCCTTGGCTTGCGGTGTGCCGGTCGTTACTTCTGACCGTTCGTCTTTAGCAGAAATTTTTTCTGACTATGTTTATCTGGTTAATCCTAATAATATTAATGAAATTAAAACCGGCATGAAAAATATTATTAGTAATAAACAAAATTTTGTTAAAATAGATTTGAAAAAATTTGATTGGCAAAAAACTGCAAAAGATTTTTTAGAAATGTTATTAAATAATAGATACTAATATACTAATTGTACTAATGATACGAATAAATACCAATGTGCGTTGTTGTGAAATCAGGATTAAACAGTAGTTATTATATACAAATAAAAGTTAGTTTTAAAATAATTTTCTAAGAAAATATTAGTATCCATTAGTATATTAGTATCTTTTATCATTAGTATATGAAAATTGGAATAGACTGTCGTATGTTTGGCTCGGGGTTTGGCCTGGGGCGA
>CAYXGV010000002.1:0-1224 GCA_964464685.1 uncultured Gammaproteobacteria bacterium | reverse complement strand
TATGAAAATTGGAATAGACTGTCGTATGTTTGGCTCGGGGTTTGGCCTGGGGCGATATACCCAACAATTGGTTAATCATTTACTTGAAATTGATAAAGACAATCAATATATTTTGTTTTTTAGAAATGCTAATTTTAAAGAATTGGGAGATATCAAAAATTCTAATGTCAAAATTGTAATTGCCGATATTCCGTGGTATTCTTGGGCTGAACAAATTAAATTTAAAAAAATAATAAAAAAAGCTCAAGTTGATCTGATGCATTTTCCTCATTGGAATATTCCTTTGTTATATAATGATCCTTTTGTGGTGACAGTGCACGATTTGATTATGTATCACTATCCGCGACCTGAAGCGACGACTCTTGGTCCTATTAAATTTTGGTGCAAAGATAAACTACATCGTTTGGTTTTGAAGCGGGTGGTAAAAAAAGCGAAACATATTATTGTCACTAGTGAATTTACCAAACAGGATATTCATGAGACTTTGGGGGTTGCGCTGGAAAAAATGACTGTGACATATCAAGCACCTTTTGTACAAGGATACAAGGATACAAGGATACAAGGACACAAAAACGATTTTGGAATTAATAAGCCGTATGTTTTGTATGTGGGGGCGGCTTATCCGCATAAGAATTTAGATAATTTATTAAAAGCTTGGGAGATATTTGATAGAGATTACGGCGAAGCATACCAGTTGGTATTAGTGGGAAAAGAAGATTATTTTTATAATAATTTGAAATCAAAAATCATAAATCATAAATCAATAATTTACTTGGGATTTGTGCCAGATGATGAATTAGTTGAACTTTACTCCACTGCGTCTTTGTATGTTTTCCCTAGCAAGTACGAAGGTTTTGGATTGCCACCGCTTGAAGCGCAAAGTTTTGGTGTGCCAGTGGTATCGTCCAATGCTTCTTGTTTGCCCGAAGTTTTGGGTGAGTCAGCTTTGTATTTTGATCCAGACAGTGCCGAACAAATGGCCGAAGTTATTTATCGAGGTTTGACTGACGAGAACGTCCGTTTGGAATTAAAACAAAATGCTCAAGAAAATTTACAAAGATTTTCTTGGAGTAAATTAGCAGGGGATACGCTTAAAATATACAAAAATTTTATATAATTTTTGTATATTATTCCATGTATATTGTATTTTGAAAATCGTCCACACCCCAGATGTTTTTTGTTTTAAATAACTACAAAATGTGCTATAATAACATTGTTAAATAC
>CAYXGV010000001.1:44930-52673 GCA_964464685.1 uncultured Gammaproteobacteria bacterium | reverse complement strand
ATAAGGCGATTTTATTGGTACGTGTTACGTGTTTCATGTTATGTGTTACGTGTTTATTCTATCCACCCTCGTCTCGTCTTAAATTTAAAAGCAAAAGCAAATAGAAGTGGTAAACAAAACCAAAAAATTAAAGCAAAAAAATTATTAAAGATGAAATTTATTAAGGTGCCAAAATAATTTTTTATATAGTCAGGTAAAAAGTAAATAACAGTGGTAGCAAATATACCTTTTAATCCCACCCGATAAATAAAAGATGTACTAAATTCGGTTGGGCTAATTTTTTTAGAAAATTCTGCAATATTGCTATGTGATAATACTAAAAATAATATAATTGACAATCCGGCAAAACTAAATACTCTAAATAAGCCATGAGAATTTAGCCAAGCTTGTATCTGAGGCACAAAAATAGGTAAAATTATAATAAGGGCAAAGGCAACGTAAATTGCAATTAAATCAACCAATAATTTGTCTTTTTTAATAAAGATCAGGTGTAGTATTAAGATAGCTACGAACAAGAATAAAACAAATAAATCAATTGTAGGAAATAAGTCTAAAAAGTTCATATATTATTTTTTAAATAATTTAATCTTTTTAAAATCCCAATAGCCATCGGCTAAAAATAAGGAAAATATGGCAAAGGAAATATCTAGTGCTTGAATTTTTTCTAGATAATTATCTTGTGGGCGCAAATGAAAAGCAATCAAAGTTATTCCAAGCAAGATCCAGTGACCGATTGGTCGTTTAAGCGGAACAACTCTTTCTTCTTTACCAATTTTATTTCTTTCTTTGAGGCAATATACAATATAGACAATTAAAAATGGTACAAAAAAATACCATTGGTAATCATTCATATTTAAATTAAATTCGTTAACCAGCAAATAATATGGGACAAATAAAAAAACACCAAATACAAAAAGAAAAATTACCGCGATTTGATAATGGTGATGCTGAGGAAAATTTTCGTGATGTTTGTATGATAGAAATCGTTTGAATTTACTCATACGTTTGTGGCACGTACTTGTGACACGTACTTGTGACACGGATACGCAGATTATATGCGGATGACGCGGATTATGCGGATAGTGGTTTGGTTATAAATCTGCGTCATCCTGTGTCACATTTATTAATAAAAAAGTGGCATGATGGTGAAGAAAAGCATACCCATCACTGCCAAGATACTTATAATTGTCCAGAGAGTTTTGAATTTTTTGTTTCCGTACATAAATTAGATAATTAGATTATTTGTTTATTAGTTTACTTTGCCAGAGAATTTTTCGACAGGTGCAATGGTTACCCATGTGACAGATGGCAATCTTGTCAGCATTAAATTCCAAAGGAAATGTTTTAAATTCGGGATTATCGCAGGCTTTTAAAGTAATATGAGACCAGAATTTGGCAAAGCTTGATCCTATCGCATAATTGTCAGTCCAGAAATAAGTAGAGTCTGCCACAATATCATCCAAATACATATCAGCGGTAGTTTTTTGTGAATGAAATTCTGGAAGTTGATTAACAAACAGTTCGTGTAATTCTTGTAATTTTTTATTTTTGGTGATTGGAAAATAATAAGTGCTGTCTATTTTTTGGATTTTTTCAATTTTTAAATTAATTGTTTTTTTATCTTTTAATATCTTTTTCGTTTGTTCTATTAATTCTGGTAGTTTTTTTTCCTCTACAACACCCATCAAGAGTGAGATGTGTGGAGTATTGTCTTTTTTATTTAGCGGTGGGCGACCAGAATTATTTTGGTATTTATGACAAAGTTCTATACAAATATCTTGAATTTCGTCAGGTGGTAAAATGGCAATATCAAAAGCAATTTGTTTCATAAAAATATTCTAGAAAAATATTAGTATAGCATTAGTATCATTCGTACCATTAGTATATTGGTATCTTTTATTTCTTTATCGTTTTAAAACTGCCAAATACGCTTCAGTCGGTATGTTGACTTTGCCTTTACCCATAGCGAGCATTTTCTTTTTACCCTTCTTTTGTTTTTCTAATAATTTGTTTTTTCTGGTCACATCACCACCATAGAGTTTGGCAGTCACATCTTTTCTAAGGGCTGATAATCTTTCACCAGCAATAATTTTACCACCAATAGCGGCTTGGATTTTGATCACAAATTGTTGTTTGGGTAGAGTGTCTTTGAGTGAACCAACAATTTTTTTGCCAATTCTAAAAGTTTCATCGCGCCAAACCAAACTGGATAAGGCTTCAACCACTTCATCAGCAATCACGATATCCATTTTAACAACATCGGATTTTCGGTAATTTTTGAATTCATAATTTAAAGAAGCATAACCGCTGGTCACTGTCTTTAGTTTATCATAAAAATCAGTAATAAGCGAGGCCAAAGGCATTTCATAATGAAGCATAGCTCGGTGATCAGAGCCAGTACTGAGGTATTCAGTATTAGTGTAAATTCCTTTGCGTTCGGCAATTAGACCCATTACATTACCAACAAAATTATTAGGAGTAATAATATCAACGGCCATCCACGGTTCTTCAATGTGAGCAATTCTTTGGACGTCGGGTAATTCTTGTGGACTTTTAACAGTTAATGTTTGTCCATTGGTCAAAAATATATGATAAGCAACGCTGGGAACAGTAGCAATAATATGCAAGCCAAATTCACGACGTAATCTTTCTTGAAAAATTTCTAAATGTAACATGCCCAAAAAGCCACAACGAAAGCCAAAACCTAAAGCTTGCGAATGTTCCGGTTCATAATATAGAGCTGAATCACTTAATTTTAATTTGTCAACGGCATCACGCATGCTGTTGTAATCGTCGCCTTCTTGGGGGAAGATACCAGCAAATACCATTGGTTTTACTTCTTTGTAACCAGGTAATTGTTCTCTGGCTTGATTTTTTTCTAGAGTGATGGTATCACCGACTCGGACATCACCCAGTTCTTTTAAACCAGAAACCAAATAACCAACCTGTCCATTTTCTAATTTAGGATCAGAAACCATTTGGGGAGAGTAATGGCCTAAATCTAAAATTTCGGCTGTCTTGCCAGTCCCCATAAATTTTATTCGGTTTGTCTTTGAAAATTCACCATCTACCATGCGAATTGAGGCTACTACCCCGCGATAGTCATCATAAAAAGAGTCAAAAATTAGACTGCGAGGGGATCCAGTCATTTTTTCTTTTGGTTCAGGAACGAGTTCAATTACTTTTTCTAAAACTTCTTTGATGCCTTCACCAGTTTTGGCTGAGCAAGTTAAGATGTCTTCTTTTTTACAGCCAATCAAATGAATAATTTCGGCGCTAACTTTTTCTACGTCAGCATTGGGCAAATCAATTTTATTTAATACAGGAATGATTGTTAAATCTTGTTCTAGTGCTAAATATAAATTACCTATGGTTTGAGCCTGAACACCTTGGGTCGCGTCAACTAACAAAATAGCACCTTCAACCGCAGCTAGAGAACGGGACACTTCATAAGTAAAGTCTACGTGGCCGGGGGTGTCGATGAGGTTTAAGACATAGTCATTGTACTTCATTCGTACAGGCGTCAATTTAATTGTAATCCCACGTTCCTGTTCCAAATCCATGCCGTCCAGTATTTGGGCATGCATATTTCTTTTTTCAATTGTTCCAGTCAATTCCAAAAAACGATCCGCTAGGGTGGATTTTCCATGGTCAATGTGGGCGATGATGCAGAAGTTGCGGATGTTCATAGGATTCAGATAACAGTTTTCAGATAACAATTAACAATATTGTATTATAGCAATTTTCCACTATATTTTAGCATTATTTGTGGTTTTTGGCAAGATTAAAAAATTACGTAATACATTACGTAATTTTTTTTTGTCGTTTTGTATTTAATTCCGTGTATTTTGTATCTTGTACTAGATTTCATCCGCCCCATCAATTTCACCCTGAACATTAGTAAGTTTCAACCAACGCCTTTTTAGACTTCCGGCAAATAAAGTCATTTCTTCTAATTTTAAAAGCCAACAGATTATTCCATAAGCTAATAAACCAATACCACCAGCTATAAATCCTTGGGTTAGTATTCCCCAGAATTTTGTCATGTCTACAAAATATGATAGAGGGGATTTTGATAGCTGTATTAATATTGCCATTATTATTCCTGCTAGAGAAATTTTGTAAAGCGAAATGATTATTTTTGATTCATGCAAAGTACCAAGTTGGCGATGTAATAACAACCAAAGTAAAGACATCTGCACAACCATACCAATGGTAAAACCAAGTGCCAGACCGCTAACTCCCAAAATTTGTTTGAAATAAAGAGCGGCGATTATATTTACTATAGTGCTAACAATTCCGATAAAAAAAGGCGTCCATGTATCATGTAGGGCATAAAAAGCACGAGCTAGTAGGGGAATGAGACATTGGGCAAATAATGATAAAGAAAAAAATGCCAAAGTATTGGCTGTCAAAATTGTATCAGACCAATCAAATTCACCTGAACCCAAAACCACTCGGACAATTTGGGCGCGTAAAAGTAAAAAAGCGATTGTAATTGGAATTATAAAAAATAAAATTTGTCTAATAGTCCGAGAAAGTTGTTCAGTCATTTCATTTTTTTTGTCTTCGGCAACAAATTTGGCTAAAGTTGGAAAAGCAGCAATGGCAAAAGAAATTCCTATTAGCCCGATTGGAAAATATTGTAAATTATTTGCTAAATTAAAAATTGCTACACTACCAGCTGCAAGAGTTGATGCCAAGATAGTAATTACTAGTAAATTAATTTGACTAGTAGCCATCCCCAAAGTTCGGGGGACCATAAGGCGACCAATTTCGCGAACGTATTTATTTTTCCACAAAAATAATGCCTGATATCTAAAGCCGTGAGAATATAAAGAGGGGATTTGAATTAACAAATGCAACAGAGCACCAAGTATAACTCCATAGGCCAATCCGTTTATACCCCAGATAGGTACAAAAAAAATCACACCAATTATAATCCCCAAATTATACATAATTGGTGTCAGCGAATAAATAAAAAAGTTTTTAAAAGATTGTAAAACACTACTAGCAATACCGCTGATGCCTAGCAAAATTGGACTGAAAAACATGATTCTAGATAGCATCACAGTCATCTGCATTTTTTCAGCATCAAATCCGGGTACAACCAGCTTCATTAATTGGGGGGTGAAAATAAATAATACGCCACAAGCGATTATCAATATTAACCCTAAAATATTTATAATAGAATTGGTTACTCGCCATGATTCGTCTTTGTCTTTTGTGACCAACTTCATAAATACTGGAATAAAACCAGCTGACAAAGCACCGACAATTATTAAATTATAAACCAAATCGGGAATGCGAAAAGCTGCGTAATATGCATCCAAAACATCACCAGCACCAAAATGGTGAGCAAACAAGCGATCACGAATAACACCAATTAAACGACTGATAAAAGACGCGAGTCCGAGAACTACGGCCGCGCCTGTGATTGAGTTGGATTGAGAGCTTAATATTCTTTTAATCACATTTTTATCTAACCAGTAGGGTATATTTTTTGTTAAAATATTTTCACGATACACGACACATACAACACAACACAGAGTGATTGACGATGAGGGTCGAGTTGAGTGGGTTGTGTGCTATGTTATTATAGCCATTTTCTTTTTTTCATTAAAATAACAACTAATAAAACGATTGTTAGTAGGCTGGCAAACATTAGCCAAACCCATTTGGGATTTTCAGCATTAGGTAATCCAGTTATATTCATGCCATAAATTCCAGAAAGCAAAGTAAGTGGCATTAATGAAACAGAAATAACCGTTAGGGCGCTGATGACTTTGTTGGTGCGGTGATTGATTAGAGATTCTACTGTCACATGCAAGCCATCTATTGTGTCCCTGTAAGTATCAGTGATAGACCAAATTTTACTTAAATAGTCGTTAATATTATCAAAATAAATTACCAAACTTTCATCCAAAAAAGGTTTGCGAATGTGGGATAAATTGCTGATCAAATAACGTTGCGGATCTAGTATACGTCTAAATTGTAAAATATTTCGACGGTGTATGGCTAGACCTTTGACAGTTTTGGTATCTTGCTCGCCAGAATAAATTTCATTTTCTAAGTCAGATATTTGTTTGCCAATCGTGTCAATTATCGGTTGGGTATTGCGAAATAGAGATTCAATCAATTTGTACAAAAGAAAACCAGATCCTTTTTGCATCCAATCAGTTTTCATTTTTTTATTTTTTATGCAACGATAAAAAAAGTTTTTTAATTCTTTACTGCGATTGTGTTGAATAGTGATAAGATAGCCATCACCCATAAAGACATCTACTTCACGAGATTTTACTCTTTCTGAAATTGGATCCCAAAGTGGAAAATGAAAAACTAAAAATAGATAATTTTTATACACATCAATTTTTGGCGTTTGAATTTCACCCTGTAAATCTTCGTAATCTAGATGGTGAAAAGTATAATTTTTTTTCAAATAAGCCAAGGCCTCATCATCTAGTTTATCAATATTAATCCAAGTTAGTTTTTCCTGTTTTAAAATTTTGATAGCCATATTTATAGAATTATGAATTATGAATTATTTTTCAACTATGTCAATTATTTCAGCAATCATTTATTCCTCGATCGGAATAAATGATCTGGCTTTATTCCGTGGGAATTTTTATTGTTAAAGAAACATAATCTGTGCCGTCCTTGGCGGGATCATCTTCGATTGATAATACACCTTCTATTTTGTCCAATTCAAAATTTAATTTACGAATTGTATTATCTGTTTTATTGTCTCTTTCTGTTTGGTAATTATTACTTTTTAGCTCTGTTTCATAATAGCTTTGGATAAACCAAGGTTCGGCTGGCATATCAGTCCATTCTATTATAGTAATATCACGATGGTCAGTGACAGGTTCTTTCATTATATCAACAAAATTTTTCCAATAATCGCTATTTTTTATACTACCGCTTGAAGTATTATTTTTTTTATCCAAGCCTAAAATAATAGGTGATAAAATTAATTTCGGTACAAAGGCTACAATTTCTACAACCCGGCCTTTTTCTTTGCCAGAAGTCAAACTAATTTTTTGGATATTATCAGAATCATAAAGTGGGATGGTTGGGGGGAAATTTTCCGGCACTTCTTTTATTTCTTTTATTCGTGGCTCAGAGGCAAATTTTAATAATAAAATTGAGGCAATAATAAAAATACTTATACAACCACAGCCAGTAAAGCAAGTTCTTTTGAAACACGATCTTTTCTTTCTTAGCTCTTGAATTGGTGGTTCTTTTATTTCTATTTGTTCAATATTTCGACGCATAATATAGAAAGGCCAGAAAAGCTTAAAAAGCTAAAAAGGCCAGAAAGGCTTTGAATTATTTACTATAAATATAATACCATAGTTTTTGGTTTTTGTGTAGGTTTTGTTTTGTGGTATAATTACAATGAATTAAATAATTTGGTTTTTTAGGCATTTTCAGCCAGAGGACTGATCCGTCCTCTGGTGGACAAGCCTTTCAAGCCTTTCAAGCCTTTTAAATATGAAAATAAAATTTTGTGGAGCAGCCGGTGAAGTGACAGGTTCTTGTCATCTTTTGCAAACAGACAAATATAAAATTTTAGTTGATTGCGGAATGTTTCAGGGCGGTCATTTTAATGAAGAAAAAAATCAAGAGGATTTTCCGTTTGATCCAGCGGAAATTGATGTATTACTAGTGACTCATGCTCATTTGGATCACGTGGGACGTATTCCAAAATTAATCAAAGGTGGGTTCAAAGGTAAAATTTGG
>CAYXGV010000001.1:41539-44830 GCA_964464685.1 uncultured Gammaproteobacteria bacterium | reverse complement strand
CGAGACACTCAAAAACTTAGTTCAGATATTGATGTTTTGTTGTGTGAATCAACTTATGGAGATAGAATTCACGAGCCAATTGATGTGCGCCGTCAGGTTATTTTGGATTTGATAAAAACCGGGGTAAAAAAGGGAGGAACAATTATGGTGCCAGCTTTTTCTTTGGAGCGAACTCAGGAGTTTCTGTATGAATTGAATAAGTTGAGTGAATATGACAAAGAGTTGCCCAGAATTCCAATTTTTTTGGATAGTCCACTGGCCATTGATGCCACTGAGGTTTATAAAAAATATCCAGAATATTACGATGAAGAAGCTATCTCATTACACAAAATGGGGGATGATTTTCTTGATTTTCCAGAATTGCAGTTGACACATACTCGAGAAGAGTCTAAAAAAATTAATAATGTTCCTGGACCAAAAATGGTAATAGCTGGAGCTGGTATGATGAATGGTGGAAGAATTATTCACCATGCCTTTCGTTATTTACCTGATCCCGCCTCCACTCTTATTATTGTTGGTTATCAAGCCCAAGGAACCTTGGGGAGAAAATTATATGAGGGAACCAAGAAAGTAAAAATTTTTAATGAAGATGTGTTAGTCAGGTGTAATATAAAAGCCATAGGGGCTTTGTCGGCCCATGGTGATCAGAATAAATTAATTAAGTGGGTGGGAAGTACTGGACAACAGCCACCTAAACAGATTTTTTGTGTACACGGTGAAGAACACGCGGCCACTGAATTGGCTCATCGTTTGCGTGATAAATATCAGACAGAGGTGTTTGTGCCGGAGTATGGTGAGGAGGTTGAGATTTGATTAGCATTCTAATTGCCAAATAATGCAAATTTACGAATTACGAAAATAAACAAAAAATCCCAGTAATGCGGGATTTTTTGTATTTGTGTTTGTGACCAGTCTTTGAAAGAGGGGTTTGGTACACTGTGGATAACCAACCCTAAAAAGGGTTGTGTTGTGTTTCAAAGTGGTATATAATGGAAATACGTGGGGAAAAGTGGGGAACCACAGATTTTTTGACACAGATTACACAGATTGCAAAATAAATAAAAATGCTTGTCTATTTATTTATCTGTGTAATCTGTGTTAAGCAATTAGTGGTATGTTTATTGGCGAATACTCTCACAATTTAGATGAAAAAGGTCGTTTGGCAGTACCAAAAAAGTTTCGTACTGATTTGGCCAAAGGAGCAGTGGTAACTCGCGGGTTAGACAACTGTTTGTTTTTGTATACAAAAGTTGAATGGAAAAAATTAGCTGACAAATTAGCGGGTTTACCTTTTTCACAATCAAAAGCTCGAGCTTTTGCTCGGCTGATGTTGGCTGGTGCTATGGATGTGAGTATTGATAAACAAGGTCGAGCAATGTTGCCAGAATATCTTCGTAATTTTGCTGGTCTCAAAAAAAGCGTAGTCGTGGCTGGTCTATACAACCGCCTCGAGCTTTGGGATCAGAAGAATTGGGAAGAATATAAAACACAAACCGAGAAGGAGAGTGTTGTTATCTCTGAACAGATGTTTGAGCTCGGTATTTAGTTTAAAGAAGTATTATTAAATTTCTAATTAATAATTTCTAATTTCTAAAAAATATCTAATGTCAAAATTAGAAATTAGACATTGGTTATTTGATTAGAAATTAGGTGAATTAGATATTAGAAATTATTATGAGTAGACATGTGCCAGTTTTATTACGAGAAGTTTTAGAATCGTTAAATTTGTCTGCGGGGGCAAATGTGATTGATTGTACCTTGGGCGATGCTGGGCATTCTGAAAAAATTTTGGAAGCGACCGCACCTGATGGTAAGTTGTTGGGAATAGATGCCGACATGGAAGCAATTTTGCGAGCCAAGCAATTTCTTTACAAATTTGAAGATAGGGTGGTGTTTGCTCGGGATAATTTTGTTAATCTAAAAAAGATTGTAGAAGAAAATAATTTCGGTCCAATAGATGGAGTTTTACTGGATTTGGGATGGTCAACACCACAATTTGAAGATAGAGGTAGGGGATTTAGTTTCCTCCAGCCAAATGAAAAATTAGATATGCGTTTTTCTGGTAATGAAATGAGAATGTCAGCGGCTGATATAATTAATGATTTGGAATTTAGCCGGTTGGTAATGATATTTAAAAAATACGGTGAAGAAAATCTGAGTAAAAAAATTGCTGAAGTCATAGTCAAAAGTAGAAAAGAAAAAAGAATTGAAACAGTTGGTGAATTGGTAGAAATTATTTCGGCAGTTTATAGAAAAAAATTGGGCACAGATAAAGAGATTCCTTGGTTGGGTGGATTGCATCCTGCGACCAAAGTTTTTCAAGCATTAAGAATTGCGGTTAATGATGAATTAAAAGTTTTGGAACAAGTTTTGCCTCAAGCAATAGAAGTGTTGGCTTCGGGTGGACGATTGGTAGTAATTAGTTTTCATTCTGGAGAGGATAGGATTGTAAAGCATTTTACTAAAAAATATTTTGGTAAAACTTTAAAAATTATAAATAAAAAACCAATTATTTGCAGTGAAGAAGAGGCTAAAGAAAACCCTCGGGCAAGATCAGCGAAAATGAGAGTGGTGGAAAAAATTTAATTAAAATTAAATGCGATGCTAATAATAAAAGATACTAATATACAAATGTTACTAATTATACTAATGGTATACGAATGTGTGTTATAGAGAGTATTAGTATCTTATATTTGCATCGCACTATTATCAATATGACTAGTGACAATCATCAAACATTAAGACAAAAAAGACAAGCAATTAGAAAGTGGTTATTTAGCACCACATTTAGGGCTTTGATGTTAGTTTTGGTTTTGGGTGGTGGTTTTATGTATGTTGTCAAAACAAGTTCATTATCTACCAAAGGTTATGAAATAAATGATTTGGAACAACAGCTTGAGTTGTTGGAGCAAGAAAATCAACGTTTAGAATTACAAATCGCCTCCTATAGATCAATGAATAGTATTCAAAATCGTTTGGCCAGTCTTAATATGGTAGAAGCTGGTGGTAATGTTGAATATATTAGTTTGGCTGGTAGTGCGGTGGCGATGCGATAGACATTTAAACATGTGGCCTGGCGGATTTAAAACATCTAACATTTAACATCTGACATTAGAAACTACACCCTTGGTGGGGTGTTTTTTGTTTCCTGTAGAGAGGAGATTTAAAAAAAGTGGTGCTGGATTTATTTTTATGATATAATAAAAGAGTCAAAAGTCAATAAAGTCATAAAGTCGAAAGTCTTTGTGCGTTATTTGACTTTATAACTTTTGACTTTATAACTTTTGACTT
>CAYXGV010000001.1:0-41439 GCA_964464685.1 uncultured Gammaproteobacteria bacterium | reverse complement strand
AAAGTCTTTGTGCGTTATTTGACTTTATAACTTTTGACTTTATAACTTTTGACTTAAAATATGTGGATCCTCGTTTTACAACGCATGGTATTAGAATTTTTTCTTGACCTGCTTTATTTTCCGTTGTGGTGGTATAGTGGTGGAGCCAAGCGAGTGCTTTGGTTTTGTTTTGGATTGATTCAAGATGGCAATGCTCAATTTGTGCCTTGGCTTTGGTTGAAAAATATTTTTGTACCAATGTACGGACAAAGAGATATTGGAGGTTTTTTGATTAGTATATTTGTCAGATTTTGGAATGTAATTTTTCGTTCTATATTATTGTTAATTTGGTTGGCTGTAGTTTTATTTTTGTTTTTAATTTATTTAGCCCTGCCTGTGTTGGTGGTTTATATGTTATTTTAGTCTAAAGTCCGTAAAGTCTATAAAGTCCGTAAAGTCCGTAAAGTCCATAAAGTTGAAAATAATAAATATGACTTTATAAACTTTTGACTTTAAGGACTTTTGACTAATTACCTATGCTTTTTGAAAAACAAATTCCATTAAATTTATTAGCTTGCCCGACTTGTCAGGGTTCTGGTTATCTTAAAGTACGCAAATGTCCGGAATGCAAGGGAATGAGTATGGGGTATTTTACTCGTGGTCAGTTTTTATATTGGGGTGAGCCACTGACACATTATCATATTAGTGTTAGACGTGCACGTCGTTGGTTGAATCATTTTCGCATTATTGGTGCTCTGGTTTTTGGTATCGGTTTTTTATTGTTGTTTGTCTGGTCAGCTTATGACAAACAGATGTTGGAAGATATTTTCACGGTTAATTTTTGGCAATTAGAGGGAAATTTTTTACCATTTTTCTTTTGGATTTCAATGGTGGCTTTTGGTTATTTTGCTTATCGGTTGGTAGTATCCAATCCTGAGTCAGAAACTGTGGAAGTGCATGAATACAAAGAGGGTAATAAGTTGATAAAAGAAAAAGAAGAGCAAATTATGCAAACTTGGCAAGAAGTGTTCAAACTGCCACGTCGCAAAAGACAAAATATTGCTTTGACTTTTTCTTATAACACTAGACAAGTTTTGGAAGAAGCTTATCACCAAGCCTTAAAAAATGATAGTTCTACAGTTGAGCCGGTTCATATTTTTTATGCTTTGCTGGCATCAACGCGAGTTTCAAATATTTTTATTAGATTGGGAATTCCGGTAGCTTCGTTGCAAGCCAAGGTTGCCAATTTTTTTGTTTTATCCAAAGAAAAAAAACCACCTGTTATTTCTGAAGAAGTCCAACAAATTTTATTTCAATCATATGAAAAGGCCTACGTTGATCATCAAGATTATGTAGATGTCACTGAACTTTTGTTGGCGACTGTTTTTCAATCTCAACCAATTCAGGAACTTTTGTATGATTTAAAAATTGATAAAGATAAATTATCAAATGTGGTTGAGTGGATGAGAATTAGAGAAAAATTACGTCGACAATATAAAAAATTACAAAAGGCTGGTTCTCACCGCAGTAAATATGGTTTGGATCGGGCAATGACTGCTGTCGCTACCCCATACCTAAATAGTTTTAGTGAAGATTTAACTATGGCGGCGAAATATGGCAACTTATCAGCTTGTGTGGCTCGGGAAAAAGAAATAGAGGAAATATTTAGAATAGTTGAGGGTGGTCGTCAAAGTATTATTTTGGTTGGAGAAAGAGGTGTAGGCAAGATGAGTATTATTGAAGGTCTTGCACAAAAAATGGTAGAAGAAGATGTACCCGATCGGCTCAAAGAAAAAAGATTAGTTCAATTGTCAGTTTCGGCTTTGTTGGCTGGAACAACTGTTAGTGGTGCCCAAGAGAGATTGATGAAAATAATGCATGAGATATCTAGAGCTGGAAATATAATTTTATTTATAAAAAATATTCATGATCTAATTACGATTAGTTCGGGTGATTCACAAGAAGGACTAGATGTGTCAGAAACATTGTCAGAATATCTTGGCCCAGGTAAATTTTTAACTTTGGCTACGACTACTTCTGATGGTTACAAACGTCATATTGTTAATTCTGAGATTGGTTCGGTATTGTCACGAGTTGATATAAAAGAAATGGATAAAAATCAAGCAATTCAGGTTTTAGAATCCAAAGTTGGTTATGTAGAATATAAGAATAATATATTTTTTTCTTACGATGCTTTGCAAAAATCAGTGGAATTGGCTGAAAAATTTTTGCATGATCAAAATTTACCTGAGAGTGCTATTTCAATTATGACCGAATCAGCCAGTTTGGTAAAAAGCGAAAAAGGTGCCAATCATTTGGTGACAGCGGATGATGTTGGTCAGATTGTAGCTAGTAAAACTGGAATTCCCGCTACTAATATTTCCGAAGATGAATCAGACAAACTAATGCGTTTGGAAGCAGAAATGCACAAACGAGTTATTGGACAAAATGAGGCCGTTATTTCAGTTGCCAGTGCTTTGCGTCGAGCTCGGGCTGAGGTTCGTTCAGACAAAAAACCAATTGCCAACTTTTTATTTTTGGGTCCGACTGGTGTGGGTAAGACAGAATTAGCCAAGGCGATTGCTAGTGTATATTTTGGTGGTGAGGAAAGAATGATTAGAATTGATATGAGTGAATATCAAGACAAGTCAGGTGTTTACCGTTTGATTGGTCAACCTGGGCAACAGGGCAGTGGTATTTTGACCGAAGCTGTGAAGCAACAACCTTTTGCATTAATTTTGTTGGATGAGTTAGAAAAAGCCGACCCCGATATTTTAAATTTATTTTTACAAGTTTTTGATGATGGTCGTTTGACTGATAGTGTGGGTCAGCTAGTTGATTTTACCAATACAATTATTATTGCCACTTCCAATGCGGGTACAAATTTTGTTCAAGAACAAATAGTAGCTGGTAAAACTTTGGAGGAAATTAGAGAATCTTTGGTGCGGGGTGAACTTAAAAAATATTATCGTCCAGAATTTTTGAATCGTTTTGATGGTATTATTTTGTTTAAATCTTTGGAAAAAGAAGAAATAAAACAAATTGCTGGATTAATGTTGAAGCGAGTAGCCAAAGATTTGGAAAAGCGAGGAGTCGTTTTGAAAGTAGAGGGGTCAGCTCTGGTAGCTTTGGCTGACATTGGTTTTGATCCTGAGTTTGGTGCTCGTCCAATGCGCCGAGCAATTCAAGAACATGTAGAAAATAAATTGGCTGATCTTATTTTGCAAAATAAATTAGAAAGACGTGACGTAATAGTTTTGGGTGATAAATTGGAGGTAAGAATAGAAAAAAAATAATATGTATTTTTTGTATTTTTTTTTGACATTTGTTCTGTGCTTAGTATTAACTTTGGTTATAAAATGGATCATGCAACGATATAAAGTTGTAGATGAACCAAAATTAGAAAAAAGAAAAATTCATAAAAAAAGAATTCCCCTGGGGGGAGGATTGGCAATATTTGTCAGTTTTTTTTCAATCATTTTTTTAATTCTTTTTTTTACTGATCATCTGGAGACAGATGTGAGCTTGAATCATTTGTTGGGATTTTTTATCGGGGGTTTTATTTTGATGGTGGGGGGTTTTTTGGATGATAAATATCATTTGCAGGCCAAACAGCAGATTGTGGCTCCAATTTTGGCAGCTTTGGTAGTTCTTGCATTTGGAGTTGGTCCAGGTATTATTACCAATCCAATTGGTGGGGTTATTAATCTTAATATTTTTAAATTAAATATAAGTAGTTGGGGTGATTGGTTTTGGTTGGCAGATTTGGTGGTTTTTATTTGGCTTATGGTCATGATGTTCACTACCAAGCTGTTAGATGGGTTGGATGGTTTAGTCACAGGTGTGGTTTTGATAGGTACTTTGATGATTGGTTTTTTGAGTTTACAAGATAAGTGGTTACAACCGGACGTGGCCTTATTGTCGTTTGTTTTTGCTGGGGCTTGCTTTGGTTTTTTGGTTTGGAATTGGTATCCAGCTAAAATATTTTTGGGAGAGGGAGGAAGTTTGTTTTTGGGTTTTATGTTGGGAGGTCTGGCCGTTATATCTGGAGGTAAAATAGCCACGACTCTATTAGTATTAGGTTTGCCCATAATGGATCTAGTAAGAGTTGTATTTGAAAGAATAAAAAAAGGTAAGCCAATTTATGAGGGGGATAGCGAACATCTGCATTTTCGTTTACTCCAATCTGGTTTTTCCCAAAAACAGGCGGTACTTTTATTTTATACAATTGCGTTTTTGTTTGGTGTGAGCACTCTGTTTTTGCAGAGTAGTCAAAAATTGATTGCTTTATTGTTTTTATTTGTTTTGATGATGTTGGTGGGACTTTATTTTTCTAGGCGAAATAAATAATATGGATGAAGATAAAAAAATTCAAAGTTGGCATTGGATTGTTATAGCTTTGATAATCCTGTCTTTTTTTAGTTTAAAAATATATTCATTACATTGGCCAGAAGCTGAGGTTATTTTAGCTGGACAAAATTTAAAAGTTTTGGTAGCCAAAGATTCTTATCATCTTATAAAAGGCCTGGGGGGTAGAGAAAGTTTGGGTGACTATGACGGTATGATTTTTGTTTTTAATAGTTTTGCCAAACATGCGATTGTTATGCGTGATATGGAATTTTCTATTGATATTGTTTGGCTGAGTGGGGCTGAAGTAGTAGATATCGCCCCTCGTGTACCGCTTGATCTGGCAGTGTCTGAAGCCAATTTAAAACGCTATTATTCTAGAGTTGACGCTAATCTAGTTTTGGAGTTTCCCGCTGGGTGGGTAGAAAAGAGTGGGGTTAAGATTGGGGATAGGTTGGAAGTAATTCAGTAATTTAATGTATTTAAAATGTTCACGACACACGATACACATAACACATAATACTTTTTAGCAGGTTGTGTCGTGTTGTGTGGGTCGTGAGTTGTGTTTAGTGCTCTTGACAAAAAAAAGATTATATTATATAATGTTGCTACTTCTGGTTTAGGGCAGTTTCCCTCCCAAACCAAGCATTAAATTATTATTTACTTATTACTAATTACTTTAATATATGTTTGCAGTTATAGAAACCGGCGGAAAACAATATTTGATCAAAACCGGTGATACTTTAAAAATAGAAAAACTTGAGGTTGAAGTAGGTAAAGACGTTGTCTTTGAAAAGGTTCTTCTTTTGGCTAAAGAAGATGGTACTGATGTTAAAATTGGTACACCTTATTTAGATGGTGTTAGTATTTCTGCTTTAGTTGAAGAACAAACTCGCGATAAAAAAATTCGTGTAGTAAAATTCAAACGCAAAGTTAGATACAAAAGAGTTCATGGACATAGACAACATAAGACCAAGATTAAGATTAAGAAAGTCTAGCATTGATTTCACAGATTATTGAAAGATTACACAGATTATAAAACCCGCCTTTTGGCGGGTTTTGTGTGGTTTATTTTTTAAGCAAGAGATCAAAATCTATTTCTATATCGCTTTGTTTTTACTTTTTTGGCGCATGTTTTCGGGAAAAATATCCCACTGACGAGTTTTTAAAATCATATTAAATTCGATTTTTCAAAGCACTTCCCAAAGTTATTTCATCGGCATATTGCAAGTCTGAGCCCATGGCTAGTCCTCGGGCTAAGCGGGAGATTTTTATATTTGGGTTAGTGTTTTTGATTTTGTTTTCCAAAAACATCATGGTAGTTTCGCCATTTAGATCAGGATTGAGAGCCAAAATCACTTCCTTAATTTCGGGTTTTTTTATTCGGGTTATGAGTTCATTTATTTTTAAATATCTTGGTATTAAGTCGTCCCCAGGTTTCAGGGTTCCGCGCAAGACATGGTATAGTCCGTTATATTCGCTGGTTTTTTCAATTGCCTGTAGGTTTTGTGGTTCTTGAATTACACAGATAGTTGATTGATCTCGTTTTTTATTACTACAAATTGGACAAGGGGAAGTGTCGGTAAACCCAGCACTATTCTCGTCTGAGTCGGAATGGTGCTGGGTAAAATCCCAACATACTTCACAGCTTTTTATTTCATCAATTAAATTTTTTAAAGCTAAATCTAATTCAGCCACATCTTTTTTGCCGGATTTTAGTAAATAAAAAACAAACCGCTCGGCCGTACGTTCGCCAACCGAGGGTAAGTTTGAAAAAGCCTGGATTAGATTTTGGATTGGTTTGGAGTACATAATTGAATTATGATACAGATGACGCGGATGATTATGCGGATGACGCGGATTATGCGGATTATATAAATTGACACGTGAATTGCATCCGCATAATCCGCGTCATCCGCATGTAATCCGCATATCCGTATCATTTTATCACCTTTTTTAGTTCAACCCAGGTATATTTGGCAATCCACCCATTTCTTTCATTTTCATAGCCATAATACGTTGGATTTTTTTGCTGACATCTTCGTAAGTATCTTGGAAGGCTTTTTCTAGTTTAGCTTTTTTGTCTGGATTTAATAAATCAACGTTAACATTTACTTTGGTTAATTTTAGGTTTCCATCCATAGTAAGCGATACGCCATTACTTTCGCAGGTGACACTTTCTTCGGCTAATTTATTTTGCATTTCTTTGGCTTGGCCACGGATATCTTTGAACTGCTTTAGTTTGTTGAACATAAATAAAAGGCTTTAAATGCCTCAAAAGCTTGAAAAGCTTAAAAGGCTTTATTAATTATTTTAAAATTTTGGTATTTGAGGCGGTTTGTTAACTGGTGGTGGTGATGGGGGAGTATTATTACCAAAATTAGTTTCTAAATTTTTAAAACTGGCACGTTGTTCTTCCCAAAATAATTTTACCATGCCAGTCGGACCATTTCTGTGTTTGGCTACGTGAATTTCACCAATATTTAATTCATCTGGTGGTATATCTTCTCGGCGATAATTTCTATCGGCTGATTTTCTATAGATAAACATAACCACATCGGCATCTTGTTCAATAGAACCAGAATCACGCAAGTCAGATAATTTTGGTATAGATGGTTTTCGAGATTCAACTGAACGAGATAACTGTGACAAGGCTAAGACTGGAACATTTAATTCACGGGCAATGCTTTTTAAGTTACGACTCATCTCAGCTACTTCTTGAACGCGGTTTTCAGAATTACGTTTGTTATGTGATTCCATTAATTGTAAATAGTCCACAATAATAAGTCCCAAACCATGCTCAGCCTGTAATCGTCTGGCTTTGGTTTTTATCTGCATCACATTATTTCCCGGACTGTCATCAATATATATTGGTGCTTCTGACAAAACTCCCATGGCATGGCCGATACGAGGAAAATCTTGACTATCTGGACGATCAGACAGGTTGCCGGTTCTCATTTTCCATAAATCTACATTGGCTTCGGCACAAAGCATACGATCAACCAACTGTTCCTTACTCATTTCAAGTGAAAATAATCCTACTGGAACTTTTCCTCTGACACCAGCGTGACGGGCGATATCTAACGCCAAAGATGTTTTACCAACCGAAGGTCTGGCAGCCAAAATAATTAAGTCAGATTTTTGTAATCCGGCCAATAAATTATCTAATTGTTTGAAACCAGTGGAAACACCACGTAATTTACCTTTTTCTTTGTGAAGCTCATCAATTCTTTCAAAGGCTCCGCTCAAAACATTTCTAATTGGCGTAAAAGTTTGTTTGAGATGTTTTTCAGTCACCCCATACAATTGTTGCTGGGCTTCATCCAAAAGACCTTCAACATCATCAGCTTCTTCTTTGTAACCCAATTTGGTAATTTCAGTTGCAGCGGAAAGTAATTTGCGCAAAGTGGATTTACGACGGACAATTTTGGCATACTGTTCAATATGAGAAGAAGTTGGAACTGTATTTGATAAGCTAGTCAAATAACTTCTTCCGCCAATTTTTTCTAATAAATTTTTTTCTTCCAATCTATTGCCCAAAGTAAGAACATCGACTGGTTCATTCTTGTTATAAAGTTCATTGGCAGTATCAAAGATAGTGGCATGAGCATTTTTGTAAAAATCTTCAGCATCTACTTGATCATAAATTTTTATCATGGCATCCTTATCAATCAAAATAGAGCCCAGTAGCGACATTTCAGCCTCTAGGTTCTGGGGTGGTATTTTTTGAAGTTCATTAATATTATTCATAAGTGTAGGTATATTAGCTTATTTGGATTTTTTAATCAAGACGGAAAAAATCATGAAATGTGAGGAAGATGTGAATTAACTGGGGATAGGCTTGAAATAGGTGTAATATTGGGCTATACTAAGTTTCAGATAACAAATATCAGATAATAAGATGAAAGTGTGCCTAATTAACAATCTATATGGTAAAAATGCAGTTGGTGGGGCTGAGAGAGTTGTTCAGACTAGGGCTTTTGATTATCAAAAAAAAGGTAATGAGGTTTTTATAATTACCACGAAGGTAAATAAAAAACCTGATATTGAAAAAAAAGTTGAAGCTGGCATTACGATTTATTATGTTTATATTCCAAATATTTTTTATTATAAAGATCTAGTTAAGCATAGTTTTGTTTTGAAATTAATTTGGCATTTGATTGATGTTTTTGGAAAAAATAAAATTATTAAAAAAATTTTAATGGAAGAAAAGCCAGATATAGTGGAGACACATAATCTGATGGGGATTACATTTAGTCAAAAGTCTATAAAGTCAAAAAGTCAAAAGTCTATGAGGTGGAGACATTTTTTGCATGATGTACAGTTGGTGGAGCCGAGTGGGGTTTTGCCGTGGAATCACGTGAATGATAATTTGATGCAGAAAATTTATTCAGGGTTAATGAAGAAAAAATTTAGAAATGTTGACGAGGTTATTTCGCCGTCGGAGTTTTTGAAGAAGTTTTATGAAGAAAGAGGGTTTTTTGTTGGTGTAAAATGGGTGATTGGACCCCCTAGGCACTCCGTGTCCATTCCCCCTTCTAAAGGGGGAACTAATACTAGGTATTTATTTGTTGGATCTTTGGTTGAACACAAGGGTATTCGGGTTTTGATGCGGGCGTGGGATAGATTCTGTCATTCTGAGCGAACACGAAGCGACAGCGGAGTGGAAGTCGCCGTGCCTGCCGGCAGGCAGGAAGAATCCCCCTCATCAGTGCAATTACAAGGGGATCCTTCGACTCCAGCTTCACTTCGTTCAGCTTTCGCTCAGGATGACGCTGAACTTCATATAGTCGGTGATGGTATTTTGCGTGATGAGGTAGAAAAATGGGCGAGGAATAAAGATAATGTAAAAGTTTATGGTCGTTTGGAAGGTAAAGATCTAGAAGAAATCTATAATAATTGTGATACTTTAATTTTTCCATCAACTTGTCTAGAAAATAATCCAACCGTAATTCATGAGGCTCATGAACATGGTTTGCGAGTGATCGCCAGCGACACTGGTGGAGTGAGGGAGATTGTTTCTGAGAATGATATTTTGGTTGAGCCAGGAAATGTGGAGGAATTGGCTGGGAAAATATAAACAAATAAACACACTCCCGACTTAGTCGGGATAAACATATAAACATTTTCCGCCCAAGGCGGATCCCTGCCTGCCGGCAGGCACGGCGCCTTGGGCGGAAAATACAAAAACATCCAAACATTTTGAATGGGTGTTTTTTTGTTTTTTTTAAAACAATATTTAATGTCTTAATTTTAAAATTGGTTTATTCCAAATCATTAATTTATCTGTACTATTGTACTAGTACACTAGTACAGATATAAAAAACAAATTTTGTATGTCTGTTTTTTGCTTGACAGATTTATAAAAAAATGTTTTAATACAATTAAGTTAGCTTTGCTCTTTCAATTCAACCGTATAATGGGGGCTATTATGAACTTTCGAGAAACTCTAGTTAACTTGGGTTGGGAAGAAGAGGTCACCATTTTCATTATTTGTGTTGTGGTGGCTGTAATTGTGGAAGTAATATTCGTGCGTTTGTATAGGCGATTGAATAAAAAGCAACAAGATGCTTACAAAGAAGACGGTAGCAAGGATCTTTGGTACTAAACAACACAACTTTTTGCGGAGGATGCTATGGAAATGAAAGCTCTGGGATTCTTGGTGGCTTGGGCTGGTATGGCATGGCTGGCTTATTGGCTGGTGCGAGATGTAAAAGAAACCAAATCTCTTATTGACTGGTTTTGTTGCTCGCACAAGAAGGGAAATGATTGGTGTGAGAGTTGCGATTACTTTCGCAGAAGTTGGCAAGACAGAATTGAGCGGGGGAATATAGCTCTCGTGGTTTTGGCTGGTATTTTCTTTCTTTCCACCCTCTTAACTTATCAGGTATTAGACACTGGGACATTCAGCATTCTGTGGAAGGTTGTCACCACCTTGTCTATGTCCATCATTTTGATATGGGTGAATTTTCGTTGGTGGCGGGCATGGAGTTTGCAGGAGATTTCCGCATTTAGGTTCAAGGCCAAAGCTTTGATTTTCAACTTGGTGTGGATTCCGACTTGGATTACACTGTTCGTCGCCTTCTTTTTCCCCGGAGGTCAGCCACTGGTAATGTGAGAACTGGTCAACGGTTGTTTTCACACGAAAACCACCCGCGACCACGTTGGTTTCTAAATAATTTGGAAATCTACGTGGGAGGTGCGGGTGGTTTTTGTTTTTAAAATAGTACGTACTATAGTATATACTATAGTACGTACTATGGGTATCGTCTAAATAGAAAAGACGCGATAAATCGCGTCTCTACAAAATTATTCTTTGATTAAATACTCGTAAATCCACACACGTCCATTTTCCAACTCCCACCAATTATCAGCTTCCAGTTTGGCCTGGTCTCTAATTTCGGCAGCCGGTGCCCAATAATTAGTATGAACAAAATAAGCTTTTTTCACGCCGACAAAATTCATAGCTTCAACCATCCACTCACGCTTTGGTTCTTGGTAAACCATTTTGCGAAAATATTGGTATAGAGGTCCACCAGTTGGAATTGAGTAAAAAAAGTGTTCACCGGTTGAGGTTTTAAAATATTTTGCAAAACTAAATTCTCTTAGAGCGGTGGCCGAGACCAGTTGATTTGTTAGTACAATATAATCTTTATTTCCATTATTTAAATTATCTATAAAATGGACGGTGGTAATGTCGGCTTGTCTGACATTGAAGCCAGTGTGATATGAAATTGGGTCACGAGTTGGGTAAGTGAAATACCAAGAAATCAAAAGTAGGGCAGAAAAAAATACTGCTATGCCAAATTGTTTGGCTGGTTGTTTTTTTATATAAACAAATAGTTCGCGTAAACTTATTATAAAAAACGGTAATAAAATTAGGGAAATTATTATTAATAATCGTTCGGCATAATCACCCTGTTCATAAGAAATTATTTCAAAAAAGTTTAAAGTAGTGGAGAGAATGAAAGCCGAAATAAACAAACTAATTGTGGTAATAATAAAAAAATAAGTTTGTTTAATTTTATATTTTTTTATAGCCAAAATTATTCCCAAAATAGCCACGATTACAAAAAGTGGCCTAATGGCATCGCGATAATAATATAGTGATTGCCAAATTGCACTGCCTTTGTCCAGCCAGTAATAATGGGGGCGAGCAAATAATAGCCAGAAATTTTTTAAATTATTTAAAGGATTGCTTATTGTCATTTTTTGTCCAGATCTTACAGAGTTTAAATAAAAAGTAATTGGCAATATCAAAGTGAGAAGTAGCGAATAAATTATATAAAATATTAATTTTAATTTTGGTCTGATTTTGTTATTTATAATTGATCCAAGATAAATAAAAAATATCGGCAAGCCAACTAGTGGGTGGATACAAATACTGGCCAAGGTTAAGACTATGCCAAATAGATTAGTTTTTTTGTCACTGTATTTAGTTTCATAAGATATCCAAAAAATAATACAAAATGCTATTAGCATCGTGATGTTATTCGGGGTAGTCATGATAAAAAAGGAAAGTGGCAACAGCGGAATTAGAGCTATGGCTGGAATAAGTTTGTATTTAAATTCAATTTTTTCTAAACAAAAATAAGCGACCAGAGGCGTCACAATTCCCGACAAAATTGGCACCAAAGATTTATCTAGACTGGTTAAATTTATTTTGCTGATAAAATTTAAGAAAATTATCAAGACATATTGTCCAATATAGTAGGGTTGTTTGGGCAAAATAAAGCCATTTTGAGCAATCCACTTTTCAGTGGCTTGGTGGATAAAAGGATCAAAACCAAAACCAATTTTGAAAATAATTAGAGCCACACTTAAAATTAGAGTACTATGAATGATGACTAACAATAAATTTGATGAAGTATGTTTTGATTTTTGGACTACCCAGAGAAGTAAAACAGAAGTGATGAAAAAAAGTATCCAAAATCTGATGCCAACAATTGTCCATGGCGAAATTAAAGTATCGGTGAATCGTCTGGTTAATAAAACACAAAATAAAATAATTTGTCCACCAAAGACAATAAAGCCCAAAAGTTTTGTGCCCAAATGTGACTTGATATAACTATAAGATTCCAAATCAATTTTTGTGACATCGTCAAAAATTTCTAAGTCTTTGTTTTGTTGCCAAGAAATAAGGATGGGGAGAAAAATTAAAACACAGGAAATTATTTCTTTGTTTATTTCGTAAAACCAATAGACGCCAGACAAAAGTATTGTGGCCAAACTAAAAAATAAAATAGAGCCAAAAAATAATTGCCACACTTTTTTTTCATTCGGTAAAAACCAGTCACCAAGATAAGTGCCAAAAAAACCAAAATAAAAAATACTGGCTAATATTTGCCACCAAGCTGGTGTTGTGCTCCAAAGCGAAAACAACGCTATTATTGTCAAAAGTGTCCCAAAGATGATATACTTGCCATTGAAAAGTAATTTGCTATTAATCATATAATAGTATTTTAGCAAAAATAGGGGATTAATCAAGTGGTTTAATTAATCCCGAAAATACACGGCAGTGATTGAGGGATCTTTCGAAGCCAACATTCAGTGGTTTCTAATTATCCTGGGTATTCCAACAAATTTATTTTTTAAAAGATCCCTCTCCGCCCAAGGCGGATCCGCCTTGGGCGGAGTCTCCACTCGGGATTATTCGAAACATATGGGAAGAATAAAATATTTTGTAAAAAAACATCCAGATTTGTTTAATTATCTCCCAGCTGAAGAAGTGCATTTGCATGATAGGTGGATGAATAGATTTTTTTTACGTTTTTTTCCAGCCAGCGTCACACCAAACCGAGTGACGGCTTTCAGGGTATTGGCTACTCCGATAGTTTTTCTATTGATTCTTTACGGATATTACAAATTGGGGGCATTGTGTTTTGTTTTGGTGGCTTTTACCGATGCAATTGACGGTTCAATGGCGCGAATTAGAAATCAAATTACTAAATTTGGTATGTTGTTTGACCCATTGGCTGATAAATTGTTGATTGGTTCAATGGTTTTACTTCTGGTGTTCAAATATTTTAATTTTTGGTTAGGTTTTGTAATTTTGGGTTTGGAAATAATTTTTATTTTAAGTGCTTTGGTGGCTAAATACAAATTTAAAACAGTTAAAATGGCCAATTTATGGGGGAAGTTGAAAATGATTTTACAAGTTTTGGCGGTTTGTTTAACTTTGTTTGCTTTAGTTTGGGAAATACCATACTTATTAACAGTTGCTGCGTGGGTATTCGGTTTGGCGATTGGGTTTGCAGTTTTGAGTTTGTTTTCACAGGGAATCTGATATGTTGTCCGCCCACCTTCCAAGGCGGTCTTGAAGGCGGATCCGCCTCGGGCGGATTATATTGTTTACTACCTCGCGGTGGTTTTTTGTTACGTAACAAGCTACGTAACAAATTAAGACCACTTGAATTAATATTTTAAAAATGTCATAATATCTATAGAAAAAGGAAAACCCGCGCTTCGATATAGTCAACCAGGACGGTCGGCAACGAAGAACGGGTTCAGGCGGTTGTCTGGCGTTGTTGAAGTTTTTGTTTCAGACTCGCCAGTGCAAAGGGCAGGGAAAATGTTAGGCAGATGAGCCCAACCCAGAAGCTCCATGTGTTGAAGCTAGGAAGGGACAGGATCAGACCACCTAGGCCGATGAGCTCCAGCATAAATTTGAGTTTGCCAGCGCCTTTAGCCTTGAGATCACGATTTCCATTGTGACCGTCGAATTTGTTGTAGTAGTAGTCGTTCATACGAACAACAGCCAATACAATTTCGCATGTCACACTCAAAAATGCTATTCCAAATAACCAGATCGTCACTCCTATATCCATCAAATATTCACCCAACATAAGAGTCAAGATGAACATGAAGATATAGAAGATTTTGTCACAAAAAGCATCCAAAAAAGCTCCCAAATCGGGGTTGTCTCGGAAACCGAGTTTGCGGTGTACCGTAGCCACTAAACCATCCACGAAATCTAATGCTCCCGCAATCACAAAAAGGGTGAATGCCCAGCCGTAGAATCCTTGTTGGGCTAGGGTGGCGACAGGTACTGCCATTAGTGATCTACCAACCGTAATTTGGTTGGCGGTAATCATTTCCACACGATAATTGAATGTCAGCCAACTGGGTAAGATCTTGCGGGGAAAAAGGTAAGGAACGGCCGGCGCGAAAAATCTCCGTAGCGCCTGATAGACATTTTCTTCAAAAAAAGAAACAGTCATGGTCACAATTGTGTTGTCCATTATTATTCCCTCATCCAAGGTTAAAGATCGAATATTTACTAAATTTTTACCATTAAAAGAAAAAAAAGTCAAGAGATATGAATTTTTTAAAAAGACAAATAAAAATTATTGGACTATTGAGCACTTTAGTTTTGTTATTTTTTAATTTAAATTTTTGGTCACAGGGTTGGCTCGGTTGGATTTTATTTTTTAGTTATATTTTTATTTTGGGAGAGTATTGGCAGATGATTTTTAGAAAAGTTTTGTGGCTCAGTCGAAAATTATGGATGACAAAAATATCTTCTTATTTATCTGTATTTTTATTGTTAAGTTTCGTTACTTCAATTTTTATTGTTTTTGATAGGCTAACACCATTTTTGATTTGGTTTAGCTTTGCTTTGGTGATTGTTGTATCTTTGTTAATTTTTTATTTGGTAAATAAATCCAAAAAAATAAAGCCCGTTTTGGATGATATTGGCGATGATAATTTAGTTATTTTTAAAAAGACCTTTGTTTTGCCATTGGCTTATCTTGTTTTGTGGGTGATTGGTTTTTATCTTTTGTATGTCAGCGAATCAAATGAGGTTTTGCGTTCACCTTGGCAGGCCATTAGTCAATATTATATTTTGATATTTTTTGTACTCACTTTATTTTCTGGTATATTTTTATTTTCCAAATTTAAAACCAAGACAATTTTATTTATATTTTTGTTTCAATCAATTTTACTTCATTCGTATATTCCAATGTCACATCAGTTGCCGTGGGGAGGGGATGTGTGGCGTCACACAGCTAATGAAAAAATATTAATGCAAGGTGAGCAGATTTTACCAGTTTTGGTTGGTGAAGATGCTACTTGGATAGAGGTCAAAAAAGCCGATATTCCAGAAGTTTTTACCAAACCACAAAAATATTCTTATGGTCAATTGTGGGGTGGTACGATTTTGCTATCACAAACTTTGCAAATAGATTTGCTCTCAGTTAATCGCTGGTTAATTCCGATTCTTTGGTCAATAACAATGCCATTTATTTTATTTAGAATTGGTTGTCTAATATTTGGTTCAGTACGGCGAGGTTTGTGGTTACCGTGGTTTATGATGCTAGCATTTTCGTTTCAGGCTTGGGGAGGATTGACCCTGCCGGTAAGTTTGGGATTTATTACTTTTTTATTTGCACTAATGTTGTGGTTGCAATATTTGCGTGATGGTAGTAAGGCACAAAGAAATCTAGTTTTATTTTTTGCCTGTCTTATGTTGTTTGGATATTCGCTTTACTTTATCTTGATCTGGTTGGTGATTATTTTTTCATTAATTAGTAAACAAATAACAAATCAAAAGTCTTACGGCTTACGGCTTACGGCTTACGGCTTTACTTTATTTTTATCAATATTTATTTTTCCTATTATTGAAGTAGTGTCCAAAGTCAGTTGGTTTCCGCAACACATTGAGTGGTGGTTTGGTTTGAAACAAATAATTGGTAGGTTTAGTGGATTTTTCTATGCACAATTGATTCGACCACACGATATTTTGGGTGGAAATGTTTTGTTCAATCACACACCAGATTATGCTTTTGTCCAAAATATTTTTAATGCTTGGCGCTGGTGGTTGATTCCATTTATGCTCATTATGATTGGGTTTTCAAAATATGCTGGTTTCAGATTTTTTAAAAGTAAAAATCCAATCAAACAATTAATTTTATTTTTAACTTCCACAGTAATTGGTGGTTATATGATTGGCTGGTTTTTTTTGGCCGGGGACAAATTGTTTACTCGTCGCTTGGAATTAGTTTTTGCATTTTTTTGGATAATTTTAATTATTTATTCTTTGCAAAAATTATTAACCAAATGGCGAGCCAAAGATTTGGTTGTTAAAATCGGAATTGTAATTTGTTTAATTATTTTTTCTTGGTTTGGAACCATGGCTTATGCATCAGGGCCAGATGATCGAGTAGTTTCTGTAAATGAGTATGAAGTTGCACAAAAAGTTTTTCAAAGTATAAGTGAGCCGAGTTACATGAGTCGTGAATCGTGTGTATTAGGCGATACCTGGTTTTTATTAGCCTTGGAAGGATTTAGCTCGGGCGAGATTGTCGGTGGAGGTTTTCCCATTGATTATAATTTTGGGCAAAAAGAACGAGTAGAATTGTTTGATAAAATTGCAAAATATCCTGAGGCTGAAGATCTGAATAAAATGAAAGAATTAACCAGTGCTGAAAAGTGCGTGGTTGTTTATAAAGATGGTTTAGATATTGAGATTGTTAATAGAATAAATGAGATAATGAATGTTAAAGCACAAAAAGTAGGCAATATATTAGTTTGGGAAGAGGGATTGAAAAATTTAGAAAAATAAGGTAAGATGTTTAATATATATTAAAATATAAATTATATGGAAGATTGTATCTTTTGCAAAATAATAAAAGGTGAAATTCCAAATTACACTGTTTATGAAGATGAACATGTTTTGGCATTTTTGGATATTCATCCGCATGCCAAAGGTCATACCATTGTTGTTCCAAAAGTTCATGCGGAAAATTATTTTGATCTGAATGAAGATTTATTGGAACATCTGTCATTGGGAATAAAAAGAGCTATGGAAAAAATTGATAAAGTTCTAAGTCCAGATGGTTATAATGTTGGTTGGAACCAAGGCGAAGTCGCCGGACAAGTAGTACCACATTTGCATATCCATATAATGCCACGTTATGAAGGTGATGGGGGTGGGAGTATGCATTCGATTGTAAATAATGATGGAGGTGTGGCGGTGGAAGAGGTTTTTAAAAAATTTAAAAGCTAATAGATTGTAACAGTTTCCAGATGACAGATAACAAGGAAAGTATACAATCGTATGTTATCTGATATCTGCTATCTGTTATTTGATTTTATGAAACATTTAAAAAAAATATCAGAAGAAACAATTCATCAAAACCCTTGGTGGACTTATAAACATGACAAATACGAAAAGCCCAATGGTGAAGAAGGGGATTATTATTACTGTGAAACTCCAGGCAATGTGATGATTATTCCGGTTTTGAATGATGGTAGTTTGGTTTTGACTTTGCAACAAAGATATTTGCGAGAAAAACAAAGTATAGAATTTCCTTGTGGTGGATTATTGTCGGATGGAAGTTTATTAGATGCTGCCAAAAGAGAATTGTTGGAAGAAACTGGTTGTACGGCTGATGAATTTATAAAGATTGGTGAGTTTGAAGGTGTAAATGGTTTGGTAAAAGATATGTGTCATGTATTTTTGGCTTATGTTGATTCTCAGGGTGAACAACAACTTGACGATACTGAGGAAATTGAAGTTCTTTATCGTCGGCCAGATGAAATAGATGTGATGATTAGAAAAAATGAAATTTGGGATGGGCAGACTTTGGCAGCCTGGGCAATGGCTCATCATGAATTTTTGCATAAAGTTAGTTGAAATAGAACACAGATTGAACAGATTGGACGAATTAGAACTGATCTTTTTAATTTACTAGTATATAAAAATTAAATTTTTTAAAAATCAGTTTTTATCAGTTGTATTTGTTCAATCCGTGTTCTATTTATTTATGATTAATTTATGAAATTACTTATCACCGGTGGGGCTGGTTTTATTGGCTCCAACTTTATTAGATATATTCTAAATAAATATCCAGATTATAAAATTATCAATCTGGATGCTTTGACATACGCTGGTAATTTAGAAAATTTAAAAGATATTGAGAATGATTCTCGTTATAAATTTGTAAAAGGAGATATTTGTGATCGAGAATTAGTTTTTGAGTTGGTAAAAGATGTTGACGTGATAGTTCATTTTGCGGCCGAGTCCCATGTTGATCGATCAATTTTGGATTCAAGTGATTTTGTTAGGACCAATGTAATTGGTACACAGGTATTGTTGGAAGTTGCCAGAAAAAATAATACTCGTTTTCATCATATTTCTACTGATGAAGTGTTCGGTTCTCTTGGTTTAAATGATCCGGGGTTTAATGAAAAAACTTCCTATGATCCTCGAAGTCCTTATAGCGCCTCCAAAGCATCTTCCGATCACCTAGTTCGAGCTTATTTCCATACTTACAATTTACCAATTACAATTTCTAATTGCTCTAATAATTATGGACCCTATCAATTTCCGGAAAAAGTTATTCCGCTTTTTATTACCAATTTACTTGAAAATAAAAAAGTACCATTGTATGGCGATGGTATGAATATTCGTGATTGGATTCATGTGGAAGATCATAATCGTGGAGTTGATTTAATTATTCACCAAGGAAAAATTGGCGAAACATATTGTTTGGGTGGTGGTAATGAGTTGACTAATAAAGAATTAACTTTAAAAATTATCCACAGTGTTGGCAAAGATGAGAGTGTGATAGAATATGTAAAAGATCGAGCTGGTCATGACAAGCGTTACGCAATTGATTTTAGTAAAATAAAAAATGAATTAGGTTGGGAACCAGAAATTGATTTTGAAACTGGTTTGAAAGAATTGATTGATTGGTATAAAAATAATCAAGAATGGGTAGAGAGGTGTAAAAGCGGGGAGTATCAGGATTATTATAATAAACAATATAATAGTTAATAAGTAGATTACGCAGAGTAAGCAGAATAAGTACTGCAGTTAAAATGCTTATTCTGCTTATTTGCTTAATACTTAATTTGCTTTTATATTATGAAAATATTAATAATCGGTGGGGGATATGTAGGGCATCGCTGTAAGGATGCTTGGGATGATGTTGTACTTTATTCTGGTAGAATCAATTCAAAAGAAGATGTGTTGAAATTGATTGACGAATATACACCTGATGCAATTCTGAATGCTGCGGGAGTTCGTGGTAAACCAAATGTAGATTGGTGTGAAGATCACAAGATGGAAACAATTTTGGGAAATACTGTTTTGCCAATTATAATTGCAGGTGCCTGCCAAGATAAGGGTGTGTATTTATTACACATTGGTTCGGGTTGCGTTTATTACGGGGATTCACCTCATGCAGACAAAGCGTGGCGTGAAAATGATCCGGCAAATCCAGAAGTGATTTATTCCAAATCAAAATATTCGGCTGATTTAGTTTTGTCAGAACTTCCCAATGTTGGTATTGGACGGATTCGCATGCCAATTGATCACATTCCGTCTGCTGGAAATTTGATTGATAAATTATCTAGTTTTGAAAAAATAAGTGATGTAGAAAATAGTGTGACAGTTGTGGAAGATATGATTGAAACTTTTTATAAATTGATGGAGAAAAAAGCACAAGGAATTTTTCATGTGACGAATCCTGGCACAATTAAACATAGAGAAATTATTGAATTATACGAAGAAATTGTTGATCCAAATCATAAGAATGAGTGGATATCAAATGAAGATTTAGTAAAACAAGGTTTAACCCAAAAAGGACGTTCAAATAATTTTCTTACTTCGGAACGATTGGAAGCCATCGGTATTCACATGCGAGAAGTCCACGAAGCGATGCGCGATACCATGGAAAAATATGCCAAAGTAAAGCGGGCGGGTGAGGCTAGCACAGAAACTTTAACTTGCTGAGGATTTTTATCTAAAACCTAATAATTTATAAACTAATACCTATCAACCTTGGTCGTGGTAGGTTTTTTGTTTACAAAATTGGTTAATTTTGGTAAGATAAGACTATATTTAAAGATAATTTTATGAGAAATTTTGGATCCAAAGAAGTTTTGCTGGGTGCATTTTTAGCTAGCGCTGGTTGTGTCGGTGAAAAAAGTCATGATAGACCAGCCAATTTATCATCAAATTCAGCTGATGTTGATGTTGAGGGTGTTGCACAAAAGGATGGGTTGGATATGGAAACTGAGGATGAAATTAGCCCCGATAGTTTTGAGGAGATAGAAAATAATATACCTAATTTTTCTAGTTCAGATATCATGGAAAATAAAGATATAGAAGCTGGTTTAAGTTTAGAAAAAAAATCAGAAAGTCCAATTAAAATTTTTGAAGATTATCTGCTTACAGAAGCAATGTTTCAGGAAGGTAATAAACTACCCGGTTTTGATAATTTAGCTGAAGCACAAAGAATAATTACAGAAATAAAAAATAAAAGTTTAAAGAAAAAATTTGGTGAACATTTTGAAGTACAAAGTAGAAAATATTTTAAAGAATTAATTAAAAATAAAGAATACAGAGAAAGGGTGAATGAGTCTGTTGTAGAAAATTGTGAAAAATTTGGTGTACCGGTTTTGGTTGCTTTGGGTGTGATTGGAGTGGAGTCTGGTGGAGATAATAAAAAGATTTCTAACCGTGATGCTAAGGGTATTTTTCAAGTTAAACAGGTAGCGGTGGATCAATTAAAAAAAATGAATTATATGGATGAGGATTGGGGAAGAATTAATCTATCTAATTTGGAAGATAATATAAAAGTTGGAATTGCTTATTTGCGTTATGTACATGACAAATATGGGCAATGGGGTTTGGCTTTGATGGCCTACAACACCGGTCCTAGAAATTTTAGAGAAGCAATTGTTAGTCGATTGTATAAATATCAGGTGCAAGCCTACAAAAAAGGTGAAATTGAAAATAAACCCAAGAAGTGGCGACTTGAATATGAAACAGACAAAAAGGGAAAGAAAAAATTTTTTGATGAAGTTAACTCGGAATATCATGGTGGTTGGCCAGCTTTTTTAAGAGATAATGGAATAAATTTGGTTTCCGCTTGTTCAGCGCAAGGATTAGGAATGTGTGATCGTGGTTATGGTCAATATCCTTTTCAGGCTATGGTTTTGGGTGAGATGGTGGGGTATATTTTAGATAAAGATAAAAATAATTTAAATTAATTTTTTTTAATTAAATAATTTATGGTTAATGATAATTTATTAGATAATTTAACAAAAATCAAAAAACTCGATTCACAAAACATGCTCGGAAGTTTACAATTACTTTCAAAACAAGTAGAACAAGTTTGGGAGACAGCTCAGGATTTAAAAATCCCAGCTAATTATAAAAATATTCAAAATGTGGTAGTGTTGGGGATGGGAGGATCGGCTATTGGTGATGATCTAATTAGGAATTTATTTGCAGATGAATTGAAGGTTCCAGTAGATATTGTAAATGGTTATAATATTCCCAAATATGTTAATTCCGAAACATTGGTAATTGGTTCTAGTTATTCTGGTAGTACGGAAGAGGTAATAGAAGCTGTTAAAAAAGCAAAACAAAAAAAAGCAAAAATAGTTGTTATTTCTGCTGGTGGAAAATTAAAATATTTTGCAAAAATCAATAAACTTCCCGCATTAATTTTTACTACTGAAAATAATCCTTGTGGCTCACCACGAATGGGGCTCGGATATTCCATCGTTGGTCAACTTATTTTATTTTCTAAAGTTGGATTACTAACATTGACTCAAAAACAAGTTAAAGAAATTATAAAGACTCTAGCATATTACGATGGTTTGTTTGGCGTATTAACTCCTGAAAAAGAAAATCCAGCCAAGCAATTAGCTAGGAAAACAATTAATAAGAGCATTTTATACGTTGCTTCCGAACATTTACTCGGTAATGCTCACATAGCAGCCAACCAAATGAATGAAAATGCTAAACGCATGTCTGCTTATTTTGCAATTCCAGAGCTCAATCATCATTTGATGGAAGGAATGGTTAATCCAATTAGCAACAAAAGTTTGTTGTTTATAATGTTGGAATCTGGTAATTATCACAAACGAGTTGTTAAACGATATGATATTACCAAAAAAGTTTTGGATAAAAATAAAATCAGCCATGTTAGTTATAAAACACAAGAAAAAGATAAATTATTAGAAGCTTGTGAATTATTGGTTTTGGGAAGTTATACTAGTTATTATTCGGCGCTTTTAAAAAATATTGACCCAACCGGAATTCCTTTTGTTGATTATTTTAAAGAACAGATGTCAAAATAGAATTTTATGGATTTAAGCATTATCACAGTAACCTGGAATTCAGAAGAAAATATTACTGAACAAATAAATTCGGTGGTTTCGGGTTGCAGGATGATTGAATGTGAGGAGATAGTATCTGATAATGGATCAAAGGACGATACGATTAAAATTATTGAAGGGGTAGATTTAGACCTGCCCGTACGAATAATAAAAAACGGCGTTAACATAGGTTTTGGTGCAGCGAATAATAAGGGCGTTGAAATAGCAAAAGGAAAATATATTTTATTTTTAAATCCCGATATGCGAGTTGAAGAGGGAAGTCTAGACAAAATTGTTCGATGGATAGATGATCGTCCTGATGTCGGAATTGCCAGCTGTAAATTAGTTGATAAGAATGGTAAGTTTAATACTGAAGCTGGCCCAAGACGATTTCCAAAAGTTTGGGAACAAGTTTTATTATTGTTGAAAGTTCCACATTTTTTACCAATGATTTTGGATAAATATTTAATGAAGGACTTTAATCCAGAGATTGAACAAGAAGTAGATAGCGTACGTGGATCTTTTATGTTGGTTAGGCGAGAATTGATAGAAAAATTAGGATATGCATTTGATCCACGATATTTTATTTGGTTTGAAGATGTAGATCTTTGCCGAGAAGCAAAAAGATTGAATTACAAAGTTATGTATACACCGGTTATTTCTTGTGTAGATTTTGTCGGACAGAGTTTCAAAACACGAAAAAGATATTGGGCGCAGAAAAATTTTACCAAGTCAATGCTCATATATTTTAAAAAATGGGAGCCAATGCGTAAGTGGATTTGGATTGCGATTTTTAGGCCGATTGGTGTTTTATTTTCTTTATTAGCAGATTTATTTATGTAATTATGATACAGATATACGGATTATATGCGGATGACGCTGATTACGCAGATGTGATTGAATTACTATACGCATCATCTGTATTCTATTATTTTTTATGAAAAAACTTTCTGTACATCTTGTGACATGGAACGGGGCAAAATATATACCCTTTCTTTTTGATTCTCTAAAAAAACAAACTTTCAAAAATTATAAGCTAGTTATTTTGGATAATGGATCGGTTGATAATACAGTTGCAAAAATAAAAAAACAGATTACCAATTTTCCTGTTGAAGTTGAATTAATTGAAGGAAAAGAAAATTTAGGTTTTGCAAAAGGACATAATAAATTAGTCGAAAGTCGAAGGTCGAAAGTCGAAAGTCAATATACATTGCTAATAAACCAAGATTTATATTTGGGAAAAGATTGCCTTGAAAAGATGGTGAAATTTATGGATAGTAATTCTGAATGTGCGGTACTTGGTCCACGGGTGATGAAATGGGACTCTGACAAGATATCATCGCCTCAGCGAGATCCCGTCTTTACTGCGGGACAAGATACACATAATAATATACAAGATTCTTTTACCGATGTCATTGATACCATGGGTCTTAAAGTATATAAAAACAGGCGAGTGGTAGAAATAGGTGAGGGAGAAAAATGGTCAAATGTCAAATGTCAAATGTCAGGTGTTACAGAAGTTTTCGGTTTGTCAGGTGCAATATTTATGTTTAGAAATAGTGCTGTAGAAAAAATTGGTTTATTTGATGCGTCACTTAATGCGTATAAAGAAGATGTAGATTTGGCGTACCGTTTGCAAAGCGCTGGTTACAAAAGTTTTGTATTGCCGAGTGCAGTGTGTTATCATAAGCGCACAGGAATGGGTGTAAAACATAAGGACGATATAAGTAGTTTAAAAAATAAGAAAAGACAAAATAAATTGGTGCAATATAATAGTTATAGAAATCACTTGATTGTCTTATATAAAAATGAATATTGGCAAAATTTATTACTTGACTGTATTTTTATAAAATGGTATGAAATAAAGAAGTTTGGATATTTTTTGTTGTTTGATCGGAGTGTGTTGAGAGGGCTATCAGAGATTTGGGGAAAAAGAAAAGAAATTAGAGAACAAAGATTAGAAATTAAAAAATTAAGAAAAATTAGTTGGAAGGAAATGAGGAAGTGGTTTGAGTAGTTCATAGTATGGCAAAAAAAGTTGTACTAAAGACCATGGACTATGAACTATGAACTAAGAACTATTTTATGAAAGATCTCAACATCGTACTCCTAAATTACGAATCAAAAAAAGACATTATTAATGCCGTGACTTCGATTTTGGTGGATTTGAAAAAGTGTAAATATGATGTTCAAATTACAGTAGTAGATAATTCCGAAAATCGTGAGGGGTTAAAAAATGATTTGGCAACCAAATTTCCGCAGGTAAAATATATTGATTCTCGCGGTAATGTTGGTTTTGGTAAGGGAAATAATACTGGATTTAAAATTGCCCCAGCGAGATATTATTTTTCTCTCAATCCCGATACAATAATTTTGGAAAATTCTCAGACAATAGAACGTTTGATTGAATTTATGGATAAGCACTCCAAAATTGGTTGCGTGGCTCCCAAGTTGGTTAACGAAGATGGGACTTTACAATATTCTTGTTATCGTTTTGATTTGCCTTCAATTTTAATAAAACCATTAAAACAAATTAATTTTGATAAAAAATATAATTGGATTAGAAAGCATACTGACAAGTTGATAATGAAAGATTTTGATCACAATGAAACTAGGCCGGTTGATTGGGTGTTGGGGGCAGCGATGGTGGTACGTCGGGAAGTGGTAGAACAGTTGGGTTTTTTTGATGATAGATATTTTATGTATATGGAAGATTGTGATTGGTGTCGACGAATGTGGGATGCTGGTTGGCCAGTCTATTATGTTCATAATATAATTATCAAACATGCCCATGCTCGCGAATCAGCCAAAGTCCCTGGAATTTTTAAGGCCTTGTTTAAAAATAAATTAGCGCGGATCCATTTAAAGAGTTGGGTAAAGTTTTTGTGGAAATGGAAAGGGACGAATAAGTATTACAGGGTTAGGTATAGGTAATTTTTAATTTATCTCGAAATTACACGAAGTGAATGAGAGATCTTTCGAAGGATATAAAAATTGAGCCATTAAAATTATGGAATCAAGGAGGACAAAAATATACTATGTATATATTATAGCCAGTATAAGTAAAGTTCTGTATATTGGGTTTACCGATTCACTTTACAAAAGAATTAAGGAACATAAAAAAGGATTTTACGATAATGCATTTAGTAAAAAATATAAAGTAAACAGATTGGTGTATTGGGAATATTATTTTAGTAAAAATCAAGCACTAGAAAGAGAAAACCAAATAAAAAAGTACCGTAGAGAAAAGAAAGTTAGATTAATAGAGAAGTATAATGTGAAATGGGAAGATTTGTATCCAACTATTATAGAAATTTCAAAGTTATAATTATCAAATAAAATTAGATGTAAGAAAGATCCCTCAATCACTTCGTGTATTTTCGGGATTAACTAATATTATGTCAAAAATAGCAATAATATATTTATCATATCATAGTGATCAATATTTGGATGACGTGATTTTGGCATTGAAAAAATTAATTTATCCACGAGATAAAGTTGAGTTTGTGATTGTTGATAATCCTCACCCAGATTATGATTCTTCAGTAAAGATAATAGAAGAAAAATTATTGCCTTTGTCTGGTGAAATAATTCCCCATGTGACAATTCTGTCACAAAAAGAAAATCTGGGTTTTGCGGGTGGTAATAATGCTGGAATAAAATGGGCATTACAAAATGGGTTTGATTATATTTATTTGCACAATGATGATGGTTTTTTGGCCCCAGATGCCTTGGAGCCTTTGGTTGAATTAATGGAAAAAGATAAGTCGGTTGGTGAAGTTCAGTCATTAATTATGCTTTATCCTGATAAAGAATATATTAATAGTGCTGGTAATAAGTTTCAGTATTTAGGTTTTGGTTTTTGTGATAAATATTGGGTAAAAAAAACCGAGGTCAACTTGCCAGTAGTTTTTGATATTGCTTATGCGAGTGGTTCTGGGGTAATGTTAAGAGCAGATTTGTTGAAACAAAATGGATTGTGGGATGAAGATTTTTTTATGTATCACGAAGATTTGGAATATTCATTTCGTTTACGTTTGTTGGGTTATAAAATAAAAATGGTTAGTAATTCAGTTTTTTATCACAAATATAAATTTAGTCGCAGTATCAGAAAGTTTTATTGGATGGAACGCAACCGTTATGCTACCATGTTGTTATTTTTTAAATGGCCAACTTTATTTTTACTTTTGCCGATTGAAATTATATTGGAATTCGGCTTGTGTTTGTTTGCTTTGAAAGGTGGTTGGTACAAAGAACGGATTCAGGTTTATAAATATTGGTTGAAATTAAGCAATTGGCAGTTGTGGCTTAAAAAAAGGCATTATATTCAGAAACAACGAATTATCCGCGACAAAGACTTGCTTAAAATTGCTGTTGGTGATATAGTTTTTCAAGAAAAGAATATGGAAAATCCTGTACTCCGCTGGGTGGGGAATCCGGTTATGAGAGTTTATTTTTGGATTATTAAATTAATTATTTTTTGGTAATTTAAATAGAACGCTAATTTAACGAATTAAACTAATTTTAACTAATTCGTTTTTATTCGTTAGATTAGTTTAATCTGTGTTCTATTTTTTATATCTAGTATGAGTAAAATTAAAAAAGCCATTCTTACTGGTGGAGGTAGAGCAACTCGGCTTTATCCTATCACTACGACAATTAATAAGCATCTTTTACCACTGGCCAACAAGCCAATGATTTTTCATGCGATTGAAAAAGTGGTTGAAGCTGGAGTAGAGGAAATTTTTATCAATACCAATCCAGGTGAAACAGAATTACAAAAATATATTGGTGATGGTGGACGTTGGGGGATTAAAATTAAATTTTTTGAACAAACTGGTGGGCCACAGGGAATTGCCCATGTTGTAAAAGAAGCGGAAAAATTTATTGGTGATGATCCTTTTATATTTTATCTGTCAGATAATATTGTTTTGGGTAGTGTAAAAGAAATGGTGAAAGAATTTGAAGATAAGAATTATGATTGTATGTTGGCTCTGTCGCAGGTATCTGATCCGAGTCGATTTGGTGTACCGCAATTTGATGAACAGGGTAATTTGGTTGATGTAATAGAAAAACCAACCAATCCATCAAATAATTTTGCCGTGACAGGGATTTATTTATATGGTCCAAAAATATTTTTCAAGGCATTTGATAATATAGAAAAGAGTGAACGTGGTGAGTATGAAATTTCTAGTATTCATTCTTATTTTTTGAAAAATAATTATCAAGTTGGTTATAAGGAAATTACCGGCTGGTGGAAGGATACTGGATTGGCCAATGATTTACTTGTGGCAAATAAGTTGTTGTTGAATCAGATAGATAGTTCACAGTTCACAGTTCATAGTTCAAAGATTGATGATGTGCAAATATTAGGAAAGGTGAAGGTGGGGAGTGGAGTTAGATTTGGTAGTGGTGTAAAGTTGGTGGGTCCAGTTATTATTGGTGAAAATTGTGTTTTGGAGAATTGTGAAGTTGGACCATTTGTGACACTTAGCTCAGGTTGCGAAGTTAGGCACGCCAAAATAAAAGACAGTATTATTTTGGAAAATTGTGTTATTGATTGTGATTTAAAAATTACTGAAAGTTTGATTGGTAGGGGCGTTAAGATTGTAAAGAAAAGCGGAGAGGGTGACAATGGACAAAGGATGATTATTGGTGATAAGACGGTGTTGGAGTTGTGAGGTTTTTGAATTATGAATTACGAGTTGTGAATTATGTATTTTGGTAAGATAGAAGACATAATTTTATCTAAAATAAGGCAAAAAATAGAGATATCCACAGCACCACCCCACCATTTCTTTGTTCATCTTCTAAAGTTTGATAGAGAAAAACAAAAAATTCCGTAATTAACGGAATTTTTTGTTTGGCGATAACTCATCCCCCTAGCCCCCTTCTCTTGTGAAGAGAAGGGGGAATACAATGAAAAAGACGCGATAAATCGCATCTTTATATTCTTTGTTTATTGTTTGTGTCGTGTTGTGTGGGTCGTGTGTCGTGTTTTAGTATTCCAGCTCAAACAACCCTCTATTTCCCGCGACCTCGCCTAAGAAAAATATTTTTCGGGCATCGATGTTGACACCAATTTTTTCTACATTACCATTTTTGAATAATTCATGTTCTACATAATAACCTGGATTAAAACCAAGAAGTTTATTTTCTGAAGATAATAATACCAATCCATATTGATCTAGAGGAATGACCTGATCAATTCTACTGCTAGTACGATTCAAAAGGGTAGTTTCACCATTTTCATAAATAGTCCACAATTCCCACGGTGACCAAGCTAACCACTCACCAGTGTTTTGGTTGTAAAAAAGATTTTGGATATTCAATGATTGAATATTTTTGAGGGTAGTATTATCAATTCCAGCAACTATTATATTATTATTGTTTTTGAAAATTATTCTGTTTTGATTAACATCCACAATACTTTCAATTTTTTCGGGTAATTTATTAAAATTTATAATTTCGCTATTAATTTTTTCCAGTAAATTATTTTTGGCATCAAGTGACCAAAAATTTTGATTGTTATCTATAAACCAAGGATCATTTAGCGAATTACCCCAGTTAGTTTTTGTGGTTAAGTCTAAGCTATAAATTATATTTCTATCCTCAACAAAAATAGTTGGTTTGGAAGTATTTTTTGACCAGATGATATTGGTAATTGGGGAATAAAAAGTGTAAGAAGTAGAATCATTATTTTTTGCATCTAATATTTGCAAATTAATTTGGTTGCCAGATCCAGTCTGCAAGGTCAAAAAATCGGCAAAGGGTGACCAATTTATTTTTGGTTCAAAATCAGATTTAACCCGAGCAATGGCCTCCAAACTTTGGTTTTGGGTATCAAAAATATCCATTTCATAAATACTATTGTTTTGGGAAACTAATAATAAGTATCGACCACTGCCAGAGGGATACAATGCATCTATTTTTATATCTTTTGTTTCCGATACTTTGGTAGGTAAATTATCCTTGAACAAAGTGATATTTTTTATATAAGTAGTTTTTTTGCTTTCAATCTCAATATCTTTTTCCCAAGTTTTATAACCATTTAGAGTTAACTTAATTTTATAGCTTCCGGGAGCTCGATTGGGTAAATAAATTGGGAGTTTTTTTTGAATTTTTATATCGTTCAAAAATACTTCAGTATTTTTTGGATTGATATCAATACTCAACACCCCAGTTTGTTTTATTTCTTTGTTGATATTGTCCCAGCGATAACCAGCTGTGTACATGATGACAATTGGTGAGATAACAAAAAAAATAGTGATTAAAAAACTCATTATTAGTAGTCTGACTTTTCTGGTTAAAATAGATTTAGGATAAGACATGGGATTTGCTTTTTTTGGCTATTTAACATACAATAATATTACATTAAATAAAATAAAAAATCAAATAATATATGAGTAAAATTATTGTTCAAGGGGGCAAACAATTAAGCGGAGTAATTGAGGTAAATGGTGCCAAAAATTCAGCCCTGCCAATTTTGGCGGCTACCTTGATTGCTGAAGGGGAATACAAATTAGACAATGTACCTGATTTGAAAGATATAAGGACGATGATAAAGTTGCTTCAAACTTTTGGTTTGGAAATTGAAAAAATAGGTGAGCATAGTTATAAAATAATAAATACGGGGGTTAGTGATATTGAGGCACCTTATGAATTAGTAAAAGAAATGAGGGCTTCGTTTGTAGTTATGGGTCCACTTTTATCAAATTTAAAAAAAGCAAAAGTTTCTCTACCGGGTGGTTGTGCGATTGGTACTAGACCAATAGATTTTCATTTGGCTGGTTTTGCCAAGTTGGGTTGTAAAATTGTACTTGATCAAGGTTTTGTCTCGGCCGAAGCAACTGAGTTGGTTGGCAATAAAATTAAATTACCATTTCCTAGTGTAGGTGCAACGGAAAATATTTTGATGGCCGGAGTCAAAGCAAAAGGGGAGACAAGAATCTCAAATGTTGCTCGTGAACCAGAGATAGACGATTTGTGTAATTTTTTAAATAAAATGGGGGCACAAATTTCTGGAATTGGTACTGACGAGTTGATAATAACTGGTGTAGAAAAATTAACACCCTGTCAATATAATATTATTCCTGATAGAATTGAGGCGGGGACTTTTATTATTGCTTCAATTATTACTGGTGGTAGTTTGGAAATAGCTGGTGTGGTAGAGAATCATTTAGGTGGTTTTATAAAAAAATTAGAAAAAATGGGAGTAGAGTTTGAATTTGTTGGCGATAAAATAAAAGTAAAAGCAAATTTGGAAAAATTAAAATCAATAAAAATTAGCACTGAACCTTACCCTGGTTTTCCGACTGATTTGCAAGCACAGACAATGGTTTTGTTAAGTTTGGCAAATGGTAACAGTGAAATTAAGGAAACAATTTTTGAAAATCGTTTTATGCATGTGTTGGAATTGGATAGAATGGGTGCAAATATAAAATTGGACGGCAACAAAGCAAAAATTACTGGACCAGTTAAGTTTAATGGTGCTGAAGTGTCGGCTACTGATTTGCGGGCTGGAGCAGCTTTGGTTTTAGCTGGAATTGTAGCCAAAGGGGAAACGATTATAAACGAGATCCATCATATTGAACGTGGTTATGAGAATTTGGTGGAGAGGTTATTGTTGGTTGGTGTTGACATTAAAAAAGTTTAAATAGAACACTGATTTAACAGATTGAACTGATAAAAGCTGATCTGTTCAGATCTGTTTAATTAGTTTAATCTCTGTTCTATCATCAATTTATGAATGAGTTAAACAACTTAAAAAATAAAATTTGGTATATAATAATAGGGTTGTTTGTATTGGGGGTGCTGGCAAAGTCACCATTTTTATTTATTATCGCTTTATTTTTAATTTACAAAAGTGTAGACAAAATAAAAATAAATAATCTAAAAAATAAATTAAATTTTAATTATAATAAAATAAATAATATGGAAACAATCAATCCGCTGAGGGGGAAGAAGTTGGGTTTGTGGATAACACTGCTAGTGTTGTTTATAGTTTTTCTAAGTTTTATTACAGCCTTTTTTGTTGTAATTGATTCGGGTGAAACTGGCGTCCAATCTTTTTTTGGGAAAGTTAGAGATAATGAATTTAGTTCTGGTTTTCATTTGAAAAATCCTTTGGTCAAAATTACCAAAATGAATGTGAGGACACAGGACTATACCATGAGTATTGCTCAGGGTGAAGGTAAAAAATATGGCGATGATGCTATTACGGCTCTTACCAAAGAGGGTTTGAGTGTTGATTTGGATATTACTGTACTTTATCATCTAGTAGAGGAAAAGGCATCGGATGTTTATCGTGATATTGGTTTAAATTATGATGAGGTTGTTATTCGTCCACAAATTAGAAGTATAATTCGAGAGGTTATTGCTCAGTATGAAGCCAAAGATATTTATTCCGAAAAACGCCAAGAGGCCAGCAAAGGAATTTTGGAATCATTAAAATTAAAATTAGAGCCACGTGGAATTGAATTGGAAGATGTGTTGTTGCGTCATGTTGAACTGCCAGCTGATTTGGCTCAGAGTATCCAACAAAAATTACAAGCTGAACAAGAAACCGAGCGTTACGAATTTATTTTATTATCAGAAGAAAAAGAAGCCGAGAGAAAACGAATTGAAGCGGCGGGTCAGCGTGATGCCCAACAAATTATAAACCAAAGTCTAACCCCGCGTTATTTGGAGTACCTTTATATCAATAGTTTGAAAGATAGAGAAGGAACTGTCTATGTACCGACCAATGCCAGTAACGGTTTGCCTTTGTTCAGGGGGGTATAGCTAAGTCAGCTAAGTTTTTTAAGTATTTAAGTTAACTAAGTTGTGAATTGAATTTATATTTGACACCTGTATAATAGTTATGTTAGAATATATTTAGTTATGAAAAATAATTATTCACAAATTGTACCACCACCAATATTTGCCTGATTTATGCAATTGTTTTTGCAATAAATAAAAAGGCAGTCCTTTACAAACAGGACTGCTTTTAAATAAAAATGGGGATATGAAAAATATAGAAGAACAATTAAAATTAGCCAAAGAAGCCTCAAATCAGCTTCGCATTGTTGACACCAAAAAAAAGAATAATTTTTTAAATAAATTATCTGATTTATTAATGGAAAATAAACAAGAAATTTTACAGGAAAATAAAAAAGATTTAGATTTAAATGAAGGCTTAACAAAAGCTATGAAAAAGCGTTTGACTCTGACTGAAGATTCGATAAAAGGCATGGTCGATGGGGTTAGGGAAATAGTTGATTTGGATGATCCAATAGGAGTGATTGAAGAAAAATGGTCCAGACCAAATGGTATGGAGGTAGCCAAGATGCGTGTACCGATTGGTGTAATTGTGTTTGTATATGAATCTCGCCCCAATGTCATTGTTGACGCCACTGGTTTATGTATTAAGAGTGGAAATGTATTGATAGCGCGTGGAGGCAAAGAAGCAATTTATTCCAATACTGTTTTATTAAAGTTTATTAACCAAGCTTTGGAAGAAGCTGGATTGCCAGTAGGTTCAGTTCAACAATTGGAAGATAGAAGTTATGAGGCTTTGGCCGAAGTAGTTAAACAAGATAAATATGTTGATCTAGTTGTACCTCGTGGACGTGAAAAATTAATTAATACAATAAAAGATAATGCACGTGTGCCAGTAATTGCTCATGAGCGTGGTTTGTGTCACATGTATATTGATTCAGAAGCTGACAAAGCTATGGCAATCAAATTGGTTTTAAATGCAAAAACTTCTAATCCATCAACTTGTAATACCATTGAAAAAGTTTTAATACATAAAGATATTGCGGATGAAATTTTACCAGATCTTATTTTAAAATTAATCGAAGCGGGGGTGGAGATAAGAGGTGATGAAAAAGTTTGTAGTCTCAGCGATAGTTGCAAATTAGCGTTGGAAGAAGATTGGGACGAGGAATATTTAGACATGATTGTTGCAATCAAAATAGTTGATTCATTTGAAAATTCCATCAAACATATTGAAGAGCATAGTTCAGGTCTAACCGATTCTATAATTACCGAGAATAAAGAAAAAGCTGATAAATTTTTACAAGCAGTTAATAGTGCAGTAGTTTTGGTCAATGCTTCTAATCGTTTGGTAGATGGCGGGGTTTTTGGCCTTGGTGCTGAGTTGGGTATCAGTACCTCATCTATCCATATGCGTGGGCCAATGGGAATAAAAGATTTAACAGTTACTAAATACATCGTCTTGGGAGACGGGCAAATAAGAGAATAATATGGAGAATATAACTATTATAAAAATAGGCAGTAATGTTTTGGTGGATGAATTAGGAAAAATTCGAAATGAAATTTTGGAAAATATATTGTTATCTGTTGGTAATAAAATTAAACAAGGTGAAAAAATAATTCTGGTTAGCTCTGGTGCTATTGCCGTTGGCAAGCATATTTTTGATGAAGAAGTTGATAAAAGATTGTCAGCTTCTTTGGGGCAGATGAGATTGATGTCTGGTTATTTGGAAATTGGAGAAAAATTAGATTTAAAAGTTTCTGAATTACTTTTGTCTCGTCCATATCTAGTAAAGCGAGAATTGTTTTTACAATTGCAAAAAACTATTGATATAATGCTTCAAAAAAATGTTGTGCCAATTGTTAATGAAAACGATGCTTTGGTGGTTGGATCAGATTGGAGTTTCGGTGATAATGATAGTTTGGCGTCTGCCTTGGCAATTGCTTTTTCTGCAGACAAATTACTAATCTTGAGTAGTGTTGACGGTTTGTACAAGACCGATCCAACAAAAGATGAATCAGCTGAGCTTATTAAAAAAGTTGAAAATGTTAATGCTGAACTAATGAAATATTGTTCTAAAGAAATTTCCACTTCCGGTCGTGGTGGAATGATTAGCAAATTAAAGACCATTCGTCTTACTACTGCTGTTGGCATAGAAACACAAATTATAAATGGTCTCAAAAAAGAACAAATTGTCCAAGCCTTGAATAACGAAGAAGTTGGTACACTGTTTTCTGCAAGGAAAATGAAAGGAGAAATAAAAAATCGAGATAGGTGGATTTTGGCAGCAAAAAGTTCGGCTGCTAGTATTGAAGTGGACAATGGAGCAGTAGGTGCTTTGGGGGCAGGCAAAAGTTTGTTGGCAGTAGGCATAAAAAAAATATTTGGTGAATTTAATAAAGGCGAAATTGTAGAATTAGTAAATTTAAAAAGAGAGGGAATCGCTTTCGGCGTGGTAGACATTGATTCAAAAGATTTAATTCATGACGATTTTAAAAATCAAAAAGGTGTGCAGGTGATGCATGCTGATAATATTATGGTGTTTGCCTAAGTAAAATTTATGAAAATAACAATTATAGGAGCAGGTACAATGGGAAAAATATTTTTGTCTGCTTGTCAAAAAGTTTTTTCCGAATCACAAATTACTGCCACGGTTGGTTCTGGAGAAAGTGTAGATGAGTTAAGGCTAAATTTTTCAAATATTAATTTTGGTTCAGATAATAAACTGGCGGTAGAAAATTCTGACCTAGTTATTTTGGCAGTCAAGCCACAAAATTTTCTAGAAGTTGCAAAAGAAATTAAAGGTTTATTAAAACCAGATGTTTTAGTAATGTCAGTCATGGCTGGAGTTAATATGGAAAAAATTAAGAACGAATTAGCAGTAGAAAAAGTTGTTCGGACTATGCCAAATCTTGGTGCTAGAGTGGGGAAGTCAATGACGGTTTGGACTTGTTTACACAAAGTTGACGAACAAGCTAAAGAAGCGATTATTAAATTATTGAATGTAATTGGGAAAGAATTATTTGTTGATACTGAAGAAAAAATAAATAAAGCCACAGCAGTTTCTGGGAGTGGTCCAGGTTTTTTCTTTGCTGTGGTTGAAGAGTGGTTGAAGGCAGTGGAGGAGTTTGGTTTTTCTGAAAAAGAGTCAAAAATGCTTTTGTTGCAGACTATAGATGGGGCTAATGATTTGTTACAAGCTGATAGTGAAGTTTCCGGTTTGCGTAAACAGGTAAGCTCAAAAGGGGGAACAACCGAGGCTGGACTAAAAGTGTTGCAAACTGTAAATTTGGAAAAAATATGGCAAGAAATATTAAATAAGTCCTTTGAAAAAGCGGTGGAATTAGCCAATGCTTGACTTCTTTTCAAAGCAATAGTATAATGTGGTTATGGGTAACAAACATTTGTCTTCTTCAAAATCAAAAGACGTAAAATAAGTAGTTCCCAAATAATAGGTCGAACATAACAAATTTTCTCAAACATTTTTGGGAATACAAAAGTATATCATATATGAATTTTGGAGACAGACAAATGTATGATGTGGATTTAAAATGTGCCAAGTGTGGCACCCACATCTCACAATTGCCCTTCCAACCATCTGGTGATCGTCCAGTTTATTGTTCTGAATGTAATCGCGAATATCGCAATAAACGTACCGACAGTCGTGGTCCTCAACCACAACGCCAGATGTTTGATGTAGATTTGGATTGTGCTGGATGTGGCGTTCACATCTCTCAGCTTCCATTCCAACCTACCGGTGACAAGCCAGTTTATTGCAGAGATTGCATGTTGGCTCGCCGTAATGATGCCTAACATCTTGGAAAACAATGGACTCCTCGCTAACGCGAGGAGTTTTTGGTACTTGATTTTTTCTTAGATTTGAGCTAGAATATTGATAAGTTTATATATTTTTATGAAAAGTAAAAAAGAAAAAATTTTAGTTTGTATGTCGGGTGGAGTTGACTCTTCGGTAGTGGCGGCTCTTTTGGTTGAACAAGGTTATGATGTGACTGGGGCATACATGATTAATTATGACACGGATGACACGGATGACGCGGATTTATATGCGGATGATGCGGATTATGCGGATAATACGAATACAAGATGTTGGGTGTCGGATTATAGGGATGCGGTGCGAGTGGCTGCTAAACTTGGTATTCCGTTTTTGAAGTTAAATTTTGTAAAAGAATATAAAGAGACTGTTTTAAAATACATGTATGATGAGTATAAAAAAGGCCGAACGCCAAATCCGGATGTGATGTGTAACCGGTGGGTAAAATTTGGGTTTTGGCTTGAGAAGGCGAGAGAGTTGGGGTTTGATAAGATGGCGACAGGGCACTATGCAAACTTACGGATTACGGATAATCCTGATTTACGGATGCCAACATATTATCTATGTCAAGCCAAGGATAAAAACAAAGATCAGACATATTTTTTACATCAGTTGAATCAAGAACAATTATCATATACGTTATTTCCGTTGGGAAATTATACAAAAGATGAAGTGAGAGTGTTAGCCAAGAAATTTGATTTGCCGACAGCAAACAAAGAAGAGAGTATGGGGATTTGTTTTGTTGGTGAAGTCGATATGAAAGATTTTTTACAACACGAAATAAAACCAACTCCGGGTAAAATAATATTAAGTGACGGTACGGTTTTGGGAGAACACATTGGTCTGCCATTTTATACTATTGGACAACGACATGTTGGAGTTCTTAGCTCAGAGTCCAGAGTTCATAGTAGTGAAACCAAGCCTTTGTTTGTGGTAGATAAACTATTTGAAAATAATGAATTAGTTGTAGGTTGTGAAGATGATCCGCTACTTTTTAAAAAAGAAATTGAGGTGGAAGATGTTAATTGGATTGCTGGTGTTGCGCCAAAAATGCCTTTTGAGTGCGAAGTGAGAATGAGACATAGGCAAGAAATGCAAAAATGCTTAATGACACAGATACACGGATTATATGCGGATGACGCGTATTATGCGGATAGATATTTGATCAAATTTGAAAAGCCACAGCGGGCGGTTACACCGGGACAGTTTTGTGTTTTTTATATGCCAGGTGACAAAGTTTTATGTGGTAAGGAAGAAAAGTTTACAGGGCGTAGCGTAGCGAAGACCTGTTTGGGTGGAGGAGTAGTTAAATAAAAAAATAAACTGTTATTAACAGTTTTAGAATTAGATATATAATTTAAAAAGAAAGGAGGGATCCGGCACGCAAAACCTCCTTGTGGTGGCGTGCCGGATTACCCTTGTCTTTTGTCAGCCCAGTGTTGCGACCTTGACCTGGGTGGTCTCGTGGATTGGGATTAGACATGCCTGAAGAATCCCAAGGTTGGGTGACAAAAGACCACTTGCTTCTTCTTGTGCTTTGGAGAGAGCCGTCCCAACATTCTCTCCTGGACGCGGTAGGAATAATTGGGATGGTTCACACAAAAAGAAGCATAATTAAAAGAACTTTTTAATGTTAACATATTGGTTGACAAAAGTCAATAATCAATTGACTTTATTCTTTTTTAGGGTTAAAATATATTTAAATTAATCTTAATTTATTCTTTATGGAATCTTCTATTAATCTCAGTAGTTTTATTTATTCGGCTTTGCCACTTTTAATTTTGGTTGGTATTATGGTATTTTTTGCTTTTAAGTATCTAAAATAATTAAAAAGTTTATAAAGCCAATAAAGTTTTTATTTTACAAGCTATAATTTTTTTTATGACTACGAATGAACTTCGACAAAAATATTTAGATTTTTTTTCTACCCGAGGCGGAAAATTAGATCATACTGCAATATCTTCGGCTTCTTTGATTCCAGAAAATGATCCAACAACATTATTTACTGGATCAGGCATGCAACCCATGGTGCCATATCTTTTGGGTGAAAAACATCCACAGGGTACTCGTATCACTGATTCTCAAAAATGTTTTCGGGCTGTAGATATGGATGAGGTGGGGGACAATCGTCACACTACATTTTTTGAAATGCTTGGAAATTGGTCACTGGGTGATTATTTTAAAAAAGAACAAATTGAATGGATGTTTGAATTTTTAACAAGTGAAATTGGTATTGATCCAAGTAGATTGTATATTACTTGTTTTATTGGTGACGAAAAAAATGATATTCCAAAAGATGAAGAGTCTGCAAAAATTTGGCAGGATTTATTTGCTACAAAAAATATAACAGCAGGTATTGTTGATGATGCTGGAGAAAATGGTATGCAAGGCGGTAGAATATTTTATTATAGTGCAAAGAAAAATTGGTGGAGTCGGACCGGTGTGCCAGAAAATATGCCAGAAGGTGAACCAGGTGGACCTGATAGCGAGATGTTTTGGGATTTTGGAGAACATTTGGGATTGCACAAAAAATCAGAGTGGAAAGATGAGCCTTGTCATCCAAATTGTGATTGCGGACGATTTGTAGAAATTGGAAATAATGTGTTCATGCAGTATAAAAAGGTGGCAAATGGTTTTGAAAAGTTAGCCCAGCCAAATGTTGATTTTGGTGGTGGGCTAGAACGCATGGGGATGGCGCTTCTGGATAATCCTGATATTTTTGCACTGGATATTTTTGAAAATGCCAAAAATACTATTGAGGAATTGAGTGGTAAGAAATATGGAGTAGACAAAAAAGAAACCTATGCGTACCGAGTAATTTTGGATCATTTGCGAGCGGCTACGTTTTTGATTGCTGATGGAGCTATACCTTCCAACAAAGATCAAGGCTATTTTACCCGTCGTTTAATTCGTCGAGCGGTTCGATTTGGAAATGATTTGGGAGTGGGGGAATTATTTACAAAACATATTGCTGAAAGTTATATAGATTTATATCAAGATATATATCCAGATTTGTTAGAAAAAAAAGCATTGATTTTGGGAGAATTAAAAAAAGAAGAAGAAAAGTTTTCTAAAACTTTAGAAAAAGGTATGAAAGAATTTAGGACTATAATTGAAACACGTATAAATGGAGTGTCTGTGGATAAAAAATTAGCATCTCATTCTGTTTTTACTTTGTATACAACGTATGGATTTCCTATTGAGTTGATTATTGAGTTAGCAAAAGAAAAAGGACTTGAAGTTGATATTGGAGCTTTTGAAAGAGATATGAAAAAACACCAGGAATTGTCACGGTCTGGTGCTGAACAAAAATTCAAAGGGGGTCTGGCTGATCATGGTGAAATGAGTACCAAATACCACACTGCTACTCATTTGTTGCATAGTGCCTTGCGAAAAGTTTTGGGAGATCATGTTGCTCAAAAGGGGAGTAATATTACTGCCGAGCGTTTGCGATTTGATTTTACTCATCCAGACAAAATGACCCCCGAACAAATACAAGCAGTAGAAAAAATTGTTAATGACGCTATAGAAAAAGATTTACCAGTTAGTCTTGAAGAAATGACAGTGGAAGAAGCCAAGGCCAAAGGGGCGATTGGTTTGTTTGGTGATAAATATGGTGATAGAGTAAAAGTTTATACCATCGGTGCCGATGATAATTATGTGAGTCGTGAGATTTGTGGTGGACCACATGTAGAACACATTGGAAATCTGGGTCATTTTGTAATAAAAAAAGAGGAATCATCTTCAGCAGGTATTAGAAGGATTAAAGCGGTATTGGAATAAGGAAACAATGATACAAGTTACAAGGATACAAATAAATTAATACCATCCATTATTTATCATCTATCATATGCTGAATAGAAATGATAAATGATAAGTGATAAAATATGTTTAGAAAGTTACTATCTTATTTCTGGGGTGTGCGTTTTGAATTTGGTAAGTACTTTGTAATTGGTATTTCCGGTTTATTTTTAGATATCGGTACTCTGGTTTTTTTTAAAGAAAAATTTGGTTTAGGTGCGACTTTGGCAGTGATTTTAAATCAAATTATACTTGTGGCTTATAATTTTACTTTGAATAAATATTGGTCATTTAAAAATAAAGAATTACCCCACAAACAATTTGTTAGATATATGATTTTGTTTGCTTTCAATTATTTACTGGCGGTAATTATAATGTTTGTGTTTAGTAAAAAGATTGGTTTTGATTACCGTCTGGTTAGGGTGGCTAATATTGCTCTGTCGGTTAGTTGGAATTTTTTCTTGCTCAAGTATTGGGTGTATAGCAATTCTAAGTTATAAGTCTTAAGCTGTAGATTGAAATATTAGGATAAAAATATAATTAATAATCTGCTACGTAGCGTGCTACGTAACAAGAAAATATATGAAAAAATACATAAGAAAAGTAACTCGTGTCGGCAAGCGGAGCTTGTCAGTCGTAATTCCGATGGATATTGTTAAGGAATTAAAAATCAGAGAGAGACAGAAGTTGTTTCTTGAGCGGAAAGGAAAAAATATTATTATTAGTGATTGGAAGTGAGGATCGTCGGATTTACATTTAATATGGATATACAAAATTTTAAGGAAAAGATAATACGTGAAGGTCTAGATATCGGTGATGAATACGGTCGTATTTTTATCTTTATTGATTTTTCTAATGTAAATAAATGGTTTGAGAAAGACAGACAAGATTGGAATAATAGACCACTAGCAGAAGATCAGTGTTTAGGAATTGATATAGACAAATTAAATAATTTTACAAATTTTATCAGTAAAAAAGTCAAAGTTTATTATGGCGAAGATCCTATGAATGATGGCTCGTGTAGATTTACTGATGCACTTAGAATTTTATTTGATAGCAGAAATGTAATAACTAAAGATGTACAAAAGATAAAACATTACCTAACTTTAGAAGATGGTATAGTAAAACATGAAAAAACAGATGATGAAGGTAAAAAATTTGTAGAAATTAGAAAATGCAATTTTGATGTTGAAATTGCCGTTGACGCTATAAAAATGATGGAACATTATGATACATTCTGCATTTTTTCTGGTGATGCCGATTTTGTTTATCTAAATAATTTTTTAAGTAAAAAAGGTAAAAAAATTATTATTTTTAAGGGTGGTTATATTACTACAAAATTAAGAAAAACAGCAGATTTAGTAGTTAATGCTCAACAAATTAAAAAAGATATTGTACTTATAAAAAAAACAAAGACCTGATATAATCAGGCCTTTGTGGAAAGTCTTCCCGAATCAACTCGGGCAGGTATATATAATATACTACAAAATGATGTTTTTGTCAATAGTTATCCACAACACATAAATCTCCACTTTTTTGAATGGTTTTTTTGTTTGGTTGACTGGAAGGGTGGGGAAGTGGTATGATGGGTGTATGAAAT